>NZ_SNWA01000001.1:3118611-3430472 GCF_004361815.1 Paraburkholderia sp. BL10I2N1 | reverse complement strand
GGACGGCCAGCCGGTCGCCTCGGCCCTGCCCGGCGAAGTCGAGGCGCGTTACGCGACGCCGCTGTCATTCCGCGTCGCGGGCAAGATCATCGAGCGGCGCGTGCGGCTTGGCGATACGGTAAAGAGCGGCGAGGTCGTCGCCCGCCTCGATCCGGCCGATGCGCAGAAGAACGCTGCAAGCGCCCAGGCGGCGCTCGACGCCGCCCAGCATCGGCTCGTCTTCGCGAGACAGCAGCTCGACCGCGATCGCGCCCAGCTGCACGACAACCTGATCTCCCAGGCCCAGTTCGAACAGACGACCGACGCGTACGCGTCCGCGGCTGCGCAGCGCGATCAGGCCGATCAACAGGCGGCGCTCGCCCGAAACCAGCTGCAGTACACGACGCTCGTCTCCGATCACACCGGCGTCATCACCGCTGAACAGGCGGACACCGGCCAGAACGTGTCGGCCGGCCAGTCGGTCTACAACCTCGCGTGGACGGGCGACGTCGACGTGATCTGCGACGTGCCCGAAAGCGCGCTCGCAACGCTTGCCGTCGGGCAGATCGCGAAGGTCACGTTGCCGGCGCTGTCGGGCCGCAGCTTCACGGCGCGCGTGCGCGAACTGTCGCCGGCCGCCGATCCGCAAAGCCGCACGTTCCGCGCGCGACTCACGCTCGAGAACGCCGGGCCCGACGTGCGCCTCGGCATGACCGCGAGCGTGTCGTTAGCCCGCGATAACGCCGCCCGCGGCGCGTCCAGTTCGTTCGTGGTGCCCGCGACCGCCCTCTTTCACGAAGGCAACGCGCCCGCGCTGTGGATCGTGCGCGCGGACGACACGCTCGAACTGCGCCGCATCCAGGTCACGCGCTATAACGAGCGCACGATTGCAGTCTCCGAAGGGCTGAAGGACGGCGAACGTGTCGTGCTGCAAGGCGTTCACACGGTAGCGGCCGGCGAGAAGGTCCGGGTCATCGCGCCGCTTCATCCCGAGGACTTTGCGTCATGAGCACTTCCGACGCCACACGTGATGCCGAACGCGAAGCCCGCCTGGAGGAAGGCCGTTTTAATCTGTCCGCCTGGGCGCTGCGCCATCAGGCACTGGTCGTGTTCCTGATCGTCCTGTCGACTGCCTTCGGCATCCTCGCCTACACGCGGCTCGCGCAATCCGAAGACCCGCCGTTCACGTTTCGCGTAATGGTGATCCGCACGTTCTGGCCAGGCGCCACCGCGCGCCAGGTGCAGGAACAGCTCACCGACCGCATCGGCCGCAAGTTGCAGGAAACCCCGTCTATCGATTTCGTCCGCAGCTATTCGCGCCCGGGCGAATCGCTGATGTTCTTCACGATGAAGGACTCCGCACCCGTGAAGGACGTGCCGGAGACCTGGTACCAGGTCCGCAAGAAAGTCGGTGACATTGCCGCGACGCTGCCGCCCGGCATTCAGGGGCCGTTCTTCAACGACGAGTTCGGCGACGTCTACACGAACATCTACACACTCGAAGGTGACGGCTTTTCGCCCGCGCAACTGCACGACTACGCGGACCAGTTACGCACGGTGCTGCTGCGTGTGCCGGGTGTCGGCAAGGTCGATTATTTCGGCGATCCGGACCAGCACATCTACGTCGAGATTTCGAACACCCAGCTGACGCGCCTTGGCATCACGCCGCAACAGCTCGCACAGGCCGTCAACTCGCAGAACGCCGTGTCGCCATCAGGCACGTTGACGACCGCCGACGACCGCGTGTTCGTCCGCCCCACCGGCCAGTTAAACGATGTGAATGCACTCGCCGATACGCTGATCCGCATCAACAACCGCTCGTTCCGTCTCGGCGATATCGCGACGATCAGGCGTGGCTATGACGACCCGCCCGTCACGCAGATGCGTTTCGGTGGCAGCGCGGTGCTGGGCATCGGCGTGACCATGCAGCCAGGCGGAGACGTGATCCGCCTTGGCAAGGCGCTCGACCAGCAGACCGCCGTATTGCGCGCGCATCTGCCGGCGGGGCTCAAGCTCGTCGAAGTGTCGAGCATGCCGAAGGCGGTCGCGCTGTCGGTGGACGATTTCCTCGAAGCCGTTGCCGAAGCGATTGCGATCGTGCTCGTCGTGAGCCTGATTTCGTTGGGCTTGCGCACCGGAATGGTGGTCGTGATCTCGATTCCGATCGTGCTCGCCGTGACCGCGCTCTTCATGTACCTGTTCGACATCGGTCTGCACAAGGTGTCGCTCGGTACCCTGGTGCTTGCGCTGGGTCTGCTTGTCGACGACGCCATCATTGCCGTCGAAATGATGGCCGTGAAGCTCGAACAGGGCTGGAATCGCACACGCGCCGCGGCATTCGCGTACACCAGCACGGCGTTTCCGATGCTGACGGGCACGCTCGTCACCGTCTCCGGCTTCCTGCCAATCGCGCTCGCCAAATCGAGTACCGGCGAATACACGCGTTCGATATTCGAAGTCTCCGCGATTGCGCTGATCGCTTCATGGCTTGCGGCCGTCGTGCTGATTCCGATGCTGGGCTATCACATGCTGCCGGAGCGCAAGCGCACTCCGAAAGAACATCCTTCGGGGGACCACGCGCATGAAGCGCACGATCACGAGCATGGCACCCCGCACGAAGTCCCATTGGGGGACATCTACGACACGCGCTTCTATGGCCGGCTGCGCGGCTGGGTCGGCTGGTGCATCGAGCGACGTTTTGTCGTGCTCGCGATTACCGTCGTGCTGTTCCTCATCTCGCTCGCGGGCTTCACGCTCGTGCCGCAGCAGTTCTTCCCGAGTTCGGACCGGCCGGAACTGCTCGTCGACGTGCGCCTGCCCGAAGGCGCGTCGTTCCATGCGACGCTGCGCGAGGCGCAGCGGCTTGAAAAGGCGCTCGAAGGACGGCCTGAGATCGATCACACTGTCAACTTCGTCGGCACGGGTGCGCCGCGCTTCTATCTGCCGCTCGATCAGCAACTGCAGCAGCCGAATTTCGCGCAGTTCGTGATCACCGCGAAATCGGTCAAGGACCGCGAAAAAACTCGCACGGTGGCTCGCACCCGAACTGCGCAACAGGTTTCCGGCGATTCGCACGCGCCTGTCCCGGCTGGAAAACGGCCCGCCGGTCGGCTATCCGGTGCAGTTCCGCGTGAGCGGCGACGACATCGCAACGGTCCGCTCGATTGCCGAAAAAGTCGCGGCCATGATGCGCGCCGACACGCGCACCGCGAATGTCCAGTTCGACTGGGACGAACCCGCCGAGCGTTCGGTGCGTTTCGAAGTCGATCAGAAGAAGGCCCGCGAACTCGGCGTGAGTTCCGAAGATATCTCCAGCTTCCTTGCCATGACGCTTTCCGGATACACGGTCACCCAATACCGTGAGCGTGACAAGCTCATCAGCGTCGATCTGCGCGCGCCGAAAAGTGAACGCGTCGATCCGGCGCAGATCATCACGCTCGCGATGCCGACGCCCAACGGCCCGGTGCCGCTCGGCACACTCGGCCAGTTGCGCCACGACCTCGAGTACGGCGTGATCTGGGAACGCGACCGGCAACCTACGATCACCGTGCAATCCGACGTCGCCAACGGTGCGCAGGGTATCGACGTGACCAATAGCATCGACCACTCGCTCGCGCAGATCCGCGAGGCGCTGCCGGTGGGTTACCGCATCGAAGTCGGCGGCCCGGTGGAGGAGAGCGCGAAAGGACAGACGTCGATCAACGCGCAGATGCCGATCATGATCATCGCCGTGCTGACCTTGCTGATGATCCAGTTGCAGAGCTTCGCGCGCGTGCTGATGGTGGTGCTGACGGCACCGCTCGGACTGATCGGCGTGGTCGCGACCCTGCTGCTGTTCGGCAAGCCGTTCGGCTTCGTCGCCATGCTCGGTGTGATTGCGATGTTCGGCATCATCATGCGTAACTCGGTGATTCTCGTCGATCAGATCGAGCAGGACATCGCGGCCGGCCAGAAACGTTTCGATGCGATCGTCGGCGCGACCGTGCGACGCTTCCGGCCGATCACGCTGACGGCGGCCGCCGCCGTGCTCGCGCTGATTCCGCTCCTGCGCTCCAACTTCTTCGGACCGATGGCGACCGCCTTGATGGGCGGCATTACGAGCGCGACCGTGCTGACGCTGTTCTATTTGCCGGCGCTGTACGCGGCATCGTTCAGGGTGCGCAAGGATGAGCGCGAGCCGTCCCCGCCGCCCTCCTCATCTGCGCAAGCGGGAGTTTGATCATGGACAACCGTTGCTTCACTCTCAGGATGCCGGCGTTCGCCGCGGCTGCGGCGTTCACGCTCGCCGCCTGCTCGTTCGGCCCGAACGGCACTCCGCCGGCCATGCCGGAGCCAGCCCACTACGGCGCGGAGCCGCAACCGATGCAGACCGTGCCAGCCCAGGGCGTGACGCAACAGTTCGTCATTGGCGCGAAGCCGGTGCCGGACTGGTGGAAGCAGTACCGCTCAGACGATCTGGACGCGCTCGTCGATGAGGGCCTGCGCAACAGCCCGACGCTCGCTGCGACCGATCGCAACCTCGCCGCAGCGCGCGAGCAGTTGCGAGCCCAGATCGGCAGCTCGCTGCTGCCCACCATCGACGCCGGCGGGCAGGCAACCCGGCAGCGCGCCCTCGCCATTCCGGAGGTCGGGCCGAACACGTTTCTCTACAACGTGTTCGTCGGACAGTTGCAGGCGCATTACACATTCGATATTTTCGGCGCGGCACGGCTGGAGAACGCGGCGCTCGCCGCCCGCGTCGATGTGCAGGCGTATCAGTTCGATGCAGCGCGTCGCGCGCTGGCGGCCAACATCGTCTCGGCGGCGATCGCTTCGGCCACGCTGCATGCGCAGATCGAGACCACCGAGCGCCTCGTTACGCTCGCCAACGAGCAGGCACGCGATACCTCGCGCCGCTACGAGCTCGGCGCAGCCTCCCATACCGATGCGCTGAACGCACAGCAAAGCGCCGCGACGCTCGCGGCCAGTCTGCCGGGACTGCGTCAGCAGTGGCTGACGACCCGTCACGCGCTTGCCGTACTGCTCGGCCGCACACCCGATGCAGCGCCGGCCGACCTCGATCTCGCGAGCCTGCACGTGCCCGAACAGGTGCCGGTGTCGATACCGTCGGATCTGCTGAAGTCGCGACCTGACATACAGGCTGCCGATGCCACGTTGAAGGCCGCCGCGGCCGACGTCGGCGTCGCCACGGCGCAGATGTTTCCAAGCCTGTCGCTGACGGCATCGATGGGCCAGGGCGGATTTAGCTGGCCGGTCGCGGTGTCCGGTGCGGGCGCACTGTGGAGCATCGGCGCGTCGCTGTCGCAACCGATCTTTCATGGCGGCGCGCTCGCCGCTCAACGCCGCGCGGCTGTCGATGCGTACGACGCTGCCACTGCCCAGTACAGGCAGACTGTGCTTGCGGCGTTTCAGAATGTCGCCGATACGCTGGCCGCGCTCGAACACGATGCGCAGTCGCTCGATGCGGCGAATTTTGCCGCCCGTTCGGCGCAAGGCGTATTCGACGAGACATCCGCGCGCTACCGGCTCGGTGCCGTGGCCGAGTCGACGGCACGCTCGAGCGAGCAGCAGTACCGCAACGCGCGGCTCGACGAGATCCGCTACACGGGTGCGCGCCTCTCCGACACGGCGGCCCTCTTTCAGGCGATGGGCAATCCGCCGCCGCAGGCGAAACCTTCGACGGACGGCGTAGCAAGCAACTGATCGGACCTGTCGCTATCGGGTGTACCGCGTGCTCCGGCTCGCGGTTATCCCCAGTTTATGTTGATGAGCCTGTTGAAAAGTCTCTGACAAGCACGCTAACGCATTGAGCTCGCGGTGCTTTTATACGACGGCGCGAAATGCGTCGCCGACGCATCGCGGGCGGCTTCGGCAGTATGCAAAACCGCCCACGTTATCAACAGATTCTGTTGACAGGGCTGCTGATAAGCCTGGGCAGACCGCGTTAAGTCACTGAGCCAGATCAACTTGTTGTTCGCGGAGCGGAACCAGGCAACTCGACACGCGACATCGCAAGCCGATCGGTCGCGCGAACCCTTGAGCAGGCTTATCCACAGATTTTGTTGAAAGCCCTGTTGATAACGTCAGGACAGCACGCATAAGTGCCTGAGCGCAAGCGTCTTTCCACCGCTGCAAGAACATGAGCCCAACGAATCAATACACCGCGGCCTCACCTGCTGGCCGGTTCTTGAAGCGCTTGTGCACCCAGTAGTACTGAGCCGGAATTCTGCGCACCTGTGTTTCGAGAAACGCGGTGATACGACGCGCGTCGATTTCCGCATCGTCTGACGGAAAATCCGCAAGCGCGTCGAAAATCGTCAGCTTGTAGCCACGATAGTCCGGCAGCACCTCGGTGACGAACGGCACCACCCGTGCATTGCCCGCTTTCGCGAGCCGGGACACGGACGTCAATGTGCACGCCGGCACGCCGAAGAACGGCACGAACACTGAATCGCGCAAACCGAAATCCATGTCGGCTGCGAGCATCACCGGCTTGCCGGCACGCAGCACGCGCAGCGCGTGACGCACGCTGTTGCTGCGCGGAATCATCTCCGTGCCGAAGCGGCCGCGCTGGCGCAGCGCCAGCGCATCGAACAGCACGTTCGACATCGGCGTGTAGAGCGACGCGACCGGATGCCGCGTCGAATACATCATGCAGCCCGCCTCGATACCGACGAAATGGAAGCCGACAAAGATCGTCGGATGCCGGTGCGCGTCGGCGAGATCGATCGCGCTCTCCACTTCGACGAGACGCGCAAGCGACTGCGCGCTACCAAACCACTGCAGCCCGCGCTCGACGTAGCTGCGTATCACATGGCAGAAGTGCGCCCGCGCGAGGCGCTCGCGTTCGGCCTCGCTCATGTCGGGAAAGCACAGTTTCAGATTTGTGTGAACGACCTTCCTGCGAGCGCCCGGAATGCGATACAGCAACGCGCCGAGGCCCACGCCAAAGCGGGCGACCAGGCCATACGGCAGCAGCGCGAGCGCGCGCAGCAAGCCGGTCGTGAGACAGATAAGAATGCGGTTCTTCAAGGGAAGACCATGTTGATCATGCATGCGTGGCGAACGCGCCGTTCCGCGAAAGAATGGAGACGACCGTCGGACTGGACCTACATACGCGCGCCTGATACCGGGTGAAAGCGTCGCGCCTGGCGCGAAGCAGCCCCGTTTGAAACACGGGGACGAAGTAATCTGTCATTCGACAGGCGGACGGAACCGCAAACCTGGCAGATTGTAATCGCCAGGCACACCCGGACGCATCTTCGTCCGGGTGTGCCTTCTTACCTTCGCTTACATCACGGCTTGTTCGATTCGAACAAATCCATGATCTGCTTCTTCTCGGTCGACGAGACATCTGGCGGCGTCAGCCCCGCTGCCCCCACCTTGCCCAGCGCATCGGTTGCGCCTGCAAGCGGATTCGCCGAATCGAGGCCGATACTCGCGACAAAACCATTGCCTGGCGTCATGTCCGTGAAGAACAGCTCGCCGTCGAGCGTCGTGACGCCCTCGGGCATCTGCGGTTCTTCCTGCGGCACGCCGCGCAGCGCCCGTTGCATGTAGTCGACCCAGATCGGCAGCGCCAGCTGCGCACCGAACTCGCGGCTGCCGAGCGACTTCGGCTGGTCATAGCCCATCCACGCCACCGCCACCAGCGACTTCTGATAGCCGGCGAACCAGCCGTCCTTCGCATCGTTCGTCGTGCCCGTCTTGCCCTGCAGATCCGAACGACGCAGCACATTGGTGCCCGCCCCCGTGCCCGCGGTCGCGACCGAATGCAGCAGGCTGTTCATGATGAACGCATTACGCGCTTCCAGCGTGCGTGGCGCGTCGGTGCCAGCCGTCAACGGCTGCGCCCGCGAAATCACCTGGCCGCGCGCATCGGTGACATCGGCGATCAGATACGGATTGATCCGGTAACCGCCGTTCGCAAACACCGAATAGGCGCCCGCCGACTGCAACGGCGTCACGAGCCCCGCGCCGAGCGCGAGCGGCAGATACGGCGGCGTCTTGTCGACATCGAAGCCGAAACGCTGCGTGACGAAGTCCTGCGCGTACTTCGTGCCGATAAACGACAGGATGCGGATCGACACCAGGTTCTTCGACTTCTGCAGCGCAAGGCGCATCGACATCGGGCCATCCGGCTGATCGTCGTCCTTCGGTTCCCACGCGTCTCCGCCTGGCGCGCTCGGCGGGAACGACAGCGGCGCGTCGTTGATGATCGTCGCCGGTGCGAGGCCTTTGTCGAGCGCCGCCGAATAGATGAACGGCTTGAAACTCGAGCCCGGCTGCCGCCACGCCTGCGTCACGTGATTGAACTTGTTCTTGTTGAAGTCGAAGCCGCCGACCAGCGCACGGATCGCGCCGTCCTGCGGTGTCAGCGACACGAGCGCGCCTTCGACCTGCGGCAACTGCGTGATCTGCCAGTTGCCCTTCGCATCGGCGACGAGGCGCACGATCGAGCCGGGCCGGATGCGCTGCGCCTGCGCCGCATGCGGGCTCAGCGCGGCAGCCGCAAAGCGCAGCCCATCGCCGTCGATCGTCGCGGCCGTGCCGTCGACGAACTGCACCTTCGCCTGCTTCGGCGTCGCATCGGTGACGACGGCTGCGACGATTTCACCGGCGTCGGGATGATCGGCGAGCGCATCGTCGATCGCCTGGTCGCGATCGTCGCTGTTGTCCGGCAGGTCGACGAAGCCTTCCGGTCCGCGATAACCGTGGCGGCGCTCGTAATCCATGATGCCTTTGCGCACGGCATGATACGCCGCGTCCTGGTCGGCAGAATCGATCGTCGTCGTGACGTTCAGGCCGCGCGTGTAGGTCTCGTCCTTGTACTGCGCGTATATCATCTGACGGACCATCTCCGCGATGTACTCGGCATGCACGCTGTACTCATTGCCCGCGACCTTCGTGTGAATCGGCTCCTTCACGGCCCCGTCATACTGGTCCTGGGTGATGTAATGCAGATCGAGCATGCGCTTCAGGATGTATTCCTGGCGGATCTTCGCGCGCTTCGGGTTCACCACCGGGTTGTAGGCCGATGGCGCTTTCGGCAGGCCCGCCAGCATCGCTGCTTCAGCCAGTGTGATGTCTTTCAGATCCTTGCCGAAGTAGACGCGCGCGGCAGCTGCAAAACCGTACGCGCGCTCACCCAGATAGATCTGGTTCATGTAGAGCTCGAGGATCTGATCCTTCGTGAGCGCACGCTCGATCTTGTACGCAAGCATCATTTCGTAGATCTTGCGGGTGTAGGTCTTTTCGCTCGACAGGAAGAAGTTGCGTGCGACCTGCATCGTGATCGTGCTCGCACCTTGCGAAGCGCCGCCGTGCAGCAGGTCCGCGAACCCCGCGCGCAGAATGCCGACGAAGTCGACGCCGCCATGCTCGTAGAAGCGGTAGTCTTCGATGGCGAGCACCGCTTTCTTCATCTGGTCGGGGATGTCGGCGAAGCGCACCAGACTGCGGCGCTCCTCGCCGAACTCGCCGATCAGGATGTGGTCCGCTGTGTAGACGCGCAGCGGCACCTTCGGACGATAGTCGGTGAGCGCGTCGAGCGACGGCAGCTGCGGCCCCATCACGACGAGCGCATAACCGATGATCAGCGCACCGACGACGGCAATCGTCGCCAGCAGCCCGGCGAACCAGATTGCAATGTTCGCACCGAGCGAACGGCCAGCGGGCTTGTCGTCGCGGACGGCACCGTTGCGTTCGCGGCTGGATCCGGCGTTGCGGTGGTTGGGATTCCGGTCGTCGGCCGGATAATTTGAAGGCGGTCGTTTGATAATTGGCATGACTTGAATGGTTGGCGCCTCACTGCGCACCTTCTGCGCGCGCTCCCGGCGTGCGCAAGGATCATGGTCGTGGCGCGCCTTGAACTGGCAGCGCCGACAGGTCTAGACGTTGGCAATAAGCGGTTGGCAAATAGCGCCGCATCGGACGGTCATTGCAACACCCCGCCGAAACCGGCTCCCCGTACGGTCATACGCCCCCGGCGACCGCGCAGCGCACGGCGAAAACGGCGGCCAGCGCAAACGTAACAGGGCATTTTAAAGAAATCGCGCGGCGCCCAAGCCGATTTTTTTGTAAGAATTCCCTCATGATGGTTTCCCGAAAGGTGCTGCATGCCTTTTGTCGGAGCGCGCGGGGTTATTAACAGAAAATGTTGAAAGGCCTGTGGACAATGCTGCTGGAAAGGCGGCAAGTCATTGAAGTCACGATATTTTCGCGCGGCGCTCCGGTTTTACCCTGGTTTGCCCCGTATCGCTTCGGCGCGAGTCGCCTTATGATGGACCGGTCGCGCCTCTTTCCGACGCGGCCGCCCGCCAGAATCCGCGGCCAGACGACAAAACACGCCAAAACGCACGCGAGCCGACCATGAACAAGCCCAGCGAACGCATCGTCGTATTCGTCACACCCGCCCAGAAGCGCGCGATCACCTCGACCGCCGAAGGCCTCGGCATCAGCGTCAGCGAACTGATGCGGCGTGCCGTGCTCAGCTTCGGTGCGACGAGCGAGCAGGTCAAGGCGGCGAGCATCGTCGATCGTTTGCGCGCCCCGCGTGAGCCGGATGCGTTGAACGAGGCATTGCGGAAAGTCGCCCGCGGCACGCGCCACACACACGGCACCGCGACGCCCGCCTTACCGCCGGCGCGCGCGCGCAATGCCCTGCCGCCACCCTCCACGTCGTCGATCAGCGATGGCGCTGATGCAGCGCCTGTTCCGTTTCAGGACGAGCTTCACGCTTCGTCCCGGATGCCGCTTCCGGCCCGCTCCGGCGCGTCGTTCAAGGACGCTTCCGCGCTGGCCGAAGATTTGCCGGACGCAACGCCGCCTTTCGATCCCGCCACTGCAACCGAAGAGGAAATGCGCAACGCGGCAGAAGCCGTCGCAAGGGTGGCCGCGGCCAAGGCTGCCGCGCTTGCCGCAGGCCCGAACCCCACGGCCGACGCGGCACACGCCAGCGGGCCGGACACGTCGCGGCAGCGCCCATGCCTCGCCCCCGCGCCGGTGGACGACGACCCAGACGCCGCCGACCCCTCTTCAAAGGATGGCCGCTTCGCGTGAAATTCGCTGGCGCTCTCCGGTAATCAATCAACGGAAATCCGGCGAAAAATTTCGCTCCTTGAACACCGCAAAAGCGACGTCTTGATGACGGCGAGGCACGACGTTTTGAAGCCGTTATATAACGTGGCTTTAAGACCTTTTTAAGATCGGTCGTGGTGTAATATTCGCGCTCGGCCGAGCCATCGGCCACGCACCTTTCGGGCTGTTAATCCTTTGTAATCGCGATATCGGCAACGTTGCCATTGCAATTCATCGAAACGTCCCGATTTGCTGACCGGTCGTCCGCACATCAACGCGCGCAGCGGCGTAAGCTATCGGATAATCGCGGTCGGCTGGACGCGCCTGGTTATCCGGCGCCGATTTCAATCTACGGAGGTATTCATGTCGCTTATTGACACCATCTCGCGCACGCTCAAAGGTCTCCTGAACGACGCGGCCGAATCCGTGCAGGATCCCTCACGCGACTCGCGCCAGATCGTGCGCGAACTCGACGAGAGCATCTCGAAGGCGGAGAACTCGCTGATCGAGATCCAGGCACAGGTGGCGACGCAACAGAGCAAGCGCGACGTAGCCGCCGACAAGGCAAAGAAGTACGAAGACGGCGCGCGGCGTGCCCTGCAGGCCGGCGACGAAGCCCTCGCCCGCGAAGCGCTCGGCGCACAGGCTACGGCAGAAGCCGAACGCAACGCGCTCAGCTCAGAACTCTCGACACTCGAACCGTCAGTCGATCAACTGAAGCAGCAGATCGACGAAATGCGTCAGCGCCGTAACGACCTGAACGCGCGCTCCAACATCCTGCAGGCGAAGCAGGAGATCGCGCAGGCAAAGGATGTCGCGGCGACGGCACTCGGCGGCATCGGCGGCAAGAATCTCGCCGAGGATTTCCAGAAGCTCGAAGACAAGGTGGCGCTGTCGAATGCACGCTCCGACGCGCGCCTGAATTCGGCCGACGTCAAGAGCGGCAAGGCACTCGACGACAAGCTCGCGGAACTCAACCGCGGCCCGTCGGTGGAAGATCGCCTCGAGGCCTTGAAGAAGCAGCTGAACACGCCGGCACAGCAGTAACCCGCTGTTGTGGGCCCGGTGCGGCGCGCTGCGGATCGAACTTCGACTCGCACGCGGCGTCGCACCTGATACCGATAGTCATGGAGACGGGCGTAAAGCCGCCCGGCCCGGATCATGAAAAGACTTCTCGCCGCTGCATTCGTTTCGCTGATGCTCGTCTCCGGCGGGGCCTTTGCCTTGCCGACCGCGACGCAGATCGAAACCGCGATGCAGCAGGGTAACTGGCAACAGGCGGACGCTGGCCTCACACAGGTGCTGCAGGCGCATCCGAACAATGCGCGTGCGCATTATCTCTACGCACAGGTGCTCGATCGCGAGGGCCGATATGCAGACGCCCTCACGCAACTCCAGCAGGCAAAGACGCTCGACCCGCAGGTGCGCTTCACCGATCCGTCGCGTTTCATGCAAACAGAAGCACGCCTGCGCAAAGACGCGCAACGTGCAGGCGCGACCACCACCAATGGCGCGACGAATCCATTCGTGCAACAGAACGCGCCCGCTGCCCAGACGCAGCAGACGACAATGATGCAACCGGTGACGCCGAAACGTCAGGGGGTTTCAATGGGCATGTTGATAGGTATTGTGCTGGTGATCGTCGCGATCGCGTTCGTGCTGCGCTGGACGCTCAAACGCGCACGCTCCAATGATGATTCACGGGTCGAAGGCGACCGGCGCGAGCAGCTCAAGCGCGCGACCGAACTGCTCAATGCGGTGCGCTCGCTGAAGCTCGATGTCCGGCTTTCGACGGTGCCGGGGCACGAGGCACTGGAGAAGGAAGTCGAAGGCGCCGAGACGCAGTTGCGCCAGCTGGTCGAAACGCTGTCGAACAGCCAGAATCCCGTGCCACCGTATCAGATCGAAGATTTGGCGCGTCAGGTCGAAAGCCTGAAGGCGCGCTCGGAAGGTCGCCCCGATCCGAACGCCACGGGTGCGGCCGCGCTCGGGCCGGGACCGCTGGGCAGCGGTGAGTCGACCTATGCACGCGAGGCGGATGAACGCTTCGGCCGGCAGCAGGCGCCCTACCCGTATCCGCCGCAGCCGGCGCCACAACAGCAGCCGCCCGTGATCGTCCAGCAAGGCGGCGGTTTCGGTGGCGGCATGGGTGGCTTGCTGACCGGCGTGCTGCTCGGCCAGGTGCTCAATTCGGGCGGCCGCGATCGTATTATTGAGCGCGACGTGATCGTCGATCCCGACGAAGCGCGCAGACGCGCGGCTGGAGGCGATGTCGATTTCGGCCAGGGTTCGAACGACTGGAGCGACGGTAATGGCGACGGCGGAGTCGACATGGGCAGCAGCGACGATTCCGGTGGCTGGACCGATACCTGATCTGATGCTGCCGCATCGGATCGCACATGAAAGCAGGCTCCGTCATGGAGCCTGCTTTTTTATCGCTTGACCAACGCTTCACACTTCTTACGCGGCGAAGTGCACAGTTGCCTACCCTGCGGCGTCGTTCTGTAGACGTTTGTCGTCATCATCAGTCTGGAGCCCATGTGACGTCCATCCCGCCTGCCTCATCCAGCATGCCGCGCATTGCCATCGTCGGGAGCGGCTTTGCCGGCATTGGCATGGCGATCCGGCTCACGCAGATGGGCATCACGTCGATGACGATCTACGAGGCCGCGGGCGATATCGGCGGCACATGGCGCGACAACACGTATCCCGGTGCCGCGTGCGATGTGCCCTCACATCTCTATTCGTTCTCGTTCGAGCCGAATCTGGCGTGGTCACGCGCGTTCAGCCAGCAGGCAGAGATTCTCGCGTACCTGAAACACTGCGCGCGCAAATACGGCATCGACCGTTTCGTACGCTGTCACGCGCGTGTCGCAGCCGCGCGCTTCGACCAAGCACAGCAGCTCTGGCGGCTCGATGTCGACGTGAATGGCGCGAGCGAGTGCATCGAGGCCGATGTCGTGATTGCTGCGAGCGGTCCGCTGTCGCGCCCGGCGATGCCGCAGATCGCCGGCATTGAACGTTTCACCGGCAAGATGTTTCATTCGGCCCGCTGGGATCACGACTACCCGCTCGATGGCAAGCGCGTCGCCGTGATCGGCACCGGCGCGAGCGCGATCCAGTTCGTGCCGCAAATCCAGCCGCGCGTCGCGCATCTCGCGCTGTTCCAGCGGACACCGCCATGGATCATGCCCAAGCCCGACCGGCCGATCGGCCGGCGTGCGCAATGGTTCTTCCGGCATCTGCCGTTCACGCAGCGCGTCGTACGCGCGGCGACCTACTGGCAGCTCGAATCGCGCGCGGTGGCGTTCGTCGTGAATCCGAAGCTGATGAAGTATCCGATGAAGTTCGGCCTGAGCTATCTCGAACGGCGCGTCAAGAATCCTGCCCTGCGCGCAAAACTCACACCGAACCATCAGCTCGGCTGCAAGCGCGTGCTGCTTTCGAGGGACTACTACCCTGCCCTGTCGCAGCCGAACGTCGACGTCGTCACGACCGCGATCCGCGAAATCGTCACGGACGGCATAGTCACCGATGATGGTGTCCTTTATGGCGTCGATGCGATCATCTGCGGCACCGGCTTTCAGGTGAACGACGTGGGCGCGCCGTTCGACGTGACGGGAATCGACGGCGCCGATCTGGGCGCGCTGTGGTTACGCGACGGGCCCGAAGCCTATCTCGGCACGAGCGTCGCGAGCTTTCCGAATTTCTTCATGATGGTCGGACCTAACACTGGCCTTGGCCACAACTCGATGATCTACATGATCGAGTCGCAGGTGCAGTACATCGCCGACTGTCTGCGTGTGTTGCGCCAGCGCGGCGCGCGAACCATGAACCTGCGCCACGACGTCCAGCGTGCGTTCAACGCGCGCCTGCAGCGCGACATGCAGCGCTCCGTATGGGCAACTGGATGCCACAGCTGGTATCAGTCGAAGAGCGGCAAGAATACCGCGATCTGGCCCGGCTTCACGTTCAGTTTCCGCAAGCGCACGCGTCGCGTGCGCGAGCGCGAATACCGCTTTTCCCCGTAGTGAGCGCGTGTCTGGTCCGGGACGGGAATCAACGGCGCGCGCCGTATCCGACATAGACACGCGTGTCGTACGCAAATTCAACCTTGCCGTTCAGTGCGGTACGGTCGAACAGGTCGCGCAGCGCGACCAGCATCGGCTCGTGTTCCGGATGCCCGGCCTTCGGCGCATACGACGAAGACATCAAACGCCCTTTCAATCCGTCGAAATCAAGCGCCTGCATGTTCGGAAACGTCGCCTTGTGCGCGAAACTGTCACCGAACCACGCTGACATGCTGGCATCGTCCCCATAGCGCTCAGACACTTCCGTGTAGTCCACGCCATATCGCTTGAGGAGCGCCTCGTATCTCTCGAGAAACGCCGAGCCTGTGAGCAGCCGGCTGTTCCAGAACAGCGCGACGAGCCCGCCCGGTTTCAGGATGCGTGCGAACTCGCGGCCGGCCGTTGCCGGATCGAACCAGTGAAACGCCTGGGCGGCGATGACGAGATCGACGCTGGCGTCGTCGAGGGTAGTCGCCTCCGCAGTGCCTGAAACGGCATTGAACCCCGGGTACTCCGACAGCCACGCGATGGCGGCTTCACGCATCGCCTGATTCGGTTCGACGGCGACGACCGGATGCCCTGCGTCGAGAAAAAGCCGCGTCGAAATACCGCTGCCGGCGCCGATGTCGGCGACGTGCGCGCCGTTTGCCAGGCCGCACGTGGCGTGCAGGAACGTCACCACTTCGCGCGGATAGCCTGGACGGTATTTCACATAGTCGGCAACGCGGTCGGTGAAGCGACTGGTTGAATCGTGAGTCATTGCCCAGCCCCTTCGTCGCGTGTGTCGAAGCGCTTTACGTTAGCCCAGATCACGGGCAATTGCATGACGGGACGCTTTCAGCCACCTCCGCCGAGGAGGCGCAGCAATTCCCAGAAAAACTTGCAGACCAGCACGATCAGCTCCCACAACCTCTCGAGCTGCTGCCAGCCCGCAACGCGTGCAAAGGCTTCAATCATGGACTCGGTTAAACGTTAGACAGTTTCAGGCGCACCGGACGGGTCGTCGCCGGCGACCGCGCATGTTCGCACAGTATCGCTAATGACGAGTGCGGGATTCTCCTTATCAAGTCGCCAGAAAGCTTGCCGTAAACGCAGCAGGAAGGCGCGGCATCCGTCCTGGACGACCTCGCAAACCCGCACCATCAAGGAGACTTCAATGACGGGCTTCAGCTTTCGCCGGATGGGCCGCAGGATGAGCCGGTCGAATTCGGTCGTCGGCGACATTGCCACACAGGCGGGCAAACTGGGAATCGAAATCTGCGACGTCTCGGGGCACGTCGAAGAAGTCGCCGCTCGCGTGCAGCGGCAGGCACAGGTATGCCGTACCTTGCGCGAATCCGCGGCACTGACGATGGAAGGCAACCACCGGATTGCCGCCGCCGCCCGCGAGATGCGCAGCGTGACCGCCGGGGCCGCAACCAGCGTGCAGGCCTCGCAGCAGACGCTCCAGGCATCGCTTGCGGATATTCACGGGCTGGTCGAGGGTGTGACAGTAATCGAGAGCCAGATCGGTGCGCTGCGCGCGGCGCTCGCCCATGTGAGCCACGTGTCGGAGGAGATTTCGCTGATTGCGCGCCAGACACATCTGCTCGCCTTGAACGCCGCGATCGAGGCTGCCCGCGCCGGCGAATCCGGCAAGAGTTTCGCGGTCGTGGCGGCCGAAGTGAAGAACCTGTCGGCGAAGACCGCTCAGGCCACCGGCCAGATCGAGACGACACTTGCGCAGCTGACCCAGCAGACCGAGCAGCTGATTTCAGAGGGATCGGTGAATACGGCGCGGGCGCATCGCGTGCGCGAAGGCACGCGGATGATCGGCGATGTCGTTCATTCGACCGGAGAGGCCATCACGCAACTGAATGCCGAAGCCGGGCAGATTGCGACGCTGAGCGGCGAAATCGAGACGCAATGCAACGGACTCGAGGCACAGGTGCTCGAGATGGCGCGCGGCGTCGAGCATTCGAGCGAGAACTTCGCGCAGGCGAAGGACCGGCTGGGGAATCTGCTGGGTGTGTCAGAAACGTTGATCGAACTGACGGCCGCGACCGGAGTGGAGACGGCGGATACGCGCTTTATCGAAGCGGTTGAAGAGGCCGCGGCGGAGATCAGCAAACTGTTCGAGGGCGCCCTCGCGCGGGGCGATATCGCCATGGCGGATCTGTTCGATGAGACTTATGTGCCGGTTCCGCGCACAGATCCGCCGCAGTTCATGACGCGGTTTACCGCGTTCACCGATCGGGTCTTGCCTGCTGTTCACGAGCCTTTGCTCAAGCTCGATGAACGGGTCGCGTTTTGTGCCGCCGTCGACCGGCACGGTTATCTGCCAACCCATAATCTGAAGTTTTCGCAGCCGCAAGGGGATGATCCTGTCTGGAATGCCGCTAATTGCCGGAACCGGCGGTTGTTCAATGACCGGACTGGCCTTGCGGCAGGCGCGAATACGAAGCGGTTTCTGTTGCAGACCTACCGGAGGGATATGGGGGGTGGCGCGTTTGTGTTGATGAAAGACGCGTCGGCACCGGTTTTTGTCGCCGGGCGGCATTGGGGTGGGGTTCGGATCGGGTATCGGGTTTGATTTTTCGCTCCGGGAAAGGCCATCGGCCAAAACCAAAAAACCAGAACCCCTCAAACCGCCATCGCCATCCGCTTCTTCTCAGCCCGTTGCATATAAAGATTGGCAAGCACAACGCCAACGGTAACGGCAGCAATAAACAACGTAGCCAAAGCATTCATCTCAGGATTCAACCCCAACCTCACCCGAGAGAAAACGACTAGCGGCAACGTCGTCGACCCGGGCCCGGAAAGAAACGCCGACAGCACGAGATCATCGATAGAAAGCGTAAACGACAGCAGCCAGCCGGCAACCAGCGCCTGAGAAATCAACGGCAACGTAATGGCAAAAAACACCCGGAAAGGTGTCGCGCCAAGGTCAAGCGCTGCCTCCTCGAGCGAGGGGTTCAACTCCCGAACCCGGGACTGCACGATGATCGCGACGTAGGAAATGCACAGCATCACATGCCCGATCCAGATCGTGAATATCCCCCGCCCGGCGGGCCACCCCAGCCACTTCCCCATTTCGATAAAAAGCAGCAGCAGCGAAATCCCCTGGATCACCTCAGGAATCACAAGCGGCGCATTGATCATCCCCGTGTAAAGGGTGAATCCGCGAAACCGCCCCATCCGCGCCAGCACAAACCCCGCCCACGTACCGATGAACACCGACGCAAACGCCGTCAGCAAGCCGATCTGCAACGACAGCCACGCAGCATGGATCAACTCGTCGTCATCGAGCAACGCCGCGTACCATCTGGTCGAAAACCGTGTCCAGACCGTGACCAGTTGCGACTCATTGAACGAGTACACAACCAGACTGACGATCGGCACGTAGAGAAACAGAAAACCGATGCCAAGCGCAACGATTTGCAAAAAGCGATTCGGCTTCATCGGCGCTTTTCCTCCAGTTCCTTCGCCTGCGCGTACTGAAACAGCGCCATCGGCACGAGCAGCAGCACGACCATCGCGCAGGTCACCGCCGAAGCCATTGGCCAGTCTGCGTTATCGAAGAACTCATTCCACATCACGCGGCCGATCATCAACGTGTTCGCGCCACCCAGCAGTTCCGGAATCACGTACTCGCCCACCGCCGGAATGAAAACCAGCAGACAGCCGGCGATCACACCGTTCTTCGACAGCGGCAGCGTAATCTGCATGAACGCCTTCCACGGCTTGGCGCCGAGATCGTACGCGGCCTCGAGCAGTGTCAGGTCCATCTTCACAAGGTGCGCATACAACGGCATCACGAGAAACGGTAGATACGAATACACCATGCCGATATAGACGGCCGTATTCGTGTGATACAGCTCGATCGGCGCATGGATGATCCCGATCGACATCAGAAAATTATTCAGCAGGCCGTTGTTCTTCAGAATCCCGATCCACGCATACACGCGCATCAGGAACGACGTCCAGAACGGCAGCATCACGGCCATCATCAGCAGGTTGCGCGTCGCCGGATTCGAGCGGGCAATGTAGTACGCCATCGGATAGCCCAGCAGCAGGCACAGGAGCGTCGAAATTGCCGCCACCACCACCGAATTCACATAGGTCGCAAAATACAGGCTGTCGGTTAGCAGAAACGCGTAATGCGACAGGTCGAGCGAAATGTGCAGGATGCCATCCGCGAACGACGTCAGCCCGGTGTACGGCGGAATGCCCAGTTGCAGGTCGGCGAAGCTGATCTTCACCACGAGCAGGAACGGCACGAGGAAAAACAGCAGCAGCCAGACGAACGGCCCCGCCACCACGGCCGTGAGTCCCGTGAGGCCAAAGCGCCGCACGGGCCACGACAGGAACGAATTCAGCCACTTCTTCATGAGGTCAGCACCACGCCGGCATTGGCGCTCCAGCGCACATAGATCTCGTCGCCCCATGTCGGCGTTTCGATCTCCGACAGCGCGAGGCTCGACACATTCGCGACGACGGTTTTGCCGCCATCGAGTTTGACGTGATACAGCGAATAGCCGCCCATGTAAGCGATATTCGTGATGATGCCCTTGCCCCAGTTGTAGGCGCCTTCGGGCGGCTTGCGGGTGAGCGCCATGCGCTCCGGCCGCACCGAGATCGTGACAGGCATGCCGAGCGGCCCGGTGATCCCGTGGCTCACGTACAGGCGCGACGGCAGATCGGGCGTTTCGATGAAGACGTGGTCCGGCTCGTCTTCGACGACGTTGCCGTCGAACAGATTGGTCGAGCCGATGAATTCCGCCGAGAAGCGGGTGTTCGGATATTCGTAGACTTCGTGCGGCGTGCCAAGCTGGACGATTTCGCCTTCGCTCATCACCGCGAGGCGCGCGGCCATCGTCATCGCTTCTTCCTGATCGTGCGTGACCATCATGCAGGTGACGCCGACCTTGTCGAGGATGTTGACGAGTTCGATCTGAGTGCGCTGGCGGATCTGCTTGTCGAGCGCGGACATTGGTTCGTCGAGCAGCAGCAGCTTGGGCCGCTTGACGAGACTGCGTGCGAGCGCGGCGCGCTGCTGCTGCCCGCCGGACAGTTGGTGCGGCTTGCGCTTCGCATAGCGCCCCATCTGTACGAGTTCGAGCACGCTGTGGACGCGGTCCTTGATCTCGGCACTGGCGACGCCTTCCTGCTTGAGGCCGAACGCCACATTCGCCTCAACCGTCATGTGGGGAAAGAGCGCGTACGACTGGAACATCATGTTCACCGGCCGGCGATACGGCGGCATCTGCGCGAGATCTTCGCCGTCGATCAGGATCTTGCCCGAGGTCACGGTTTCGAGCCCCGCGAGCATGCGCAACAGCGTCGACTTGCCACAACCGGAACTGCCGAGCAGCGCAAACAGCTCGCCCTTCTTGACCGACAGGCTCACGCCCTTGACTGCGAACGTCTCGCCAAACTTTTTGACGACATCGACGATCTGCACGAAGTTTTCCGCTGCGTGGTCCGCAGCGAAGGAATTGCCTGGGGACCGCGTACCGGCCCCTGTCAGCGCGCCCGACTGGTCACTCATGATTTCCTGCTTCATTCCTGCGTTTGACGAACAAAGCCCCCGGTGAACACCGGGGGCTTCATGATGATGCGTTATTGCCCTGTCGAAGCGGGCATCAGCGGCCGGACTTGAACTCGGTCCACAACCGCGTCTGCAGACGCTGGATTTCTGGCGGTAGCGGCTTCAACAGGAACAGCGTCTTGATTACGTCGGCCGGCGGATAGACGGCCGGATCGTTGGCGACGTCCTTATCCACGTACTTGCGCGCCTCGACGTTCGCGCTTGGGTAGTAGACCTCGTTCGTGATCGCTGCGTGGACCTGCGGCGTTTCGATGTAGTTGATCCACTCGAGTGCGGCTTCCTTGTTCTTCGCGTCCTTCGGAATCGCCATCACATCGAACCAGACCGGAGCGCCACCCTTCGGAATGTAATACTCGATCTTGTACGGCTTCTTCGCCTCGACTGCACGATGCTTCGCGATCACCACGTCGCCGGACCAGCCGTACGCGAAGCAGATGTCGCCGCCCACCAGATCGTTAATGTAACCCGACGAGTTGAACTGCGTGATGTACGGACGGATCTTCTTCATCATCGCAAGCGCGGCGCGATAGTCGTCCGGATTCGTGCTCATCGGATCCTTGCCGATATAGTGCAGCGCGGCCGCAAACATCTGGTCCGGCGCGTCGAGCACCGACACGCCGCAGGCTTTCAGCTTCGAAATGTTTTCCGGCTTGAAAAGGATGTCCCAGTTGTTGAGCGGGACGTCCTTGCCGAGAATCTGCTGGACCTTGGTGACGTTGTAGCCAAGACCCGTCGTGCCGTACGCCCAGGGCACCGAGAACTTGTTGCCCGGATCCGCGCCCGCGACGAGCGCCATCAGCGACGGGTCCAGATACTTGAGATTGGGGAGCTTCGACTTGTCGAGCGGTGCGAAGATGCCCGCTGCGATCTGCTTGCCCGCGTAGTTGCTGGTCGGCACGACGATGTCATAGCCGGAATTGCCCGTGAGGAGCTTGGCCTGCAGCGTGTCGTCGCTATCGTAGTTGTCGTACTTGACCTTGACGCCGGTCTGCTTCGAGAAGTTGGGGATCGTGTCCTTGGCGATGTAATCCGACCAGTTGTACACATTGAGCTGCGTATCCTTCGCTGCGGCCGTCAACCACGGAGCCGCACAAAGCACGAGCGCCGCCAGCCGGCGCACCACCAGTTTCTTCATCCCGTTCTCCCATCCGGTTCGGCCCTAGCGGACCACTACCCCTTTCACGCCGCAACGCGCTTGACGCACGGCTCCCCTGAAAAACCCGAAAGCTACCACTAAATATTGCACGCTTTAAAAAAAATCGCCGTGATGTCGCGCAAACGGCACACTGCACGCGACCTGTCCATCTGACACCATTCCACAAACCGGCGCAATTTTATCGGTTTATCGGCGCGTGTCTACCCGTAAAAAAACCCGTTTCCGGGTCTTGCAAGGGGCCTGCAAGTTTCAGCGCATGACGCTCAGGCGGTTCTGGACGGCCTCGACGCGCATTCGAGGCCAGAGGCAGAGGAAACGGCGGCGGCCCACGGCGCGCACAGACGGCGGGCGTAGCCCCGGATGGCGCCCTGCTGCTCGATGCCGGTGGTATGGCCGCGTCCGGAAAGCCGGCCGTGCGCGCTGTATGGGTTCACCGGGCGCATAGCCCGGATCGGTTAACATATCGGACCGCTTCCGCTTTCCGCCCAGGGTTTTCAATGGCTTCAAACCTTCACGACCTGCCCGACAGCCCCTGCATCGGCGTCTGCTCCACGCTCTTCGACGAAATCTGCAAGGGCTGCGGACGCACCGCCACCGAAGTGTCGAACTGGGTCTTTCTCAGCGACGACGAAAAGCGCGTCGTCTGGGAGCGCATCAAGCGTGAAGGCACGGCGATGCGGTTCCAGAACGATCACCTCTGACGCCTCTTCTTCCCGGACGAAAAAACGCCGGCCTGCCGGTGTTTCGTTTCCATGGACACGCTGCGCGGATACGCGTCGGCACGTCTCAGAACTTCATCCCTACACCCAGCCCGACCACGAGCGGATCGATATGCAGCGTGCCCAGCGATGAGCCGCCGAGCGACGCATCGGTCCGCATCCAGATCTTCTTGATGTCGGCGTTGATAAACAGGTTCTTCGCGACCTGCACGTCGACGCCCGCCTGCAGCGCTGGTCCGAAACTGTGATTGCTGATCGAGATCGGCTGACCGCCGGCGTTCAGACCGTTGTTATAGAAATACGTGTAGTTCAGACCCGCGCCTACGTAGGGTCGCACGCGCCCTTGATGATTGAAGTGATATTGCAGCAGTAGCGTCGGCGGCAACACGTTCACGCCGCCGAGGTTACCGGTATTCGACGTCAGCTGATGTCGCGACGTACCGAGAATCAGCTCGACACCGATGTTGTCGCGAATCATGTAGGTGAAGTCCAGTTCCGGAACGATCGCGTTGTTCACGCCCACATTGAGCGCGGACAGCGTGTTGTTCGTGCCGACCTGCGGCATGATGCTGATCGCTCGCAGGCGGACGAGTACGTCGCCGGCGTGAATGCCACCCATCGTTACATCGTCTGCCGCACTCGCCGGCGTGGCAAGCAGAGACATGGCAAGGGCGCACGAGGTCGCAGCCACCCCGTTGATCCAGTTCTTCATGTTGTGTTTCCCCGTTGTCGTCAAGCCTTAGCATTTTCAAAGGCCTCGCGACATGCCACGTTGACCCCGATCAACATAGGGAAAAGGCACAGCGCCGTGCGACAGGAGGTCGCGCCACGCCCGTCAACAGCAGTTCGAGCAGATCTCGCACGCTACGGATCGCATTGCCGAACGGCAACGTCTCCCGGCCGCGAAAGAAGAGCCCATTGGCGACATCGCCACGCAGCGCGGCGGCAAGGCGCGTATCGATACAGAAATGCCCGAACTTCTCGATACCATCGCGCAGACCGCATGCGCTCAGGCACTCGAGTGCAGTCGGGCACGCGTGCCTCACCGCGCCGATCTTCGCTCGTATGCGGGTCTCGTTGCGCAGATAGCGCGCAAGCCACGGAGTCCTGACCGCTCGCGCGGGCAAGCCGGTGACACTGACGAATTCGACGATGTCTTCCGGCGCCGCGTCGGCGAGGACGCGCTTGAAGTTCGGATGCGCGTCGCCTTCCTCGGTGACGGCGAATGGCGTGCCGAGTTGTACGCCGTTTGCTCCGGCTGCAAGACACGCACGAACGGCCGCATGACTGTTGATGCCGCCCGCGACAATCAATGGCACGTCTTCGCGCTGCAATCCGAGTGAAGCAAAGGTGGATGCGAGTTCTTCCAGCACGCGGGAAAAAGAGAAACGTTCATCCTGCATGTCCGCGAGATTCGTCACGCCGAGATGGCCGCCTGCGTGCCCGGGGTGTTCGATCACAATCGCGTCGGGCAGTCGGCCCTTCTTCATCCACTTCTTCAGCACGAGGGCAGCACCGCGGCTGTCGGAGAGAATCGGGATCAGCGCGATGTCATGACCCTGCGTGAGATCGGGCAGATCGAGAGGCAAGCCCGCGCCCATGACGATCGCATCGGCGCCGCTCTCGCATGCGACCCGCACATAGTCCGCGTGCGCATTGACCGCTTTCATCACATTGACCCCGATCATCCCCCGCCCTTCGCTCAACGCGCGAGCGGATGCGATTTCGCGCGCGAGCGCGGTGAGGTTCGCGCGTTCCAGCGTCGCGCGATCCGGATTCACACGGCATAGCTCGACCAGATCGGCGTGATGATGGCGAAGGTCGATACTCGCGATCGTGCCGAGCGCACCTTCACGGGCAACGCTGCCAGCCAGACGATGCGCCGACGCGCCAACCCCCATGCCGCCCTGCACGACCGGCAACAGGGTTCGGCCACGGATGACCAGCGGCGCAAAGGAGTGGGATGGAAACATGATGGCGACCTCGTCGACAGAAAAACATCGATGGTCGCGAATGGGGCGCGCCGCGTATTGCGGCAGGTCAAGGAACGGAGCGTGCGCTGGATGAAGCGCGCGCTTTGTTGATCTGCGTCATCTGCTGCCGATATGGCGCTGCGCGTCAGTCTTCATTGGGTTGGCACCTGTCTGCTGGGAAACCTCACCATTGGAGCGGTCAATGCCGGCACGCTACGTTTAGCGCGCGCAATGAAAAAAGCCCGCTTCGAACGAAGCGGGCTTTTGCAGCGAATCAGCGCGCAGCGAAGTGGCTTACTGCACGCCCTGGCCCGCGAGGAAGTCCTCGTAATTGCCGCCGAAGTCGTTCAGCGTGCCGTCGGTCTTCACTTCGATGATCCGGTTAGCCAGACCACTCACGAACTCGCGGTCGTGAGAGACGAAAATCAGCGTGCCTTCATACTTTTCGAGCGCGATCTGCAGCGATTCGATCGACTCCATGTCCATGTGGTTGGTCGGCTCGTCCATCAGCAGCACGTTGTGACGGCCCAGCATCAGCTTGCCCCAGATCATGCGGCCCTTCTCACCACCGGAGAGTACCTTCACCGACTTGCGGATATCGTCCGCATTGAACAGCAGCCGGCCGAGCGTGCCACGCACCGACTGCTCGTCGTCGCCTTCCTTGCGGTAGTTGTCGATCCAGTCCATCAGCGTGACGTCGTCCGGAAACTCTTCGTACGTGTCCTGCGGCATGTAGCCCACGTTCGCGTTCTCCGCCCACTTGACCGTGCCGTGATCCAGTTCGACGTTGCCGCGCAGCGAGCGCAGCAGCGTGGTCTTGCCCGCGCCGTTCTCGCCGATGATCGCGATACGCTCGCCGGGTTGCACGCTCAGATTGAAATTCTGGAAGATCGTGCGGTCGTACTTCTTCGTGATGGTATCTGCGACCACCGCGATGTTGTGCAGCTTCTTCTCGTACTCGAAACGGATGAACGGATTCTGCCGCGACGACGGCTTGAATTCCTCGATCTTGATCTTTTCGATCTGCTTCGCGCGGCTGGTTGCCTGACGCGCCTTCGACTTGTTCGCCGAGAAGCGGCGCACGAAGTCCTGCAGGTCGGCGACGCGCTCTTTCGCCTTCGCGTTGGCCGCCTGCTGGCGCTCGCGGGCCTGCGTGCTGGCCAGCATGTAGTCGTCGTAGTTGCCCGGGTAGACCTTCAGCGTGCCGTAGTCCATGTCCGCCATGTGCGTGCAGACCTGGTTCAGGAAGTGTCGATCGTGCGAGATGATGATCATCGTCGAGTTGTACTGGTTGAGCACGTCTTCCAGCCAGCGGATCGAGTTGATGTCGAGGTTGTTGGTCGGCTCGTCGAGCAGAAGCACGTCGGGCTTCGAGAAGAGCGCCTGTGCGAGCAGCACGCGCAGCTTCCAGCCGGGCGCGACGTTGCTCATCGGACCGTCATGCAGATCGATCGCGATGCCGATGCCGAGCAGCAGTTCGCCTGCGCGCGCTTCGGCCGTGTAGCCGTCGTACTCGGCGAACTTCGCTTCGAGTTCAGCGGCGTGCATATAGTCGTCGTCGGTGGCGTCGGGGTTCGCGTAAATCGCGTCGCGCTCGGTCATCGCGGCCCACATTTCGGTGTGACCCATCATGACGACGTCAAGCACGCGCACGTCTTCGTACGCAAACTGGTCCTGGCGCAGCTTGCCGAGGCGGATGTTCGGTTCGAGCATGACCTGGCCCGAGCTCGGTTCGAGGTCGCTGCCGAGGATCTTCATGAAGGTCGACTTGCCGCAACCGTTCGCTCCGATCAGGCCATAGCGGTTGCCTTCCCCGAATTTGACCGAGATGTTCTCGAAGAGGGGCTTAGGCCCGAATTGCATGGTGATGTTGGCGGTAGACAGCACGGCGCGTCCCTTTGAATGATATATCGGCGAAAAACCAATTATTTTAGCAGGTTATCGCCGGTTATTTCCGACTGAAGACCGCGGATTCTCCTGGCCTGATCCGGCCCGGTTTGATTACTGCGCAGAACGGCGGTCAGGCTGAAGCACGTCGACAAACGCGGCAAAGTCGGCATTCGAGAGACCCATCGCGGCGGCGAGCCTCAGCAACTGCTGGACCGTGCCGGAAACCGGCATCGGCGTGCCGGTCTCGAAAGCCGTCGCGGCGACCGTGTCGACGTCCTTCTGAAAGGTCTTCAGCGCACCCAGCGGCGGCAGACCGGGTTGTGTCATGCGCGGGACGAAGGTTTGCAACAGCACCGAATCCGCCCAGCCGCCGGCCAGCGCTTCTGTTAGACGCGCGGCGTCGATTCCGCTCCTTTGCGCGAGCGTGACCGCTTCGGCGATCGCGGCCACCGTCGATGTGACGATCGCCTGGTTGCACAGCTTGGTGGTCTGACCCGCGCCGACCGCGCCCATGTGGGTGACGCGCGAGGCGTAGGCGTTGATCACCGGCGTCACAGCTGCGACGTGGGCCGCGTCACCGCCCGCCATGATCGCCAGCGTGCCCGCCGTCGCTCCTCCGAGACCGCCGGATACGGGCGCATCGACCCAACCGACGCCAGCCGCGGCGGCCCGCTCCGCCAGCGCGCGGGTCGCGGACGGCGGAATGCTCGAATGATCGACGATCCAGCGAACCTTGCCGGCCGCGCTCGCGCCGACATCATCGCCAGCATCGGGCCCGAGCAGGCCATTCACGCCGAAAATCACATCTTCGACGGCAGCGGCATCGGCGACGCACAGGAGCACCGCCTCAGCGTGGGCGGCAAGTTCGTGCGGCGTGTCGACCACCTTCGCGCCGTCTGCCTGGAGCGCCTCGGCCTTCGCCCGCGTGCGGTTCCATACATGCACGGCATGACCTGAGCGCAGCAGGTGCCGGATCATCGGGCCGCCCATCAGGCCCGGTCCACAAAAGCCGATTTCCACTCTGATTACCTCGTTTTCGAAGGGTGATGGCAGTCCTCGACATGATACCGGCCGCCACGCGAGTCGCCATGCCGGGCACGCGACGTGCATCATCCACTTATCTCGTGCAAGGCGGCCCGCCGACGGTCGCGGCATTGCCTATACTTTTTTCAACCCCAGGAGGCGCTCATGAAAGAAAAAGACCATGTCTACAAGCAGATCGAGCTGACCGGCTCGTCGACGAAATCGAGCGACGATGCGATCCGCACCGCGATAGAAAAAGCCTCGAAGACGTTGCGCAACCTGCACTGGTTCGAAGTGACCGAGACCCGAGGCCAGATCGAGGACGCTAAGGTCGTCCACTGGCAGGTGACCATCAAGGTGGGGCTGCGCATCGAGGAGTGATGCATCGCAACAGGTCGCGCAAGGGGACAAAAAAGGGTTGCGCCCGCATCGAGCGCAACCCTTGAAAGCAGCGGCCGGGGCCGCTGCATGGTCGATTGTGGCCGGACCGACTGTGCCTTGAAGTGGTGCGTTATTTGGGCAACGAGCCGTCGACACCTTCGACGTACCAGTTGAGCCGCTGCAGTTCCGGATCGGTCAGCGTCTTGCCGGCCGGCACCTTCACACTGCCCGACTGATCCTTGATCGGGCCGGTGAACACATCCCACTTGCCGCTCGCCAGCTGCTCGCGCTTGCCTTCGACTTCCTTCTGCGCGTTGGCCGGAATCGCGCCGGTGTTCAGATCTTCAAGGTTGACGGCTTTCTGCGGAATGCCCCACCACACCGGGTCGTTCTTCCACTTGCCATCCAGCACCTGCTGGATCGCCGCGACGTAATACACGCCCCAGTGCGCGACCACCGAACCCAGGTGCGCGTCAGGACCGAACTTCTTCATGTCCGAATCCCAGCCGAACGCGTGCACGTGTTTTTCCGAAGCCGTCGCGAGCGTCGCGCTGGAGTCGGTGTTCTGCAGCAGCACGTCGGCGCCCTGCCCGATCAGCGTTTCGGCGGCCTGCTTTTCCTTGCCCGGATCGAACCAGCTGTTGATCCAGATAACCTTCGTATGAACCTTCGGATTCACCGAACGCGCGCCGAGCGTGTACGCGTTGATATTGCGCACCACCTCGGGAATCGGCACCGACGCCACGAAGCCGAGCGTGTTGGTCTTCGTGACGTAGCCCGCCGCGACGCCGGCCAGATAGGCGCCCTGGTACATCCGCACGTCATAGGTGCCGAAGTTCGGGGCCTTCTTGTAGCCGGTAGCGTGCAGGAACACCGTATCCGGGAAGTCCCTGGCCACCTTCAGCATGAAGTCCTGATAGCCGAAGCTCGATCCGATGATGATCTTGTTGCCCTTGTTGGCCAGATCGCGGAACACGCGTTCGGAGTCGGCCGATTCCGGCACGTTTTCCACTCGCGTGATCCTGATCTTGTTGCCGAAGTGCGCCTCGGCTTCCTTCGAGCCCTGGTCGTGCGCGAAGGTCCAGCCGGCGTCACCCGGGTTGCCGAGGTAGACGAATGCGACGCCCGGCGCGTCGGCCGCGCGCGCGGTCTGCGTCAGCGTCGCCCCTAAACTCAGCGAGGCGGCGGCCAGCGCGAGTGCGCTCAGCATTTTTCTTCTCATCGTTGCTTCTCCTGTCGTGTAACTGAATTGTTCAACCTTGTGCATACCATGCAGGGAGGGTGGCGCATCGTGCCGGGTCAACCCGCCGCAAAGAACGGCTTGCCGAGCGAGGCCGGCGCATTGAGCCGGATCGTATTCGGATTGCGCGAAATGATCACCAATACGACGATCGTCGCCACGTACGGCGTCATCGCCAGGAACTGCGTCGGAACCGGCACGCCAATCGCCTGGGCGTAGAACTGCAGACCGCTCACCGCGCCAAACAGCAGCGCACCGATCAGCAGGCGCCCGGGCCGCCACGTCGCGAACACGACCAGCGCGAGTGCGATCCAGCCACGGCCGGAAGTCAGCTGCTCCTGCCACAGATGCAGGTTGACGATCGAATAATAGCCACCCGCGAGACCCGCCATGCCACCGCCGAAGAGCGTCGCCCCGTAACGCACGCCGATCACCGGAAAGCCGACCGAATGCGCGACCTGCGGCGATTCGCCGACCGACCGCAGCACAAGTCCCGCGCGTGTGCGGTACAGGAACCAGCCAATCACAGCGAACATCGCAAAGGCGAGATAGTCGAGAGGCGTCAGGCTGAAAAACGCCGGCCCAATGACTGGAATCTTCGAGAGGCCCGGAATCACCCACGCGTCGATCGACGCGCGTACCGCCGCCGACGTGTACGGCTTGCCGACATAGGCCGACAGGCCAATGCCGAAGATCGTCAGTGAAAGGCCAGTGGCGACCTGGTTGGCGAGCATGGTCAGCGTCAGGAAGGCGAACAGCAGCGACATCGCGAGGCCCGCCGCGATGGCGGCAAGCACGCCGAGCCACGGGCTGCCGGTGATCGCAGTGATCGCGTAGCCGCTGACCGCGCCCATCAGCATCATGCCTTCGACGCCGAGGTTGAGGACGCCCGACTTTTCGGTGACGAGCTCGCCCGCGCCCGCATACATCAGCGGAATGGCGGCGGCGACGGCGCTCGAGGTCAGCGCGCTGGCTTGTTGGATATCCATGGAGATCGTCGGGAATCAGTGATGTACTGCCACCGTATGGCGGCGCACGCGGTAGTTCACGAACAGGTCGGCACCCAGCAGGCAGAACAGCAACAGCCCCTGGAACACACCGGAGAGCGCCTGCGGCAACTGCATCGAGGTTTGCACCGCCTCGCCGCCGAGATACAGCAGCGCCATCAGCAGGCTGGCGAGCACGATGCCAACCGGATGCAGCCGCCCGACGAACACGACGATGATCGCGGTAAAGCCGTAGCCCGGCGACCAGGTAGCCTGCAGCTGACCGATCGGCCCGGCGATCTCGCCCATGCCGGCGAGTCCCGCAAGCCCACCGCTGATGAGAAGCGACGTCCAGATCGTCTTCTTGTCGGAGAAGCCGGCATAGCGCGCAGCGAGCGGCGCAAGACCGCCGACGTTCATCCGGTAGCCCGCGAAGCTCTTGCGCATGAATACCCACACCAGCGGAATCGCGATCAGCGTGACGAAGATCGACGCATTCAGCCGCGTGCCGCGCAGGAATTTCCAGTGCCAGTCGCCGCCGAAGGTCGGATAGAGCGCGTCGCCGCTGAACATTTCCGAGAGCGGAAAGTTCATCCCCTGCGGATCGCGCCACGGGCCGCTGACCAGCCAGATCAGCAACTGCGTGGCGACGTAGGTGAGCATCAGGCTCGTGAGGATTTCGTTGGTGTTGAAGCGGCTTTTCAGGAATGCGGGAATCGCCGCCCAGGCCATGCCGGCCAAGACGCCGGCGATCATCATCAGGAACAGGATCCACCAGCCGCTCGCCTGATCGAAGTAGATCGCGACGCCGCTCGCGCCGATTCCGCCGAGCACCATCTGCCCTTCGGCGCCGATGTTCCAGACGTTCGCACGATAGCCGATCGCAAGACCGAGGCCGATCAGGCATAGCGGCGACGCCTTGAGCAGCAGTTCCGACCAGCCGTTGACGCTCGACAGCGGTTCAATGAAGAACGCGTGCATCGCCTGCAACGGGTCGCGGCCCACCAGGCTGAAAATCAGGAAGCCGATCGCGAGCGTCAGCAGCGCGGCGATCAACGGGACCGCCAGCTGCATCGTGCGTGAGGGCGTCGTGCGCGCTTCGAGTCGATACGGAAAAATCATGGGTAGGCGTGGTTTGCGTGGTGTTGTCGTGCGTTTTGAGTGCGTTTTCGATTCGCCCGGAGCACGCTTTCAGGCGTGTGCCGGCTGTCCCGCCGAGGGCGGCGTGCCTCCGGCGCCGCTGCCGCGCGCCCCGAAGAGGCCCGCCATCCAGCGGCCGATTTCTTCGGCGTTGGTATCGCCGGTGGCCCGAACCGGCGAAAGACGGCCGCGCGCGAGCACGGCAATACGGTCGCAGATATCGAACAGTTCTTCGAGTTCTTCGGAGATCACCAGAATCGCTACGCCGCCTGCCGACAGATCGAGCAGCTGCTGACGGATGAACGAAGCCGCGCCGACGTCCACGCCCCACGTGGGCTGCGCGACGACCAGCACCTTCGGCTGTTGCAGGATCTCCCGCCCGACGATGTATTTTTGCAGGTTGCCGCCCGACAGACTCTGCGCAAGCGCGTCAGGGCCGCCGCAGCGCACGTCGAACGAGCCGATGCAGCGCTCGGCGAAGGCGCGCATCGCCTTCGCGTTGATCCAGCCGGAGCGCACCATGTTCTGCCGATGCGCGGTCAGCAACGCGTTGTCGGCCAGCGACATGGCCGGCACCGCGCCACGGCCAAGGCGCTCCTCGGGCACGAACGCGAAACCCAGCGAACGACGGCCGCCCGCACCGAGACGCCCTGCCGCCTTGCCGCAGATCGTGATCGAGTCGGCCCGCGCACCGCGCTGCTCGCCGGACAACGCCGCCAGCAACTCGGCCTGGCCGTTGCCCGACACACCCGCGATACCGAACACTTCGCCCGCGTGAACCGAAAACGACACATCGTCGAGCGAGGTGCCGAACGGATCGTCGCTTGCCACCGACAGATGCTTCACGTCGAGCAGCACGTCGCCGGGATTGTGGGCGCGGCGCTCATAGTCGGGCAACGAGTGGCCGACCATCAGCTGCGCGAGCGACGCCTGCGTTTCTTCGCGCGGCTTCACGTTGCCGGTGACGCGCCCACCGCGCATCACGGTCGCTGTATCGCACAGCTCCTGGATCTCGTCGAGCTTGTGACTGATGTAGAGAATGCTGCAGCCTTCGGATGCGAGCCGCCTGAGCGTCTCGAAGAGCTTCCTGACCGCCTGCGGCGTGAGCACCGAAGTCGGCTCGTCCATGATCAGCAGCCGCGGATTCTGCAGCAGGCAACGCACGATCTCGACGCGTTGCCGCTCGCCCACGGTCAGGCTGTGCACGTGCCGCTGCGGGTCGATGTCGAGGCCGTAGTCGGCCGACACCTCGCGGATGCGTTTCGACAGTATCTTCAGATCGAACGGCTCGTCGAGCGCGAGCGCAATGTTCTCGCCGACAGTCAGCGTCTCGAACAGCGAGAAGTGCTGGAACACCATGCCGATGCCAAGCTTGCGCGCCGCAGCCGGGCTCGCGATCTCGACCGGCTGTCCTTCCCAGTGGATCTCGCCTGCGTCGGGGCGCACCGAGCCGTAGATGATCTTCATCAACGTGCTCTTGCCCGCGCCGTTTTCGCCGAGCACGGCATGAATCTCGCCAGGGGCGACGACGAGTGTGACGTCGTCATTGGCGCGCACCGCCGGATATTGTTTGCTGATGCCCGACAGCGCGAGACGGGGCACCGCGGACGAAACGGCCGCGGGCCAGGTAGCGGCAGAGCCGCCAGAGGAAGAAAAGTCGCCCATGTGATTCCGTAGTACTCAGTGACTGCCCTTTGCAACCAGGCCGGTCGGCTCGCGAGCGCCTTGTTGTGTGGCGTTGCAGCCGGGTGACAATACCTAATTCGCTACCGCCCGTCGAGCCATCAAAATTCCCGCAAACCCGCGCCACAGCGAGCTCTTGCGGGTAAGCCACTCTTGACGACTCTTTCTGTCCATATTAAAACGCATATACCCCCAAGCCCACTCGATCAGCCCGAACATATAACCCGGAGAAGTCATGAGTCAGCAACGCGAGGCGATCGATACCTATTTACTACGCGTCTTGCACACGCTGTTGATGGAGCGCAGCGTGACGCGCGCGGCGGTCAAGCTCAACCAGTCCCAGCCGGCTATCAGCGCGGCGCTTCGGCGTCTGCGCGACATCACCGGCGACCCGCTTCTGGTGCGCGGCAAATCCGGCATGGTGCCGACCGAGTACGGGCTGCGCCTGCTCGAACCCGTGCAGAACGCGCTGCGCGAAATCGAGCGGATCAAGTTCCAGCAGCACAACTTCGACCCGGCGACGTCGATCCGTTGCTACCGCATCGGCTGCCCCGACTACCTCAACGTGCTGTTCGTGCCGACGGTCGTCGAACGCTTCCGGCAGGCCGCGCCAAACGCGACGCTCGAATTTCACTCGCTTGGGCCCTCGTTCGATTACGAACTCGCGCTCGAGGACGGCAAGCTCGATATCGTCGTCGGCAACTGGCCGGAGCCGCCTGAGCAGTTGCATCTGTCGAATCTTTTCGTCGACCAGATCGTCTGCTTGATGAGCAACGCGCATCCGTTCGCGAAACGCGGCGGGTTGACGCTCGACCAGTATCTGAATGCCCCGCATCTTGCGCCGACTCCTTATTCGGTTGGCCAACGTGGTGCGATCGATGTCCATCTTGCGCGTGAACGTTTGAAGCGGCATGTCGTCGTCACTTTGCCCTACTTCAATCTCGCGCCTTACGTGCTCATCAAGTCCGATCTGATCTTCACGACTACGCGGCTTTTCGCCGATCACTACGCCAGATTCCTGCCGCTGACCGTCGTGCCCGCACCGCTCGACTTTCCGCCGATGCAGTACTACCAGCTGTGGCACGAACGCTGTCACTACTCCGACGAAGTCCGGTGGCTGCGCAGCCTCGTCGCTGAAGCGACCCGTACGCTCATCGACAAGCCCTGAGGCTTCCGTCCTGCGCGCCGGCAGCACGGGCTGCCGGTCTGTTTCATTGTGTGTCCTTTTCCGGTTTTCGCGTCGGCCCGCCTGCCCGCTCGCTCACGGAGCCGGCACGAAAAAAACCGCCGATAACCGCGTTCAGCCCGCTGCTTCAAAAAGCACCCTCGCGAGCCGGTTGTGGTGCTCGACCACGGTTCCCAGTTCGACGGTAGTCAGCACGCCGTCTTTCACGATCACCTGCCCGCCAATCACGCTGCAGGCCACCTGCGACGGCGCGCAGAACACCAGCGCCGCGACCGGATCGTGCAATGCGCCTGCAAACAGCGGCTGACGCAGATCGAATGCGACGAAGTCCGCGGCCATGCCGGGAGCCAACGCGCCGATATCGTCCCGGTTCAGCACCTTCGCCCCGCCGAGCGTGGCGATCTCGAGCGCTTCGCGCGCCGTCATCGCATCGGGTCCGAAGCCGACGCGCTGCAACAGCAGCGCCTGACGTACCTCGGCCACCATCTGCGCGCCGTCGTTCGAAGCCGATCCGTCGACGCCCAGCCCCACCGGCACGCCGGCCAGCCGCATCTTTCGCACCGGCGCAATGCCCGAAGCGAGCCGCATGTTCGAACAGGGACAATGCGCAACGCCAGTCCCCGTGCGGGCAAACAGCTCGATTCCCGCATCGTCCAGCTGCACGCAGTGCGCGTGCCACACGTCGCGCCCCACCCAGCCGAGATCTTCCGCGTACTGCGCCGGCGTCATCCCGAACTTCTCGCGGCTGTAGGTGACATCGTTGACGTTCTCGGCCAGGTGCGTATGCAGCGAAACTCCGTACTGCCGCGCGAGCGTCGCCGACTCGCGCATCAGATCCCGGCTCACCGAAAACGGCGAACACGGCGCGACCACCACGCGCAGCATCGCGTAACGCCCGTCATCGTGATACGTCTCGATGAGCCGCTGCGTGTCGCGCAGTATGTCGGCTTCGTTCTCCACCACCGAATCCGGCGGCAGGCCGCCATCCTTCTGGCCAACGCTCATGCTGCCGCGGCTCGCATGAAAGCGCATGCCGATCCGCCGGGCCGCCGCAATGCTGTCGTCCAGCCGGCTGCCGTTCGGATAGATATACAGATGGTCGCTCGACGTCGTGCAGCCCGACAGCAGCAACTCCGCCATCGCCGTGAGCGTCGACACCTCGATCATCTCGGGCGTCAGGTTCGCCCATACCTTGTACAGATTCGTCAGCCAGCCGAACAGCTCGGCGTCCTGCGCAGCGGGAATCGCGCGCGTCAGGCTCTGGTACATATGATGATGCGTGTTGATGAGCCCCGGCATCACCAGGTGGCCACGCATATCCAGCACTTCGTCGGCCGTTTCAGGCAGTTCGGCCGTGGGTCCGACGGCCACGATGCGGTTGTCCTCGATGAAGAGGCCGCCGTCGCGTAGTTCGCGCCTTGCGCCGTCCATCGTCACGAGCACGTCGGCGTGCCTGACCAGCATCGTTTTCGCACGCCTGCCCTGTTGTTCTGTCGTCACCCTGCCCTCCCGATTGTCCCGACTGTCACGATTCTCACGAACATGAAACCGTCCGAACGTGCTGCGGCCAGCACGCTCCCGGTGCCGCCGCGTTCCTTCGAACGCCGTTGGCCCGGTTACCCAGCGTATTGCGCCGTCTTCGGGACGCGCAGACGAGCTGCGCATGGACGTAACCTTCAGGGGCCAAAATTGCGCTGGCAATTCACCCAGCCGCCATACCCACCTTCACAAACCCAATATATCGGGCTTTTTTGTCGCCAGTAGCATCGAAACCGCGATGCGATCCATCTCTTGCACGGGTCAAGCCCCGTTTCAGCACGGCGCTCGGCGCAGGATCCCCTGTCGGCAAACTGCAAGCCACACATCGCCAGACACGGCGGCCAGGCCAGGGTCATGCGCCAGGTATTATCTTTCCTATCGGTCGCGCGCGGATGGGAGCATCCTTTTTACAATGGCTGTCACGGCGCTCGCTTCAATTCGCCGACGGGTATGTAGCCACTGACGTGGAGCCTCGATCCGCCGCAACGTATTCTGGATCGGGCCGCCGCTGAAACCTCGCAATTCACACAAGGAAAACTGCGAATGGGAAAGCTCACTACCCATGTGCTCGACACCGCAAACGGCCGTCCCGGCGCGGGCATCAAGGTCGAACTCTTCGCGCTCTCCGGCGACTCGCGCCGGGCGCTCAAAAGCACTACCACCAATAACGACGGCCGCTGCGACGAGCCGCTGCTCGAAGGCGACGCGCTCGTCGCCGGCGAGTACGAACTCGTGTTCCATGCCGGCGACTATTTCGCCGCTGCCGGCACGAACGTGCCCGAGCCGCGTTTTGTCGATCGTGTCGTGCTGCGCTTTGGCGTCGCGAATGCGGGGGCGCACTGGCACGTGCCGCTACTGGTCTCGCCCTGGTCCTGGAGCACCTACCGGGGCAGCTGAGAGGCAGCTGAGGGGCAGTTGGAGATGACTGAGCGACAGCGGAATGCTGCCGGGCCCCGGCACTGCACAGCCATCAGAGGTCACGCGCGATCCCGCCGCGTTTTGCAGATGGAAGGAGACGCATCTGCAAAACGCCGACTCTAAAAGCATGGCGCAACGCGCACATTGCATCGGAAGTGGAGGAGTTTCATGGAAGGCTTTATTACCGACTGGCTGAATCTCGCGATTCGCTGGTTTCACGTCATCGCCGCTATCGCATGGATCGGCGAATCGTTCTATTTCGTCGCACTCGACAACAGCCTGAAACCGCCGACGGACCCGAACCAGCGCCGCCGCGGCGTGTTCGGCGAACTGTGGCACGTGCACGGCGGTGGCTTCTACAACATGCAGAAGTACACCGTCGCACCGCCTGAAATGCCCGAAGACCTGCACTGGTCGAAGTGGCCGTCCTACACGACGTGGCTGTCCGGCTTCGGTCTCTTCACAGTGCTGTACCTGTTCGCGCCGAACACCTACCTGATCGACAAAAACGTGCTCGACATGGGCCCGGTCGTCGCGATCTTTTCGGCGCTCGGATTTCTCGCTGCGGGCTGGATCGTCTACGACTCGCTGTGCCGCCTGCTCGGCAGCAAGGACAAGGTGCTCGGTATCTGCGTCGGCGTTTACGTGCTGATCGCCGCATGGCTCGCCTGCCACATTTTCGCGGGCCGCGCCGCGTACCTGATCATGGGCGCCATGCTCGCGACGATCATGTCGGCGAACGTGTTCTTCGTGATCATTCCTGGCCAGCGCAAGATGGTCGAAGCGATGCTCAAGGGCGACGTGCCGAACCCGATCTACGGCAAGCGCGGCAAGCAGCGCTCGGTGCACAACACGTATTTCACGCTGCCGGTCGTGTTCGCGATGCTGTCGAACCACTATGCGATGACGTATACGCATCCCTACAACTGGGCGGTGCTGGTCATTATCATGCTGGCCGGCGCGCTGATCCGTCAGTTCTTCGTCATGCGCCATCGTGGCCAGGTGCTGTGGTATCTGCCGCTCGTGGGCGTCGCGCTGATGTTCGTCGCGCTCGCCTGGACGATGCCGAAGCCGGTCGTCGCTCAGGCGCAGGCGGCCAATGCGCCGGTTGTCAGGGTGGCAGACATTGCGCCCGTGTTGCAGCAACGCTGCGCCGCGTGCCACTCGGTGCATCCGACGCTGATGGGCAGCGCGCCCGCCGGCGTCCTGCTCGACACGCCCGACGAAATCTCGCAGAACGCGCAGCGGATCTATCAGCAGGCCGTGACGCTGAAGGCCATGCCGCTTGGCAACGTCACGCATATGACCGATGGCGAACGGCAACAGATCGCTTCGTGGTTTCAGGGCGGGGCCGCGAAGTAAGCGGATACGGACGGTTGATCGCCGGACAGTGGTCCCTGTCCGGCTTCGGGATGCCCTGCCTGATGACGGACCTTCACTTGTGTGAAGGTCCGTTTTTGTTTGCCCGTCGGGCGGTGAGGCTAAAGCGCTGCCGCGCCACGCGCGCACATGTACTTTGGGGGGGTGCCTCACGTGTGTGGTTTAAGAGGAGCAAGGTGCGAGACGGGCAAGAAAGGCCCAGGTGAAAATTGAGCCGGGCGCTGCATACCAATACCGTACGGCATCAGGAAACCCCTCCGCCACACAGGGATCGAAAGCAGCGCTATATATAAAACAAAACGCCCACGGCAACATGCTGTGGGCGTTTTGCTTCTTCCCGCGAGACAACCAGCCGGTCAAACCGCGACCGCGCTCAACGCATCTTCCGTCAGCCACACCGGTTCCGCCAGATCCTGCTCGTTGAGATTGAGACCCTCGCCGCCGCGATCGACCACGATGAAATCGCTCACGTCGCCCAGCGCGATCAGCGGATGGTGCCAGACGCCCTTCGCGTAATTCACGCCCTGCCACCCGCTCGTGACGAACGCGCGGATCTTCGACGGATCCAGTTCGCCGGCCGGCGCCACCACCACCAGATACGGTTTGTCGTTCAGCGGCACAAAAGCCTGACTGCCGAGCGGATGCCGTTCGAGCATCTTCACCTCGAATGGCAGCGCGCGCGGCTGCCCGCGAAACAGATTGACGAGCGTGCGACCGCCCTCGTCCGTCACATCGACATGCGCGAGATCGTGATAGCGGATCGTCGTGCCGAGATTGATCGGAATCTGCCTGGCGCCTTCGAGTTCGATCACGTCGCCGAAAGGGGCGAACGCGGCGCGCGTCAACGGTTCGATGGCGAGCGTTTTCATTATGCGAGCGTGCCCCACAGACGCAGACGCGACACACCGCCGTCCGGAATGATATTGAAGCGCACGTGCGTGACCGGCCCGAGCGCCGCGACTTCGCTTTCGAAGTAATGCTGTTTGTCCATCTGCAACTTCTGCTCGCCGAGCAGGACCGGCCAGAACATCGCCTGCGTGATGAGCGAGCTGTCCGTGCCACCCGTCACATACGCGGCCTGGATCGAGCAGCGGTCGGGATAGTTGCCCTTGAAGTGCGCCGTGTCGACCTCGATCTTCCTGATGACGCCCGGTTGCGCAAGCGCCACGATCGCCCAGTCGTTGCCCGGCTCACGACGGCGGCGCGTTTCCCAGCCGTCGCCCATGTTCACGCCGCGGCCCGGCATCAGGATCGTCGACGCGGCGCCGAAGTGCTGGTTGTTGGCGGCCACGAGATACGCACCGTTTTCCATCGCCGCCAGATCGAACTGTTCGGTGCGGCTTGCGCCCGCCCAGTCCACCTGCGGCTGGCCGTACACGCGCAGACGCGCGACGCCGCCATCAGGATAGATGTTGATGCGCAGATGCGTGAACGCATTCGCATCAGCGACGTCGACGTAGTGATGGCTATTGCCCTGCAGCGACATCGACGGGACGATTTCGGTCCATTGGGTCGACTGGGACGGCGCACCGTCCACCACCCTTGCTGCCTCAACCGAGGCCGCCGGCGGGAAGTTGCCGGTGAAATGGCTCGTATCGATGTCGAGACCCTTGATCACACCCGGGCGTGCCAGCTTCACGATGCACCAGTCGTAACCGGTCGTGCGCTTGCGGCGCGTTTCCCAGCCGTCCATCCACTTGCCGTGATCGTCGTACTTGCCGGGAATGAAAACGGCCGGCTCCGGATTGAGCATGCGCTCCTTCGGCGCGAAGAAATCGTCGCTGGTTTCGAGCGCCTGTGCGCCCAGACGCGGATCCGCGAGGTTCACATAGCGGCGCGTGAATTCGGGCGCGTTGGGGTCAAGAATCGGGAGTGCCATTGCTGTCTTCCTTGATGTCTGTGTAGCTGTTAGTGCCAAAAAACCTTCATGGCCGGCGACGTGACTCGAACCCCTTGGGCTTACGCGTCGATCAGGTCGTCGAGCCTGAAGCGCGCGATGCGACAGATCTGGTCGAGGCTCGCGCGCAGTTCGTCCGCGCGGCTGTTATTCACGCGTGCCTCGAAGTTCGCGATGATGCCGTGGCGGTCATAGCCGCGCACCGCGAGAATGAACGGAAAGCCGAATTTCCCGCGATAGGCTTCATTCAGGCGCAACAGCTGGTCGAATTCTTCCTGCGTGCATTGAGCAAGGCCTGCGCCGCTCTGCTCGCGCGTCGACTCAGCCGTGAGTTCGCCGCGCACCGCCGCCTTGCCGGCCAGCTCCGGGTGGGCGTTGATCAGCGCCAGCTGCTTGTCTTCGCCGGCCGTCTCGACGATGTTCGACATCGTGTGATGCAGCGCGTCGATGCTCGCGTAGGGACGCTGTGCGGCGGCCACTTCGGCGACCCACGGCGAATGCTCGAAAATGCCCGACAGCGCCGCGACGAACGCGTCGGTCGAAATGTGATTCAGTTGATCCAGGGTGTATTGCATCGCCTTCATGCGGCTGCCCCGCGGTTATCCTGTTGCCAGGGATGGTGTTCGCGCCAGTGCTGCGCGATGTCGACACGCCGCGTCACCCAGACACGATCGTGCTGTTCGATATGGTCGAGAAAACGCTGCAGTGCGCGGAAGCGCCCAGGCCGTCCGAGCAGACGGCAGTGCATGCCGATCGACAGCATCTTCGGCGCCTCGTCGCCTTCTTCGTAAAGCACGTCGAACGCGTCGCGCAGATACGTGAAGAAATGATCCGCCGTATTGAAGCCTTGCGGGCTCGCAAAACGCATGTCGTTAGTATCGAGCGTGTACGGCACGATCAGTTGCGGCACCTTTGCGCCGCCCGTCACCTCGACGTCCATCCAGAACGGCAGATCGTCGCCGTAGTAGTCGGAGTCGTACAGGAAGCCGCCATATTCGGCGACCAGACGATGCGTATTCGGACTGTCGCGCCCGGTGTACCAGCCAGGGGGACGCTGGCCGGTCACGCGCTCGATCGCTTCCATGCCGAGGCGCATGTGCTCGGCTTCCTTCTCCGGCGCCATGTCCTGATAGTGGATCCAGCGATAGCCATGACACGCAATCTCGTGGCCCAGCTCGACAAACGCGCGCGCGACTTCGGGATTGCGCTCGATGGCCATGCCGACACCAAAAACGGTCAGCGGCAGAGCGCGCTTCTCGAACTCGCGCAGGATGCGCCAGACGCCCGCGCGCGAGCCGTATTCGTAGATCGACTCCATGCTCATGTGGCGCGCCGGAAAAGCGGCCGCGCCGACAATCTCCGACAGGAACTGCTCCGAGCCCGGATCGCCATGCAGGACGCAGTTCTCGCCGCCCTCTTCATAGTTGAGCACGAACTGCACGGCGACGCGGGCGCGTCCTGGCCAGTTCGCCTGCACCGGATGGCGGCCGTAGCCGATCAGATCGCGTGGATAGTTCGAATCGAATGACATGATTTGACGAAAGCTGCTGGGTGACCGGATGACGGGCTGGACCTCGCGCTGGCGGCAGCGGAGAACGGCCGGAAAGCCGTCTGATCGTCGCCATGCCGGGCCGATTCCAGGACCAGGCCAGTGTAGCGAAAACGCCCGGGTGCGCCCATACACCCGGGCAGATAGTGCAGGTCAGACGGAATGTATGTGCGTCGTCGCCACAGGCAGCGCATCGGCGCCCGAAACGCCCGGGTTTACCCCTAGCCGGTCCGCTTCGGTGACCGCCTGGCCGCGGCCGGCAACCGCCGTCCCCGGCGCGCATTCGCTTTCGCCCGTCGGGCTGAATCGCTCGAACGCACCGTCGTAGCGCTTCGCCAGCGGCCGCGCGTAATCGCCGCGCTTCGCGGTGCCAAGACGCAGCGAAATCAGCGCCTCGACCCATTTCACTGCCGCCGTCACGCCCTCGACCACGGGCGCGCCCAGCGCATCCTCGATTTCCGCGCACAGTTCGGCCATTCCCGCGCAACCGAGCACGATGGCGTCGGAGCCGTCCTCGTCGAGCGCCCGGCGGCATTCGTCGAGGATGATCCGGCGCGCCGCCGAGCCGGGACGGTCGAGTTCGAGCACGGCAACATCGGTGGCGCGGACGTTGCGACAGAAGCGCTTCATCCCGTACCGCTCGGCGAGGTGCCAGGCCATGCCGCAGGTCCGCGACAGCGTCGTGACCACGGAAAAGCCCGGCGCAAGCACACTGGCTGCGTGCATCGCGGCTTCGGCAATGCCGATCACCGGTCCGCGCGCCAGTTCGCGCGCCGCATACAGGCCCGGGTCGCCGAAACATGCGATCACGTAGCCGTCGCAGCCTTCGCGTTCACCTGCGGCAACCTCGGCGAGCAGGCCCGGCGTCGCGAGCGCTTCGTCGTAATAGCCTTCGATCGAAGGCGGCCCCATGGTCGGGCTGACCGCGATCAGCTCGGTGCCGGGCGCGACGACGTTGCGCGCGCAACGTCCCATCGCATCGGTCATCCGTTGTGTTGTGTTGGGGTTGATCAGCTTGATACGCATATCGACTCCTTGCGCTGTCACTTGCGCACGAGTGCGCGATAGAACCCGGCGCCGAGCAGCGCACCGATGAACCACGAGAAATTGGCCATGCCATCCAGCGAGGGCACCATTACGCACGTGACGGCAATCGCGGCAGCCGGCAGCAACGCGGCGACGGCCCTATAGTTGACGCCATTGCGATACCAGTACTTGCCGCGTTCAGACATCGTATACAGATCGTCCGCCACGATCTTCTGACGCTTCACGAGATAGAAGTCGACGATCAGCACACCATACAACGGTCCGATGAAACTGCCGAGCACATCGAGCGTGTAGTGGATCACCGCGGGGTTGTTGAAGAGGTTCCACGGCGTGATGAAGATCGAAGCCACCGCCGCCAGCATCCCGCCTGCACGCCAGCTGATGAGACGCGGCGCGACATTCGAAAAGTCGAAAGCCGGCGACACGAAGTTCGCCACGATGTTGATGCCGATCGTTGCAATGGTGAACGTGAGCGCACCGAGAATCACGGCCAGCGGATAGTCAATGCGGCCTACGGTTTCGACCGGATCGGTGATCAGTTCGCCGAACACGGGCAGCGTCGCGGCCGTCGTGATGACCGTCACCAGCGAGAACGCAAGAAAGTTGATCGGCAGGCCCCAGAAGTTGCCGCGCTTGACGCTGCGAAAGCTCTTGCCGTAGCGCGAGAAGTCGCCGAAATTCAGCATCGGCCCCGAGAAATACGACACGACCAGCGAGATCGCCGTGATCATCACCGGCACGACCTGGAGCCCGTGATACTTCACACCGCCCAGATTGATGCCGATGTTGCGCCAGCCTGCGCGCCACACCATGTAGCCCGCGAGGATGAACATCACCACGTACACAGCGGGGCCCGCGAAGTCGATGAACTTCTTGATGGTCTCCATGCCGTGCCAGAACACCAGCGCCTGAAGCACCCAGAGCAGCATGAAGCCGGCCCAGCCGACCGTCGACAGCCCCATGAAGCCGTGATGATGGACGTCCGCATACGGCATCAGCTGCGGCATGAATTTGAGCACGACGATGACGAGCGCACTCGACGCCAGATACGTCTGGATGCCATACCACGCCACGGCGATCAGCCCGCGAATCACAGCCGGCACATTCGCACCGAGCACACCGAAAGTCGCACGACACGCGACCGGATACGGCACGCCGTTCAGCTGGCTTGGTTTCGCGATCAGGTTGCACAGCACGTTGACGATGCCGATGCCGACGAGGAGCGCAATCAGCACCTGCCAGCTCGTCAGACCGAGCGCGAAGAGACTCCCCGCGAACACATAGCCGCCGACGCTGTGCACATCCGACATCCAGAACGCGAAGATGTTGTACGCGCTCCACGTCTGTTGATGCAGCGGCGCGAGATCTTCGTTGTAAAGACGCTCGCTGTAGCCGGCCGGCAACGATGGGTTGCCGACAGCGGCGCTTTCGTCGAATGCGGGAATGGCGGGATTGCCCGGTGTTGCACTGAACTGAGCCATGACTCCTCCTTGAAAGGAAACCGTCGAACGCTAGACCGATGGATATCTGCATCCCGCATGCGAGGCGCGCCGGTCGAGAATCGACCCAGCCGAGAGTGCCGCTACATGCAGGCGCCGCGGTTGTCTCCGTACTTTCGTACTTGTGGTTGTCGCCCGGGACGAGAGCCGCGGGCTCTTGCCAGAACGTTGTCGCGGATACGGCGCCGCCCGATGGCAGGCCGCCTTGTGGCTGCGTCCCCGCTTCATCGCGGGTCCGCAGTCGCGAGCATTCGATTCAGTGTCAGTTCACAATCAGTGCGGCGCGCACCCGTCTTGAGCGCCCTGATGCCATGCTTCAGGCCGGCGCGGACTTGCCTGTGCGCGCGGCGAATACTTCGTGCAGATCGGCCGCGCCGTGCGCCGGCCGATCGAGCATTTTCAGTTCGACGCTTTGCAGGTGGCGCGACATCAGCGCCGCAGCCTCCTTGGCGTTACCGGCGTCGAGCGCGGCAAGTATGGCTTCGTGATCCTCGAACGAACACGGGCTGCGTCCGAGCGATTCGTACAACGCCGAAATCAGCGTGGAACGCGCGACAAGACCGTTGAGACAGTCACACAACACCGTGTTGCCGGTCAGTGAAGCCAGCTCCGTATGAAACTCGCCCGACAGACGGATCCACGCCGGAAAATCCCGCGTCTCAAACGCCTTGCGCTCGCGGCCGATCATGCCGCTGATGCTCTTCAGCCGACGCGTACCGGGGCCGGCGCAGATCTTCTCGACCACGGCAAGTTCGATGATGCGGCGCATCTCGAACACCTCGTGGACTTCCTGCAGCGACGGACTCGCCACGAACGCACCGCGATTCGGCTCGAGATCGACGAGCCGGTCGGTCGCAAGCTGGGCAAGCGCTTGACGGATCGGGCCGCGCTTCACCCCGAACACTTCGCATAGCTGCGCTTCGGTCAGCTTGGCACCCGGCGAAAGCCGGTGCTCGAGAATCGCGGCGCGAATGCGCTCGGCGATCGCTTCAGGTTTGGTGCTCGTCGATGAGGTGGAAGGTTGCTCGGACATGATGGGCGTCTCGTTATGAAGGTCATCTTAGGATGGACATAAAAATTGTCAACAATTTTTATCTTTAATTTCGACAATCGGATGCCCGCGAGCATAGTATCGTGGCGTCGACGGCCGCCTGGATGGGTTTCTGGCAAGCCTGCGATGCATTCAGGAGGGAAAAAGCGGTGTCGTCAGTTGCCGGACATTTTGTCAACAAACACTGGATGAACGGCGGCGGATCGGAATTTGAGGTCGCGCGAAATGGTAGACCGTTAGTTGCGTTCTATCGGCCAAAAATAAAGCGGGCAGCGCCCGCTCTACCCTGCCCTCTCAACTCAGATGCAGATGTCCTGTCACGGTCAACCGGAATCCGTGCGCGTCGGCCTCGAGGTGCGCATCGGCACCCACTGGCAACGTCACCATATCTTCAACATGACCGAACGGGAGTCCCGTGATCACCGGAATACCCACCACCGAACGAACCTGGTCGATCACCGCGCGCAGGTCGTAACCGTTGTCGTAGTCATACACCTTGCTGCCGGAAAAATCGCCCAGGATGATTGCCTGCTGACGCTCGAGAATGCCCGCCAGCTGAAGTTGATAGATCATCCGTTCGACACGGAAAGGCTGTTCGTTGACGTCTTCGAGAAAGAGGATGCCGTCTTCCACCGGTGGCATGTACGGTGTGCCGACAAGCGACGCCATCACTGCCAGATTGCCGCCCCACAGCACGCCGCTGACGTTGGCAGACTGCGCCTGGGGCGCACGGCTCGTCAGCGTGAAGGTCGGGCTCGTTAGCGCCTCCCAGAAATGCTTCATTGTGAAGTCGCTCAACTCGTCAGCGCCGAAATCGCTCATCAGCATCGGGCCGCCGAACGATTTCAGGCCGGCGCGCGCCAGCAAAGCCATCTGGATCGCCGTGAAGTCGCTGTGACCGACAAAGGCCACGGGCTTATCCGTCAGGCGCCGCTGCAAGCCCTCGTAGTCGAGCCCGTGCAGAATGCGCACGGCGCCGTAACCGCCCCGGACGGAAAGCACGATATCCGGCAACGGCTTCGACGGATCCGCGAGATGGTTCAGTTCCGCCGCGCGCTCGCCATCGGTGCCCGCGAAGCGCTGGTAGCGTCGCTCGGTTGCGTGAACACCTGTGACGCGGTGCCCCTGAGCCTGAAGGCGCCCCAGCGCGCGATGAACGACGGCTGGATCGTGGGGGTAGCCCGAAGGCGCGATCAGTTCGATGGTGCGATGCGCGATCATAAGCAGAAGATCCGGACGGTCTGATTATCGAGGTTCAGATGCGTGCGATGCTGGCAATCCCGGCGCGTCGGACGCGGTGCCCGCAGCAGCCGCGCGCGCTTGCCGGCTGGCGCGCCGCCGGTCCGCGAAGAAGGCTTTGAGCGCCGCGCCGCATTCGTCTTCGAGCACGCCTCCGACCACGGTCGTGTGATGGTTCAACTGCGGATTGGCGAAGGCATCGACGACGCTGCCGCACGCCCCCGTCTTCGGATCGCGCGCGCCGAATACGACGCGCGCGATCCGCGCATGCATGATCGCGCCCGCGCACATCAGGCACGGTTCGAGTGTGACATAGAGTTCGCAGCCCGGCAGGCGATAGTTTCCAAGGTTTTGTGCGGCGGCCCTCAGTGCGGCCATCTCGGCATGTGCGGAAGGATCGTGCGCGCCGATCGGGTGATTGAATCCGCTGGCGATCACTTCGTCGCCACGCACGAGCACCGCGCCGACCGGCACTTCGCCCGCCGCTCTCGCCTGTTCGGCGGCAGCCTGCGCGAGCAGCATGAAGCGCCGTTCGCGTTCCGTGACTGGCAAGCCGGAAGAAGGCGCGTTCACTGCTGGCCTGCCTCGCCTGGGTCGCCTGGGTCGCCTGGGTCGCCTGGGTCGGCGCCGGACGTGCGCTCCGAGAGCCGCTCGGCGATGCGCCGGCAATATTCGCGCGGTACGACCATCGGGCCACCACGCAGCGATTCAAGCGCCATGTCGAGCGCCAGCATCTTTGCCTGAAGGCGGCAGCGCGTGGCGCGGTCGCTGACGGCATTCAGTTCGTTCTGCAGGTCGCGCAGCGCCCGCAGTTGTTCGACTGCCGGCGGCACAAAACCGGCATTCTTCAGTATCCGGTTGGCCACGCGCACCTCCTCGGGGACGAGCACGTCGTCATCGAGGTCCAGCGGCAGGCCGGCACCCGGCAAATCGTCGAACGCGCCGCGAGCGGCTGCGGCGGCGATACGCTGTTCGACCAATGCGTCAAGCAATTTCATCTGCAATCCAACACGTTGCGGCCCCGGCATTCTATCAGGGGCTGTCGCGAAATTCCGGCTGCCGACCCGACGGGTTCTTCGGTTGCGGGCGCAACGACGTAATTTTTCTGAAAGATTCGGCGGGGAAGCGCTATTGTCCGCCGCAGGACGTATCGCCTTCCTGGCAATGCAGTTGCCCATCGAGAAGCTTTGTCTGGGCCTGCGTCAGCTGGTCGAGGCATAGCGCGTAGACCATCGGATGCACACTGCCGTCGGCACTGCCAAGCGTGTTCAACTGGCACTGGGCGTCGCGCCAGCTCACCCATGCCCGCTGCGCTTTCTGGAGCTTGTCGCGCCCGGCCTTGCTGGTTTTGGCGGACAGCGCGCGATACGTTTCGTTGAGTTTTTTGTCGGCGACTTTGAAGTCCCGGTCGGCGCAGATGTTCATGCTCGCCTGATCCAGCGGATTCCTGCAATTGACATCGGCGGCAAGCGCCACTCCGCCTGATATCAGCAGCGGGACGGCGATCAGGAAGCGACGGCGCATTGCATTCACTCCGTGGGTTTGTGTTCGACAATAGCCTTCGGGTCCGTGCGTTCGCCCTACTGCGCCTGGTGCGCCGCGTTCAGCTTGCGCCATAGGGTGGTCTTGCTGATGCCAAGCGCCTTGCAGACCGCGTCGCGATCGCCGTTGCACGCGGCCAGCGCGGCACGGATTTGGTCCGCCTCGACGTGACGGCTACGCTCGCGCAACGTCAGCGCTTCCTTCTGCCCGCGCACAAACGGCTCAAACAATTCCGGCGCAATCGTGCGCAGCACGTCGACAGTGAGCGCGCCGTCGCCTCCATCGTCCGTGTCCACGTCCGCCAGTTCGACGACGATCCGTTCGATCACATTCTGCAATTCACGCACGTTGCCTGGCCACGCATAGCGGCGCAATGGCTCGCTGATGCGTTCGAGCACGCGGGCAGCGTCATCCGCAATGCGGATGCGCGCCGCGAGCCGCGACTCGCGTGTTGCCGCCTGCCGCAGCAGTGCGCTGGCAAGCGGCATCAGATCGGCCGGTCGCTCGCGCAGCGGCGGCAGCGCAATGCTCAGGATGTTGAGCCGATAAAACAGATCGGCGCGAAAGGTACCCGCCTCGACACCTTCGGTCAGCGCCCGATGTGTCGCGGCGACGACGCGTATATCGACCCGCGTCGGCTCCGTCGAGCCGAGCCGCACCACTTCGCGCTCCTGCAGCACACGCAGCAGACGGCTTTGCAGCGGCAATGGCATCTCGCCGATTTCATCGAGAAAGAGCGTACCGCGATGGGCCGCTTCGATCAGCCCCGCCTTGCCGCCCTTGCGCGCACCGGTAAACGCCCCCTCTTCGTAGCCGAACAGTTCGCTTTCGAGCAAGGCCTCGGGAAACGCGCCGCAATTAATCGCGACAAACGCGAAGTCGCGCCGCGCGCTCAGGTGATGCATGCTCTGCGCGACCATCTCCTTGCCGGTCCCGCTTTCGCCGAGGATCAGCGCCGTCGCGTCCGATTTCGCATAGCGCCGCACGAGCGTGCGCACCCGCTCGATCTGCGCGCATTCGCCGATCAGATCGTCGAGCCGGTAACGCGCGGTGAACTGCTGCGCACGCGGTCTTGAGCGCAACGTGCGATCGAGGCGCTCGACCGCACGCGACTCCTGAAATGTCAGAACGGTGCCCGCCGCCGCGCCGCTGCCCGCCAGCGGCCCGCGGTGCACGACATAGCTCACACCGCGTACCGACCCGGGCGCATCGCCGTCGGCGTCCGGCAATGCGTCGGCGATGTCGGGCGCGAGTTCGATGAGCGGCCGGCCCACGGCGTTCGCCGTGTCGATGCCAAGCGCGGTGGCGAGACGTTGGTTGATCGCTTCGACCCGCCCTTGCGCATCGAGCGCGACGACGCCATCGCGCATATGTTGCAGCAGATTGTCGAGCCGTTGACGGCGCACCGCTTCGCCGCGGGTCGCCTGCGCGACGTCGAGCGCCGTTTCGAACGCGGCACGCACCGAGGCGCGCGAATAAAGAAACACCGCCGCCATGCCGGCGCGAGCGGCAAGATCGGTCACAAGCCCCGGTCCGACGACCGCTCCCACGCCCCGATCACGCAGATCGAGCACACAACTCTCGGCGTCCTGTGCGGACTGATAAGAGGCAAACACGACATCGATGCCATACGCAGCAGTGAAGCGCCGGACTTCTTCGGGCGTTTCGCCATGCGTGACGAGGGCCACCGACGCCGCGTCGCGCCGCGCCCGCGCCAGCGCGTGCATCACGTCGAACCCGGTCGGGTTAATCTGCACGACGGGCACGCTCGCGCGTGTCTTCAGATACGCGCCGTTCGAGCCGCCCGCGACAACCACATCAGGGCGCGCCTCACCCGCGGCGGCGATCTCGCGCACCGCCTCCTCGAAGCCGACCGACACGACGCGCAGGTTGGCGCGCCCGTCGTACTCGCTCGAAATGTCGAAAAACAGGTCGCGCAGACGGCTGATGCCGACCGCCCAGATACGGGGGCGCTGGCTGGGGTCTGTAGGTTGGGTGCTCAAGGGATAGCGGCTCGCTGCGTGGATCATCGGATCCGCCTATTATGCGCACACCGTCTCAAATGCGAAATCAAAAATTCCATTTCTGAATTTTCATGTATTCGCCTCGCTTCCTGATCCCCCGCTAAATCAGTCACTTAGCCGAGCCACCATGGCTGGCCCGCTTTTTGCAGTGTAGGACTCGTTACTACAGGAGACGGAATTGACTACAGCCAGACAACAGCCCGCCAGTGCCGGCGCGAAGTTTCGCGTCGCGGTGGCCGAAGGACAGCCTTTGCAGGTGGTCGGCGCCATCACCGCCTACGCCGCGAAAATGGCCGAGGCCGTCGGCTTCAAGGCCGTGTATCTGTCGGGTGGCGGCGTTGCCGCCAATTCGCTCGGCATTCCCGACCTCGGCATCAGCACGATGGACGACGTGCTGACCGACGCGCGCCGCATCACGGACGCCACGAATCTGCCGCTGCTGGTCGATATCGATACCGGCTGGGGCGGCGCGTTCAATATCGCGCGCACGGTCCGCTCGTTCATCAAGGCGGGCGTTGCCGCCGTGCATCTCGAAGACCAGGTGGGCCAGAAGCGGTGCGGCCACCGCCCGGGCAAGGAAGTCGTGCCCCCCGACGAAATGGTGGACCGCGTGAAAGCCGCCGTCGATGCGCGTACGGACGACCAGTTCGTGATCATGGCGCGCACCGACGCCGCCGCGGCCGAAGGCATCGATGCCGCCATCGAACGTGCTGTGGCCTATGTCGAAGCCGGCGCGGACATGATCTTCCCCGAGGCCATGAAGTCGCTCGACGACTATCGCCGCTTCAAGGCCGCGGTCAAGGTGCCGATCCTCGCGAACCTGACCGAATTCGGCTCGACGCCCTTCTTCACCGTGGACGAACTGCGGGACGCGAACGTCGATATCGCGCTGTACTGCTGCGGCGCCTATCGCGCGATGAACGCGGCGGCGCTCAATTTCTATCAGACGGTGATGCGCGACGGCACGCAGAAAGCGGCCGTCGAAACGATGCAATCGCGCGCCGACCTCTATCAATATCTCGGCTATCACGCGTACGAAGACAAGCTCGACGCGCTGTTCGCCGCGAAAAAGTAACGCTTGCAACTGGAGACGACATCATGAGCGAAGCAGACAACAGCACGCCGGCCACCGGCGCGTTCAAACCGAAGAAATCCGTGGCGCTGTCGGGCGTGACGGCGGGCAATACGGCCCTGTGCACGGTCGGCAAGACCGGCAACGACCTGCACTATCGTGGCTACGACATTCTCGATCTCGCGACGACCTGCGAATTCGAAGAAATCGCCTACCTGCTCGTACACGAGAAGCTGCCGACGCAGGCCGAACTCACCGCCTACAAGCAGAAGCTGAAGGCGCTGCGCGGCCTGCCCGCGAACCTGAAAGCTGCCCTCGAATGGATCCCGGCGTCGGCGCATCCGATGGATGTGATGCGTACCGGCGTCTCCGTGCTCGGCACCGTGCTGCCCGAGAAAGACGACCACAGCCTGCCCGGCGCGCGCGATATCGCCGACCGGCTGATGGCCTCGCTCGGCTCGATGCTGCTCTACTGGTATCACTACTCGCACAACGGCCGTCGCATCGAAGTCGAAACCGACGACGATTCGATTGGCGGCCACTTCCTGCATCTGCTGCACGGGGTCGAACCGTCGAAGTCGTGGGTCGAAGCGATGCACACGTCGCTGAACCTCTACGCCGAACACGAATTCAACGCCTCGACGTTCACCGGCCGCGTGATCGCGGGCACGGGCTCGGACATCTATTCGGCGGTCACCGGCGCAATCGGCGCGCTGCGCGGCCCGAAGCACGGCGGCGCCAACGAAGCCGCGTTCGAGATCCAGTCGCGCTACCAGACGCCCGATGAGGCCGAAGCCGACATCCGCCGCCGCGTCGAGAACAAGGAAGTGGTGATCGGCTTCGGTCACCCGGTCTACACGATCTCCGATCCGCGCAACAAGGTGATCAAGGAAGTCGCGAAGAGCCTCTCGAAAGAAGCGTCGAATACGAAGATGTTCGATATCGCCGAGCGCCTCGAATCCGTGATGTGGGACGCGAAGAAGATGTTCCCGAACCTCGACTGGTTCAGCGCCGTCTCGTATCACATGATGGGTGTGCCGACCGCGATGTTCACGCCGCTCTTCGTCATCTCACGCACTTCCGGCTGGGCCGCGCACATCATCGAGCAGCGCATCGACAACAAGATCATCCGCCCGAGCGCGAACTACACGGGTCCGGACGATCTGCCGTTCGTGCCGCTTGCGAAGCGTCGCTGAATGGTCCCTGTTTCACCTCCATCGCGAGCAACGAGAGCGCTGCGATGAAGTTAGGCCCCGGCTCGGGCTACCCGCGAGCCAGGGTCGCTTTTTGCACGACAACGGCCAGCCCGATCCAGACAGCGTTCCCGTCGAATCCGGCGCCCGGTTGCTGAAACAGCAAATCCACGCACGCTCGCGCGCTAAACTGCGCGAAACGGTCTGATCGACACGCAAGATTGCGGACTCGATGCGCGCTCCCGGCCTGCGACATGCCGACGGGACCCGCACCGTGCCGGAAAACCTGATGTTCGCGCCGATCGGGAAGCGCTGACCGCGGAAATTGAGCCACTGCCTGGGCACCCCGGCCACGACCACCGCCCTGATCATTACTGTCTTTGTCCCCAAGTCATGAATACTGCAAACCGAAAACCCCTGCCAGGCACCCAGCTGGACTTCTTCGATACGCGTGCCGCGGTCGACGCGATCCAGCCCGGCGCCTATGACAAGCTGCCGTACACGTCGCGCGTGCTGGCCGAGAACCTCGTGCGCCGCTGCGACCCGGCCTCGCTGACCGCTTCGCTCGGGCAGATCATCGAACGCAGGCGCGAGCTGGATTTCCCGTGGTTTCCGGCGCGCGTCGTGTGCCATGACATTCTTGGCCAGACCGCGCTCGTCGACCTCGCCGGCCTGCGCGATGCCATCGCAGCCCAGGGCGGCGATCCGGCCATGGTCAACCCGGTCGTGCCGACGCAGCTCGTCGTGGACCACTCGCTGGCCGTCGAATGCGGCGGCTTCGACCCCGACGCGTTCGCGAAAAACCGTGCCATCGAGGACCGTCGCAACGAAGACCGCTTCGACTTCATCAACTGGACAAAGAAGGCGTTCAGGAACGTCGACGTGATTCCGCCGGGCAATGGCATCCTGCATCAGATCAACCTCGAACGCATGAGCCCGGTGGTACAGGTGAAAGACGGCGTGGCCTTCCCGGACACGCTCGTCGGCACCGACTCGCACACGCCGATGGTGGACGCGCTCGGCGTGATCGCCATCGGCGTAGGCGGCCTGGAAGCCGAAAGCGTGATGCTGGGCCGGGCCTCCTGGATGCGTCTGCCGGATATCGTCGGCGTGGAGCTGACGGGCAAGCCCGGCCCGGGCATGACGGCCACCGACGTGGTGCTGTCCCTGACCGAATTCCTGCGCAAGGAAAAAGTCGTCGGGGCGTACCTGGAATTCTTTGGCGAAGGAACGGCCAACCTGACCCTTGGCGATCGCGCCACCATCGCCAACATGGCGCCAGAATTCGGCGCTACCGCCGCGATGTTCTACATCGACGAGCAGACCATCAAGTACCTCAAGCTCACCGGCCGGGATGACGAACTGGTCAAGCTGGTCGAGATCTATGCGAAGGCAACCGGCCTCTGGGGCGAGAGCCTCAGACAGGCCGAGTACGAGCGTGTGCTGAAGTTCGATCTGTCGAGCGTGGTGCGCACGCTTGCTGGGCCGTCGAATCCGCACCGTCGCTTACCCGTGTCCGAACTGGCTGCGCGCGGCATCAGCGGCAAGGTCGAGAACGAGCCCGGCCTGATGCCGGACGGCGCGGTGATCATCGCCGCCATCACCAGCTGCACGAACACCAACAACCCGCGCAACATGATTGCCGCGGGCCTCATCGCCCGCAACGCGAACCGGCGTGGGCTCACCCGCAAGCCGTGGGCGAAGACCTCGCTCGCGCCGGGCTCCAGGGCCGTCACGCTGTATCTCGAAGAAGCCGGGCTGCTGCCGGAACTGGAACAGTTGGGCTTCGGCGTCGTGGCCTATGCCTGCACCTCGTGCAACGGCATGTCCGGTGCGCTGGACCCGCTGATCCAGAAAGAAATCGTAGACCGTGACCTCTACGCTACGGCGGTGCTGTCTGGCAACCGCAACTTCGACGGCCGTATCCATCCGTATGCAAAGCAGGCGTTCCTCGCCTCGCCGCCGCTGGTGGTGGCTTACGCCATTGCCGGCACCATCCGCTTCGATATCGAGAAGGACGTCCTGGGAATCGATGCCGATGGCAACCCGGTCACCCTGAAGGACATCTGGCCGACCGACGAGGAAATCGACGCGGTCGTCGCGTCCAGTGTGAAACCGGAGCAGTTCCGCAAGGTGTACGAGCCGATGTTCGCCGTATCCGCCGACAGCGGCGAAAAGGCGGAGCCGCTGTACGACTGGCGCCCGATGAGCACCTACATTCGCCGCCCGCCGTACTGGGAAGGCGCGCTCGCAGGCGTTCGCTCGCTCAGTGGCATGCGACCCCTGGCTGTGCTGGGTGACAACATCACGACCGATCACCTGTCGCCGTCCAACGCCATCCTGGCCGATAGCGCGTCCGGCGAGTACCTGGCGAAAATGGGCCTGCCGGAAGAAGACTTCAACTCCTACGCGACCCACCGGGGCGATCACCTGACCGCCCAGCGCGCCACCTTCGCCAACCCCACGCTGAAAAACGAGATGGTGCTGGAAAGCGGCCAGGTGAAGGCGGGTTCGCTCGCCCGCATCGAGCCGGAGGGCAAGGTCACGCGCATGTGGGAGGCCATCGAAACCTATATGGAGCGAAAGCAGCCGCTGATCGTGATTGCCGGCGCGGACTACGGTCAGGGCTCTTCGCGTGACTGGGCCGCCAAGGGCGTGCGTCTCGCCGGCGCGGAAGCGATCGTCGCCGAAGGGTTCGAGCGCATTCACCGCACCAACCTCGTGGGTATGGGCGTGCTGCCGCTGGAGTTCAAGCCTGGCGTGAACCGCCTGACGCTCGCGATCGACGGCACCGAGACCTTCGATGTGATCGGCGAGCGCAAGCCTCGTACCGATCTCACGCTTGTGATTCATCGCAGAAACGGCGAGCGCGTCGAAGTGCCGGTGACCTGCCGCCTCGACACCGCGGAAGAAGTGTCGATCTACGAAGCGGGCGGCGTGCTGCAACGCTTCGCGCAGGACTTCCTCGAATCGTCGAAGGCCGCGTGATGCACGCGCTGTAATCACACGCCGCAGCCAGCGTTCACTGATCGTATCCGGGCGGTATGGCGACGTACCGCCCGGCCTTAACAGGACAACCCATCCATGGCCCACGCACCCCAGATCAAGATTCCCGCCACCTACATGCGTGGCGGAACCAGCAAAGGCGTGTTCTTCCGCCTGCAGGATTTACCCGAAGCCGCACAGGTGCCGGGCGCGGCGCGCGACGCGCTGTTGCTGCGCGTGATCGGCAGCCCGGACCCTTATGGCAAGCAGATCGACGGCATGGGTGGCGCGACTTCGAGCACCAGCAAGACGGTCATCATTGCGAAAAGCGGCAGGCCCGATCATGACGTCGACTACCTGTTCGGTCAGGTGTCCATCGACCGCGCTTTCGTCGACTGGAGCGGCAATTGCGGCAATCTCTCCGCCGCCGTGGGACCGTTTGCCATCAGTGGCGGACTGGTCGATGCCGGCCGCATTCCGCAAAACGGTGTCGCCATCGTGCGCATCTGGCAGGCGAACATCGGCAAGACCATCATCGCGCGCGTGCCCATCACGAATGGTTCCGTGCAGGAAACCGGTGATTTCGAACTCGACGGCGTCACCTTCCCTGCCGCCGAAGTGCAACTCGAGTTCATGGATCCGGCCGCCGAGGAAGAAGGCGCGGACGGCGCCATGTTTCCCACCGGCAATCTCGTCGACGACCTCGAGGTTCCAGGCGTCGGCACGCTGAAGGCCACGATGATCAATGCCGGCATTCCGACCATCTTCGTGAACGCAGAGGCAATCGGCTACACAGGCACCGAGCTGCAGGACGCGATCAATAGCGATCCCGGCGCGCTCGCCAGGTTCGAGACCATCCGCGCTCACGGCGCGCTGCGCATGGGTCTCATCCGGAACATCGACGAGATCGCGACCCGGCAGCACACGCCGAAGGTCGCATTCGTCGCGAGACCAGCCGACTACGTTGCATCGAGCGGCAAGCCCGTCGGCGCCGCTGACGTCGACCTGCTCGTGCGCGCGATGTCGATGGGCAAGCTGCATCACGCGATGATGGGCACGGCCGCCGTAGCCATTGGCACCGCCGCCGCGATTCCGGGCACGCTGGTGAATCTCGCCGCTGGCGGCGGCGCACGCGACGCGGTGCGCTTTGGCCATCCGTCCGGCACCTTGCGGGTGGGCGCGCAGGCGAGCGAGGCCAACGGCGCCTGGACCGTGACCAAAGCGATCATGAGCCGCAGCGCCCGTGTGCTGATGGAGGGATGGGTGCGTGTACCGGGGAGCGCTTCGGAAAAGAGCGCATAAGGCGGGTTAGCGACCCGGGATGCGTCAGGGCGTTTGAGCTTGCTGCGGTGTGTCGTCCAGGTTGTTCCTGAACTCGGCCTTCCTGTGCGAACCATCGCAGAACGGCTTGTTCTGTGATTGGCCGCATCGGCACAACCAGACTTCGTCCTTGCCCGGTTCGATCTCCTTACCGCCCTGGGTCATGATCCTGAAGTCGCCCTTGATATGGTACGGGCCGTCGTTCCGTGGGGTAATGATCGTTGCCATTTGCGCCTCCGATGTATGGATCGCGGGCCCGCGCATGGTAGGGACATCCGGCGTGGCAACCCGGCAAGTGGTGCCGTTTCAGTCTACATCCGATGGTGCGCGAACATGCGCCACACGATCACGGCATCGAAGCATCGTCGTCTGATCTACGGCACGCGCGTGGTATCGAGCAGCCGGGTTGCTTCCCGCTTCGCCTCCTCCGCTTCGCGTGGCCGTTGGGTCTGGCTGTAAAGCCCGCTCAGGTTAGCGAGGGTCCGCGCTTCGTCCTGCCGGTAGGCCACCGGGTTATCCTGCGACAGGGTCCGGTAAAGGTCCAGCGCGTGCCGGTAGGCATCTTCCGCCTCACGTGGCCGCTGCGTGTGGCTGTAGAGGACGCCCAGATTGTTCAGTGTCCGCGCTTCGTCCGGCAGGTAGACAGCCGGGCTTTCCCGCGCGAGCGCGCGATAGATCTGCAACGCTTCCTGGTAAGCCTGCTGCGCCTGCTTCGGGCGTTGCGTGACACGGTAGAGCACGCCGAGATTGCTGAGCGTGCGCGCCACATCCGGCTGGTAGAGCGCGGGGCTCGCGCGGACGAGCTGCTGGCGGATCGCCAGCGCTTCCTGATAGGCATGCTCCGCTTCCTGAAGCCGTTGCATCGCGCTGTAGAGATTCCCGAGGTTATTGAGCGTACGGGCGAGCGCAGGACGCCACGCGGCGGGGTTGTCGTGCACGAGGGCTCGCTGGATGTCCAACGCCTCCAGATACGCCTTTTCCGCCTCGCCCGTGCGCTGTGCGGCGCCGTAGAGGATGGCGAGGTCGTTGAGCGTCGTCGCCATGTCGGGCCGGTACGTGGCGGGATCGCGAGAGGCCAGCGCCCGATCGATGTCCAGTGCTTCGCTGTAGGCATCGGTTGCCTCTTTCATGCGCCGGGTGTCGCGGTACAGGGCCCCCAGGTTGTCGAACGTTTGCGCAACGGCAGGTCCGTACGTGGCCGGGCTTTCTCGCGCCAGTGCCCAGTAGATCTCCAGCGCGCGCAGCCAGGCGGCCTCCGCCTCCTTCGGTCGCTGCAACGCAACGTAGACGTTGCCTAGCCTGTCGAACGTGCGCGCGACTTCGGGCTGGTAGGTGGCGGGCTTTTCGCGCGCCAGCGCCTCGTAACGCGAGCGCAGCATGCGATAAACCGGCTCCGCCCGTTCAGGCTCGCGTTGCTCCTGCAGGGTGTCGGCCAATGCCGTTGCAATGTCTGTGTCTTCAGGTTGCAGGGCGTAAGCCTTTTCCAGATACGGCAGCGCACTCTGTGGCCTGAAGCGCAGCACCTCGATTTGTGCAGCGTCGTAGTATCGGGCGGCGACCGCCTTCGTGGTCGTCTGTTGCTCGGCGAGCAGGCTGGACATCAGCGTCGAGGCCCGCGCCAGATCGATACGATCGAGCGCGTCGCCGATCTGCGACTCCAAAGGATTCGAACTTCGCCTGATCGATGCCCTGTGCAGCAGATCCCTGTAGCGCGCGTTCCACGTGTGCGCCGCGGCAACCGGATCCGTGTCGGGCTGCGTCCTGAGTTTCACGGCGAGACTTTCGATGAGCGGTTCGATGTTGGCCAGTGCCACATCGGTCTTGTGCTGCATGCCGCCCGACGGCATCGGTACCGAACCCAGCATCACGTTGGCCGCCCTTGCGAGCGAGACTCTCTGGGCATCGGAGAGTGCGGCGCCCTTCGCCGCGCGGGTCAATCGGTTCGAAAGACCGCTGACGGTTCCAGTGGGCAGTCCGCAGTCAACCTGCACCCTGAAGCCATGTTCGACATCGACCTCGGATAACGCCGGAGAACACGCACTCGCCACGTCCACAGACATGCACTCTCCTGACGCCACGGCGATCACGACGGCGAATAGAATCCTGCGCCTCATTTCCCGTCACGCTCGCTGCGTTGCGGAAAGTAACGGTATCCGGCGATACCGCGCGCTTCCCGCCCCAGGCCGCCGCTCGCAGTGACTCGACGCCCAACGAGGTCGATGAGTGCCGGCTCGCAGCAGCCTTGCGGGTCAGTCAGTTATCGTCCGAGCGGACTGGCGGGCGCTCATGCGGCACCGGCTCGGCTTTATCCGCGTCTGGAACCGGTGAGCTGGTTTGCGGCGCTGCACCAGGGGGTGGTTTGTTTTGCGGCGCGGACGGCGCGACGGGTTTGCTGGATGGGACGGATGACATCGCGTTCTCCCAATGACCGGGCAAGTCGCCATCACCAGATTAGCACCGAAGGCCGTGTCGGGTATCTGACGAAGTCGCGCGGCAAGTCGAGATGAACCCGGGAAATCGATCGGTCACGGTCATCTCTTTGTGTCGGCCTCATGCGCGCAGGAGCCCTGTAAATCGCCATACATCGGGCTGCCAGCATGCCGACCTGTCCCTCTTCGACGAGACATCACAAGTCGTACGAATCAGTCCGGTATGGCACATGGGTTCATTTTCACCAATAATGGCCCCACATCCATTACTGCGCGAGGGTGACCATGGGTTACAGCCCCGAAGCCATCCGTACGATTGCCCTCGTCGGGCATGCCGGATGCGGCAAGACATCGCTTGCCGAAGCGCTGCTGCATCAGGGCGGCGCGATCCACGCGCCCGGCAGCGTGGAACGTGGCACCACCGTCTGCGATTTCGACGCGCTCGAGCGTAAATATCAGCACTCGCTCAACTCCTCCGTCGCCCACCTGCATTACCGCGACACACGCATCTATCTGCTCGATACGCCCGGCTATCCTGACTTTTCCGGGCCCTCGATCAGCGCCCTGCCCGCCGTCGAGACAGCCGCCGTCGTCATCAATGCGCAGACCGGCATCGAAATGACCACCCGGCGCATGATGGCCTGGGCGGCCGAACGCAAGCTGTGCAGAATGATCATCGTGAACGGCATCGACGGCGAGAAGGTCGACCTTCCGGGGCTGTTGACGCAAATCCAGGAGATCTTCGGCAAGGGATGCCTGCCCATCAACCTGCCCGCGCAGCAAGGCCGTCAGGTGGTGGACTGCTTCTTCAACCCTGCCGGCGAGGCCGATTTCCTGTCTGTTGCGGCGGTGCACGATGCCTTGATCGATCAGGTGATCGAGATCGATCCGGCCTTGATGGAGCTTTACCTGGAACAGGGCGAGGCCATCAGCCCGGAGCAGTTGCACGAGCCCTTCGAGCGGGCGCTGCGCGAAGGTCACCTGGTACCGATCTGCTTCACGTCCGCGGCCAACGGCACGGGTATCGCGGAACTGCTCGACGTGTTCGTCAGACTCCTGCCCAATCCGCTGGAAGGCAATCCGCCCCTCTTCTATCGCGATGTCGACGGCCGCCGGGAGGTCGTGCGCGCCGAACCCGTCGCCGACAAGCACGTCCTCGCGCACACCTTCAAGATCGTGATGGACCCCTATATCGGCAAGATGGCCGTGTTTCGCATCCATCAGGGCACGATCGTGCGCGATAGCCAGCTCTATATCGGCGACAGGCGGCAGCCGTTCAGGGTCGCGCATCTGTTGTTGTTGCAGGGTAAGGAACACGTGGAGGTCCAGCGAGCCGGCCCCGGCGATATCTGCGCCGTGGCCAAGGTCGATGAGATCGGCTTCGATGCCGTGTTACACGACGCACCCGAGGACGGCAACATCCATCTGACCCCGCTCGACTTCCCTACGTCCATTTACGGCCTCGCAATCGAGCCGGCACGCCGGGGCAACGAACAGCGTCTCTGGGAGATCCTGCAAAAGCTGACGGCGGAAGACCCGTGCCTGCGGGTCGAACACCCGGTCGGCACCAACGAGACCGTTGTGCGGGGCCTGGGTGAGTTGCACCTGCGCTACATGCTGGAGCGCCTGTCCGATCAGTACAAGCTCGATGTCGTGACGCGACCTCCGAAGATTGCCTATCGGGAAACGATCGGTGGCCGGGCCGAGGGGCATTGCCGCCACAAGAAGCAGACTGGCGGTGCCGGGCAGTTCGGTGAAGTGATGCTGCGCGTGGAGCCGCTGCCGCGCGGCGGCGGATTCGAGTTCGTCGACGCCGTCAAGGGCGGCGCCATTCCCGGCCAGTTCATTCCCGCCGTCGAAAAGGGCATCCTCCAGGTGATCGAGAGCGGGCCGCTTGCCGGTTTCCCGATGCAGGACGTGCGCGTCACCGTGTTCGATGGCAAGAGCCACTCGGTCGATTCCAAGGAAGTGGCTTTCGTCACGGCCGGACGCAAGGCCTTCATCGATGCCGTGCTTAAAGCGCAGCCAATCGTGCTCGAACCTATCGTGGATATCGAGGTGATGACGCCCGAACCGACGATGGGCGACATCATCGGCGACCTGTCCACGAGGCGCGGACAGGTCCACGGCGCCCGGCCGGTCGCCGGAAATGCTGTGGTCGTTGCAGGACAGGTGCCACTATCCGAACTCAACGACTATCAGTCGCGCCTGAACGCCATCGCGGGGGGCCACGGCAATTACAGTATCCAGCTCAGCCACTATGACCCGGTGCCCACTGCCCAGCAGGAGTCGCTGGCGTCGCAGCACAAGAACCGCGAAGACGCCTCGACGTCATAGCGGGTGTGCGGGTTGCGTCGCGGGCATGGGTTATTAGCGGGTTCGATGCCTGCCACGATGCTGCACTGTGATCGAAACCGGCAGGCCGGGCCCGACGCGTGGTGACAGTCGATGGCGACGTGACAGGTGCACGTGCGTGGCAAACCGGGTAGCGAGCCGGCAGCCGCGCTGTCCGGCTCACTCAGCGAGCAAAAGCCGACAGCGACGACAACGCGCCCTCCTCCAGCATCTCTTTCAGCATGGCGGAAAACGCCGTAGCAGCCGCGGTCCGGTACGCGCCTTTGCGCCTGAGCAGCGCCACGGTTCGCGCCGGAATGGCCGGCTCGAGCGCTATGTATTTCAGATCTCGATGCTCGTATTGCATGGCACTGGGAAGGAGCGTCGCCACCTTCCCTCTGCTCACGATCTTGAGCACCGCACTGATCGAGTTCGCCTCTATTGCCACGTTGGGCTTGATCCCCTGCGACGCAAAGTAGGCGTCGACGTAGAAGCGGAACACGAACTGACCGCTGAGCAGCGCCAGAGGCCATGTTGCCAGTCGCGAGGACGCGATGGGCGTGCGCTCTGCCACGACCGGATGACTGGCACTCACGACCAGCGTCATCCGTTCCGGAAACAAAGCTTCCACCTCGATATCGTCCGACCGGATATCCGTGAATCCGATCGCCAGATCGAAGCGATCGCCGCCCAGGCCACTTTCGATGGCGTCCAGCGACATTTCTGTCATCTCGATAGCGATGTGGGGATGCGCCGAATGGAACTGATCGATGACCGGCGTCACCAGGTATTCGGTGAAGGTTGGCGTGAAAGCGAGCCTTAGCTGTCCGCGCGACAGATCCCGGACATCGTGCAAGGCACGCTGCCCCGCCTCGAGGTCCAATAGCGCGCGGCGCGCATATTCGATGTAGGCGCTTCCAAAATCCGTGAGCCGCACCGCCCGGCCACTCCGGTCGAACAGCACGCCACCGAGATCGTTCTCCAACTGGCGAATCTACTGCGAAAGCGCGGGCTGCGAAATATGCAGGCTATCGGCCGCACGTGTGAAGTTGCGATGCTCGGCCACCGCGAGCAGATAGCGAATATGACGAAGTATCAAAGTCTTTTCATAAGATTTTCTTATCGAGTCTATTCCAAACCCGTCTTGGACTATATAAGCACCTACCCTCACAATCGGCGGAAAACCGACAGGACTCGACATGCCATTCATCATCGCCGCTTCGATCGGTGCGCTCGGCTTTGGCGCGCTGGCCACCTGTCTGATCGCGCGCTTCCTTTCCGACGATGTCATGCTCAAAGGTGCGCAAGACGGCCGGTACGCGTATCTTGGCAAGGACGAGGTGAAAGAACCCTCACGCCCGGCACGACTGGACCGGCGGCTTTCGGACCAGCGTCCGGTCGAGGTCGTCATCCGTCGCGCAACACATTCTTCGCGACGGGCGATCCACCGCCGGGCTTTGTCGTCTGCCCGCGCGTGTGGATCCGCAGCGGCCGACTCCTGCTGAAGAAGAAGAAGAAGAAGAGCGAACCTGACACACCCGCGGCATGGCTCACGGAGGAGCGGATGACATACAGGCATGTTCCAGAGGTCATGGCCGACGGTGAGTCGGCCGGGCTGTTCGACCGTATTTGCGACAACGTCCGGCAGTCGACGGATGCGAGATGTGTCGCCGTCGTCATCATCGGTGGCGAGTCCGGGTCCGGATATTCAATCGCTGGATCGTTCGACGCGCAACTGCTATTGCCCGACATCCTGCGAAAAATGGCGGACGTGCTCGAACGTCAGTTCGAGCAGCGCCGCCAGTGATGGTGTCTGCGACGCGATAACCGATATCCGGCAGGTCGGGCGCCGACGAGCGGTCCCGGCCATGCGTCGCGATCCCGGTCCGATACGCTCATTCCGCCCGGCTCAGTGCCCGGTTCAGTGCGCGGCTCAGTGCCCGGCTGCCCGGCAATCTATATCGTGCCCCGGCGGCCTTCAACGGCAGGAACAACCCTTCGTGACGTGACATCCAACTCCGTATGAGCGATTGGTTTGGCCCTGGACCGCGCAGGTCAGCCGAACGCTCAGCCATTACCCGGGAAGCGTCACAGGATGAATAAAGGCTGTATGACCGACGGCGCCGTAACAAAAAGCGTGTCCCCTGCGGACGATGACCTCTCGATCGTCCGACGCATTGTCGCGGGAGATCACTCCGCGTTCGAACTGCTGATGCGCCGGTATAACCGGCGCCTGTATCGTCTTGCGCGCGGCGCGCTGCGCAACGACGCCGAAGCGGAAGACGCGCTGCAGGAAGCGTATCTGTCAGCGTACAGATCAATCGGACAGTTTCGCGGCGACGCTGCCCTCTTCACCTGGCTGACACGGCTGGTGCTCAATGAATGCTTTGGCCGCCTGCGCCGCGAGGCACGGCGTCAGAATGTGATTCCCATGGTGGATTCAAGCGTTCCTGTCGATCTTGATGAAATGACCGCCCACGATTCCGGTACTCCCGACAACGCAGCGGCTCGCGGCGAAATGCGTGCTTTGCTCGAGCGCAAGCTGGACGACTTGCCGGAAGCTTTCCGCATCGTCTTTGTGCTGCGCTCAATCGAAGAAATGAGCATTCAGGACGCCGCGCGGTGTCTCGACATCCCGGAAGCAACGGTGCGCAGCCGGCATTTCCGGGCGAAGAGCCTGCTGCGCGAATCACTGGCGAAGGAGATCGATCTCGCCGAGCGCGACCTGTTCGAGTTCGGCGGCTCGCAATGCGACCGGGTGGTCGCGCGGGTACTGTCGCGGCTGGCCACCGAGCGCCGCCGCGACGGCGGGCGTTAGTGCGCCCGGCTGGCTGGGTTGCGTGCACCTCGGGTGCGATCTGGATGTACGCTGTTAGCCAGGGAGGCGCGGTGAACATGGAAACCGGCTATCCGGGCGGCACGTTATCGGCCCTTGTCAGGCATATCCGCCCCGTCCCGCTGATCGTGCTCTTGATGGCTCTCGCGGCTGGCGCAGCCGGAGAGACGCGCACGATCATGATCGTGTCTGCGACCGAAGGCGGGAACTGCGGAGCACCGCGTGGCAATGCGACTCGCGAACTCGCTCGCGCGTGCGATGGGCGCGGGACCTGCCCGTACGTACTCGCAAGGCCGGCTTCCGGCCGACCGGCTGCACGATGCCGGACGGACCTGTTTGTCGAATGGCGTTGCAACGACACTGAATTCCACAACGCCACGATGAGCGCTGGAAACGCCCCAGGCAGCAAGCTTTTGCTCAGTTGTGTCAATGAGACCGGCGCGGGCAAATAATCGACGTCGTAGAAGCCGCGACGCCTCGCGCTGCCGCCATGCCCCTGCGTCCTGCTCAACGCGCATTCCGCCATGGGAGGTGCTACTCAGGCGCTGCGCAGGACCGCCTCGGGTACGTAGCGCGCGACGTTGGACTCGATCGGCAATTCGTGCGTCATATCCTCAATGGGCGCATTCACTGCGAACCCCGCCGCCTCGCCGACCGCGTTGCCGACAAGAATGACGGCCGGGCTGCCAAGGCCCGCTGCGCGTGCGGTCGTGGCGATCGTGTCGAGTCTCGCGAGCACGTGCCGCTCGTCTGCGGTGCCGGCCAATTGAACCACCGCGGCAGGTGTGGAGCCTGGCAGGGCCGACATCAGCGCAGCGCACAGACTCTCGATGCGGCTCATGCCCATGTAGATGGCGAGCGTCGTGCCCGTCGCGGCGAGTGCCGCCCAGTCCGGCTCGCTGTCGTCGCGCAGGTGGGCCGTGACAAACGTCACGCCCTGGCAATGATCGCGATGCGTCAGCGAAATGCCAAGGCCCGCTGCCGCCGCGAATCCGGACGAAATGCCGTTGACGATTTCGACAGGAATCTGCGCACACCGAAGCCCCGTCAGTTCCTCCCCTGCGCGTCCGAACAGCAGTGCGTCGCCGCCTTTCACGCGTACCACGTGGCGGCCGGCGCGTGCGTAGCGCAACGTCAAGCGCTGGATGAAGGCCTGTGGTGTCGACTTGCAGCCGCCGCGTTTGCCCACCCGTATCACGCGAGCCTGCGGCGCGAACGAGACGATCTCCGGATTGACCAGATCGTCGAGCAGCACCACATCGGCCGTCGCCAGCAGCTTTGTGGCCCTGATCGTGAGGAGGTCCAGGTCACCAGGACCCGCGCTAAGTAGAGTGACCTTGCCCATTTCCATCGTGATTCCCTTTTCCGGTCGGCCGAGTGAACGCGCCGCCCAATAGAAAACGGCATCCGCTCGTCTTGCTGAACGAGGGGACGCCGTTGTCCTGAAGTTGTCCGTGCCCGATGCGGCACGGGTGATTCATATCCATGTACGCCGGCATCGTTGCCGGACGTTCGGACAAACGCAATATCCAGGCCAGATCATGAGGGCACCGCCGACCACAAGCGGTTCGCCAAAACGACGTTGATAGCGGCCGGGTGCCGCCATGAGCCGTAGGCTCGCGCTGCGGCGTGAATCGCCTCGTGCCGTCCACGTTGGCGTCACGCGAAACATCCCGGCCACCTTGTACCGTCTCCGCCCTGTTACGGTCAGCACGCCCGGCGATCGCACTGTGCGCCGCACGGAGAATGTGCTGCGTCGCACCATCGTTGTGCCCTGTCGCATCAGCATGAATCAGGCGGCGACAAACCGGCGGGGCCCTTCGATAGCCGCTCCTGCCCGCGCATGGCGCGTCCGCTGCACTTCCTGCGGCTTGGCATGTCCTTTGCGTATTTCGACGCGTCGGACCAAAGTCGGTCCGGTTTGAATGCAGCAAAAGTCGTCGCTTTAACAATAGCTTCTGGACAACGGCGTCCCCTGAATCCGGTCTCTTCCGACCGGGTCCGCGGGACGCCTTTTTATTTGCCGGGCGGAAATGATGTCGCGAACAGCACTCGAAACGGATGAAACCCCTGTCATGAACATCATCGTGATCGGCCACGGGATGGTTGGCCACAAGCTTCTCGAGTGCCTCGCGGACCACTCCACGAACACGCTGCACGTGACTGTGCTGTGCGAAGAGCCGCGCCCGGCCTATGACCGCGTGCACCTGTCCGAATTCTTTTCCGGCAAGTCCGCGCAGGATCTGTCGCTCGTCGAACCAGGCTTCTTCGATCGCGACAATGTGCTGCTCAAGCTCGATGCGAAGGCCGTGGCGATCGACCGGGCGGCGCACACCGTGACCCTCTCGACAGGCGAAACGCTCTCCTATGACAAGCTGGTGCTGGCAACGGGCTCCTCGCCGTTCGTGCCGCCGGTGCCGGGACGCGATCGTCAGGACTGTTTCGCCTATCGCACCATTGAGGACCTCGAAGCGATGCAGGCATGCGGCGCCCGCGCGAAGACCGGGGTGGTGGTCGGTGGCGGCCTGCTCGGGCTCGAATGCGCCAAGGCGCTCCGCGACATGGGGCTCGCGACGCATGTCGTCGAATTTGCGCCTCGCCTGATGGCGGTACAGGTGGACGAAGGCGGTGCGCGGGTACTGCGCGGCAAGATCGAGGAACTGGGTGTCCAGGTTCACACCGGCAAGAACACGCTGGCGATCGTCGATGGCGAGTCGGGCACACACCGGATGCAGTTCGCCGACGGCACTCATCTCGACACCGACATGATCGTGTTTTCCGCTGGCATCCGCCCGCGCGACGAGATCGCACGCGCATGTGATCTCGAAGTCGGCCCGCGCGGTGGCATCGCGATCGACGACACCTGCCGCACCAGCGACCCCGACATCTACGCGATCGGCGAATGCGCGGCCTGGAACGGACAGACGTTTGGCCTCGTGGCGCCCGGCTACGAGATGGCGCGCGTCGCAGCAAGGCAACTCGTGGGTGTCGAGGCGGCTTTCACCGGGGCCGACATGAGCACGAAGCTCAAGCTGATGGGCGTGGACGTCGCGAGCATCGGCGACGCGCACGGCAAGACCCCTGGCAGCCGCTCGTACCAGTTCAGCGACGAGCGCAGGCAGGTCTACAAGAAGCTTGTCGTGTCCGACTGCGGCAAGTACCTGCTCGGCGCCGTGATGGCGGGCGATGCAGCCGAATACGGCACCCTGCTACAGATGATGCTGAACCGCATGGAGCTGCCGGACGCGCCGGAATTTCTCATCCTGCCGCAGGCCGATGGCCGCGCGAAGCCCGCGCTCGGTGTCGAGGCATTGCCGGCGACCGCACAGATCTGTTCATGCAATAACGTTTCGAAAAACCAGATCTGCGCCGCGGTCTGCGGCGGCGCGACCAGCATCGGCGCGATGAAAAGTGCGACCGGCGCCGGCACTTCGTGCGGCGGGTGCGTTCCGCTCGTCACGCAGGTGATGAAGTCCGAGATGAAGAAGCAGGGTCTCGCGGTCAACAACCACCTGTGCGAACACTTCCGCCATTCGCGCCAGGAGCTCTATCACATCGTCCGCGTGGAGGGCATCAAGACTTTCGGCGCCCTGCTCGGCAAGCATGGCCACGGGCTTGGCTGCGACGTGTGCAAGCCGGTCGTCGCCGGCATTCTTGCGTCGTGCTGGAACGAATTCGTGCTGAAGAAGGAGCACGCCGCCCTGCAGGATTCGAACGACTACTATCTCGCCAACATCCAGCGCGACGGCACCTATTCGGTCGTGCCACGGATGCCTGGCGGCGAGGTCACACCCGAGGGGCTGATCGCGGTCGGCCAGGTCGCGAAGAAATACGGGCTGTACACAAAGATCACGGGCGGCCAGCGTGTCGATCTGTTCGGCGCGCGCGTCGAGCAACTGCCGCTGATCTGGGAAGAACTGATCGCCGCGGGTTTCGAATCCGGTCACGCGTACGGCAAGTCGGTGCGCACCGTGAAGTCGTGCGTCGGTTCGACGTGGTGCCGTTATGGCGTGGGTGACTCCGTCGGCCTCGCGATCGAAATCGAGAACCGCTATAAAGGCCTGCGCGCGCCGCACAAGCTGAAGTTCGGGGTCTCGGGCTGCACCCGCGAATGCGCGGAAGCACAAGGCAAGGACATCGGCATTATCACGACCGAAAAGGGATGGAACCTGTATGTGTGCGGCAACGGTGGCATGAAGCCTCGTCACGCCGAACTGCTCGCCTCCGATCTCGACAAGGCAACGCTGCTTCGCTACATCGACCGCTTCCTGATGTTCTATATCCGCACCGCGGACCGCCTGCAGCGCACCAGCGTATGGCGCGACAACCTTGAAGGCGGTCTCGACTATCTGATCGACGTCGTGGTGAACGACAGGCTCGAGCTTGCCGCTGAACTCGAAGCGGAGATGCAGCTTGTGGTCGACACCTACGAATGCGAATGGAAGAAGGCGGTGACCGATCCGGAGACACGCCGGCGCTTCCGTCATTTCGTCAACAGCGAAGCACGCGACGATACCGTCACGTTCGTCGAGGAGCGCGGCCAGATTCGCCCCGCCACGCCCGGTGAGCGGCAGAGCCGACAGTTTCCCATCCCGGTGGTCGCCGAGACTGCCTGAACACTCTTGAGGAGATCATTATGAGCAATGACCGCATCCAGGATGCGTGGATTTCCGTGTGCAAACTCGACGACATCGTGCCCAACACTGGCGTTTGCGCGCTGGTCAACGGCGGGCAGGTCGCCGTATTCCATGTCGACGATGGCGACGGCCGCGTGTTCGCGATCAACAACTACGATCCAGTATCGCAGGCGGCGGTGCTGTCGCGCGGCCTCGTGGGCAACCTCGGCGAACGCATCGTGGTGGCATCGCCTATCTACAAGCATCATTTCGACCTGCGTACGGGTGAGTGTCTCGAAGACCCCGAGCACTCGGTCAGCGCGTTCGCGACCCGTGTGGAGAATGGCGAGGTGTGGGTAGCCGCATAGGAAAGCGCGGAGCAGGCCCAGGCGCGTTGTGAGCCTGGCTGTTTCCTGCAGCCACGCTCCTGGTGCGAATCAGGCAAATCCGTGTTCATCCTCCAGAGAGATGCAAAAGGACGTCGCGTAACACGATGGCCTGGTTGTGCTCTTCATCCCTCGCGCCATATACGAGCGTGATCGGCCGGCCGCCCGCATCGCTCAGAAGCTGTCGCATCCGCGCCTGCATCTCTTCGCTATCCAGTTCGCTGCGGTAGCGTTGCTGGAACGCTTCCCATCGTTGCGGATCATGCCCAAACCATTTGCGCAGTTCCGTGCCCGGCGCAAGTTCGCGCACCCACTCGTCGAGCTTGAGCGTCTCCTTGCTGCGTCCGCGTGGCCAGACCCGGTCGACGAGGACACGGTAATCGTCCTCCTGCGTCGGATCGTCATACGCCCGTCGAATGAAAATTTTCAGACTCTTGCGGTTCGTATGCGGCATTGCCTGCTCCGTTCAAACCGACGTTTCGATACGGCTCACCTGACGTAATCCGCCTCACGCGCCATGATCGATTCGACTGTTGCGCGAAGCGGCGGCAGCACTTCGCTTTCAAACCACGGGTGGTGCCTGAACCATGCCTGATTGCGCGGCGATGGATGTGGCAAGGGAATGAAGGCTGGCGCATAGTCCGCCCATGCCCTGACTGTTTCGGTCAACGACGCTTTGCGGCGGTTGCCGAGAAAATGACGCTGTGCGTATTGCCCGACCAGTAGGGTCAACTGGATTTCTGGAAGCTTTTCCAGCAGGCTGTCCAGCCACAATTGCGCGCACTCGCGGCGCGGCGGCTTGTCGCCGCTGCTGCCTCGCCCTGGATAGCAGAAGCCCATTGGAATGATCGCGAACTGCGACTCGTCGTAAAACGACGTCACATCGACGCCGAGCCATGTTCGTAGACGCTCACCGCTGGCGTCGTTCCACGGAATGCCCGTGGCATGCACCCGTGCCCCGGGCGCCTGACCGACGATAAGAATCCGGGCGTCGACCGCCGCGCGTACGATGGGCCTTGGACCGAGCGGCAATACCTCTGCACAGGCACGACAGGCGCGCACATCCGCGAGAAGCGCATCGAGGGTGGGATACGCCGGTCTGTTCACTTGCGAACACCGGGTTTTGACACGCGGATCATGTGGCATCCATCGAGAGCACGGAATCGTTCATGCCGGCGACGCAGAAGGTCCCTGCAGAACGATGGTCACGAGCACTGATGCGTTTCTGATCGCGGTCAGCTTGTGGGGGATTCCGGCCGCGAGGTAAAGCAGATCGCCTGCACGCATGAGCCGCTGGGTGTTCTCGAAGCTGAAGTTTACTTCGCCTTCGATGCAATGCACCGTTATCGGACCGTTCACGGCGTGCTCGGGCATCCCTTTGCCGGCCGGCAGAACAAGCCGCATGACTTCGAGTTGCGCTTGCCTGAATAGCGCCGCGGTTTGAGTCTGCTCGAGACGCTCGCCCAGCGGAAGCACGCTCATTGTTTCGCCGGATGAAAGATGGGATAAAGCCACAGGGTTCTCCAGAATTCATCGCCCACCGTACCGCTGCGCATCGTGGAGAGGCATATTGCGTCTGCTCCCGATTTTACAACCTCGGTCGACGACGAACCACCATGCACGGACCGGGTCAGCCGGACCCATCCAGTTGCCACACCCACGCGCCAACGCGGAAATGTTGCAGAACAGCACGCGTAAGAAATGCACGCGTAAGACTACCGATCTGATCGCGTGCTTCAAGGTTTGATGGGCACCTCGAAGCTGCCTTATCTGCCCCTGAAATGCCCCTGAAAATTTCTTTCGTCGTGACACGCAAACGTAACGGCTTATATCACGTTGTTACATATAATGCAGATTGCCGTGAACGCGTTTTGCGTCCGGGATCGACGTTTCGTTTCCCCGACATGGGCTTTCACGGTGTCCGGCCTGAGAACACGACTAGCGTACTGGGGGGCTACTCCTGTGAAATCCGTCTCCTTCATTTATGGTCCATATTGCCTCTTGTGCGAACCGGTGCAATTACCGGACGACGGCTTTGGTTGTGTGGCGACGATCGTAACGGTAGGACATCATCATGTACTCGCGCGTGGCCCTTCCCCAGCCGCGGAGCGCGCGTTGACGGAAATCGATGCTGTCAGAGCGGCAAAGCGATGGGCAATGAACTGGATCAGACAGCGAGCGGGTCACGAACAGAGCGCCTGACGGCAAACCGGCTCACCGGCGCGCAGGCAGGCCAATGCTGCGATGCCCAACGACGATGAGATCGAGTCCCGGTTCTCCGTCCCACGCCAGTCGGCATCGACCGCCTTCGGCGCGGCGATATCCATGTAGCGGTCGATCAGCCGGCCCGGCGCACTGGCGGGAAGCGCTTCGTACTCCGGGTAAGCTTCACGCGCCGGAAGCGCTCTCTCTTGTGTTCTTCCTCGAAGTGCGCGAGCGACGGTTTGACCAGATCGCTTCTCGACACGATCCCCACCAGACGCATCGTGTCGCGGTCGGCAACCACAGGCAGGCGCTCGAGACCCTGTACCGCAAGCCGGGTCGCAACGAGCCGGCAGGTTTCGCCGGGCAACGCAATCACCGGCGCACTCCCGCGCAACGCGTCGATGAGCGGTGCGTCGAGTTCAGGGTTGGTCCCCTCGCCACGTAAGCGTTCGAGTGCCGCACGATCGACGATAGCGGTCAATACACCCTCGTGCACGACCGGGTAGGCGCGATGTGTCTGACCAGCGCCGAAGAACGTCGCCAGCGCATCACGCACGGACATGCGGGCGTCAATGGTTTGCACCTCGGGAGTCATGACCTCGTCGACGTAGTGACGCTCGAGCGGGTCCACACCGTATTCGCGGTAGATGTGATAACCGCGACGGGCGATCTTTTCCGTCATGATGGAGCGCCGCATCACCACCGTCGCAAAGCCATGCGCAACAAGTGTCGCCGCCAGAAGCGGCAACAGGGCATTGCTGTCGTGCGTCAGGCCGAAGGCAAAAACGATCGCGGTCAGGGGAGCGCCGAGGGTTGCGCCAAGGGTCGCAGCCATACACACGAGCGGCCACAACGCCGGTTCGCCGCCCGGCAACACGTGCGCGAGCACGGTTCCGAGCCCGGCCCCCAGCATGAGCAGTGGTGCAAGCACCCCGCCGGACGTTCCCGAGCCCAACGCCACCACCCAGATGATGGCCTTCACGATGAGGATGGCAGCAGCGACCTGCAGCACGATGTGCTGGTGCAGCAGATCGCCGATCACGTCATACCCGACGCCCAGAGCGCGAGGTTCGATGAATCCGCCGATTCCGACCGCGAGCCCGCCAAGCGCGGGCCCCCACATCCAGTGGATGGGCAGCTTGCCGAACAGATCTTCAGTCTTGTAAAGCGCAGCCGACAGGCCAGAAGCGAGCGCCCCGCTCAGCAGCCCGGCGATGATGCACGACACGAGCGACATGGCGTCAGGCGGCGCCGTCTCCAGCGGAAACAGCGGGCCTGTGCCGAAGAACGCCGCGCGGGCAAAGCCCGCGACCGCGCAGGCCAATGCGACGGGCAGGAAGCTGCGCGGTCTCCATTCGAACAGCAAGAGTTCGACCGCGAGCAGCACGGCAGCCACAGGCGTACCGAAGACCGCGGTCATCCCCGCTGCAGCGCCCGCAACCAGCAAGGTCTTGCGCTCCGCCGACGTCACCTTCACGCATTGCGCAATCAGCGAACCGAGCGCGCCGCCCGTCATGATGATCGGGCCTTCGGCGCCGAACGGGCCACCGCTGCCAATCACGATGCCGGACGACAGCGGTTTCAGTATGGCGACCTTCGGCGACATCCGGCTCTTGCCGAACAGGATCGCTTCAATCGCCTCAGGAATGCCATGCCCGCGGATCTTTTCCGACCCGTGGCGCGCCATGAGTCCCACGATCAATCCGCCAGCGACCGGCACGAGAATGACCCAGACGCCGAGCGTATTGTGGGCCGGCGACCGGTCCGCGAAAGAAAGCGTGCCGAAAAAGAACAGGTTCGTGAACAGGTGAATCAGGGACAGCAGCACGAACGCCGCAAGCGTGCTGAGCGCCCCGATTCCTGCGGCAAGCGCAGCAATCCCTGGCAGCCGTGCGTTGGCCGAAAAATCGCGTTTATGCGTGTCGAAACTCATGTCTTCTCATAAGTCGATCTGTGGAACATTGAATGCACCTTCGAGTGACCGCAGTTCGGCACGGTGCATCTCGGCGAGGCGCGCGAGCACCTGCTCGCCCGCTTTCAACAAATGCACCTCGACCTGGCGGCGGTCGGCTTCGCTGATCTTGCGCCGCACAAGGTCAAGGGTCTCGCAGCGGGACACCAGCGCAACCACTCCATGGTGCTGCGCCTGGAGCCGTTCGGCGAGTTCGCCGATGGTCGCCCAGTCCCGCTCCGGATAGCCCTTGATGTGCAGGAGCAGCAGGTATTGCAACGGCGTAATGCCTTCGCCCTGGGCGGCCTGTTCGGAAAAGCGCTCGAAACGCCGCATCTGGTAGCGGAATTCGGACAGTTGCTCAAAGTCCGCCTTGGTCAAGCCGCGAGTGAGTGTCTTCATGGGAGCCCTGTCGGAACGGTAATGCGCAAATATATCGCGCCGTGATACTAACGGTCGCAAACAGCGGTTAAATCGGGCAAGAGGTACTACGCCGCACTTCGTTGCTGGGCGTATGTCTGACGATAAAGCCCCGCGATCACATCAGCCTGGGTGATCATCCCGACCAGTCGTCTTCCAGCATCCAGCACCGGAATATGGTGGTGCCCGTAGTGCGCAAACAACGGCACCAGTTCGGCGATCGGAGTCGCCGCATCGACAGTATGCACCGAGGGGTTCATCAAGGTGCCCACGACGCGGACCGGGTCCCTTCTGCGCCTGAACCATCGTTGCCGCAGAGACCATAGAACGGAGATTTTTCTGAACGTCGGGGTATCGAGAAGATCCGCGCGCGTCACGATGCCGATGACGTGCTGCGTCTCGTCAGTGACCGGCAGAGCCTTCACGCCGTGCCGTTTCAACAGGTTCCACGCAGCTGACGCCCGGGTGGCGACCGATACGGCCACCACCGCGCGAGACATGATGTCCGCGCAGGTCAATTCACTGAATGTGCGGGCATAGGCCTGCAACTGGACATCGCGCAGCAACGATTCCAGATCGTCTGGATCGATGTCGAGCAATTCCCCGCGCTGCCTCAGCACGGCCTCGAGGTCGGCATGTGTGAAGCCATCTTTCGCCACTGCAATCGATGCCGCCGCATCCTGGTCGGCCTTGCGCCGCGCAGCGTGAGGGTAACGGTGGCCGGTGACGGCATGGTAGACGATGGCCGAGCACACGAGCGCCGCCGACTGCATCGCTATCGGTTCCACGACGAACCGATAGCCGAGCGCGTGCACGGCTGGGCCACCGAGGACGGCGGTCAGCGCGACCGCGCCGGACGGCGGATGGACGCAGCGCAGCGCAAACATCGCACAGATCGCCAGTGCGACCGCCAGCGCGGCGGCTGTCACCGGATCGGCGATCCAGCTGGCGCATGCGACACCAACGGTTGCAGAGACGAGGTTGCCGCCGATAATGGACCACGGCTGCGCAAGCGGACTGGCAGGAACGCCGAACAGAAGCACGGCCGAGGCGCCCATCGGGGCGACGAGGAGCGGAACATTCACGCCTGTCCCCGGAAGGAGATGCATTGCCCCGCCGGTGAACGCGATACCGACGAGCGCGCCGAGACACGAACGCAAGCGTTCCGGCCATCGAACGGCGATCGGACCGGGAGCGAAGCTGGAAAGCCAGCGGATCACAGCAGAGCGGGACAAGGTCTGAACGGGATAGAAAGTGGGCGACGTCGCAATAAACGAGACCACACCTTACGGTGAAACCCTCCCGCGACGAAAGAACGTGTTTTCATTATTATATTTCATTGTGATATAAAACGACACCCGGGCGGACACGAACACTTATCAATGACTCACCTGGCGGGCCTGCAAACCGATGCCAGCCGAAGAAGACGCACAAGCGCCCCGCCCGTCGAGAACTCCACCAGGTGAAAGAAATCGCCTCTAAAGCACAATCGCCACAATCGAACGACCGATTGTGGCGATGGCGCTACTGCGTCTGAATCTGCCGCATCAATGCATGTGCTGGCCGCCATTGATGGCGATATTGGAACCGGTCACGAAACCTGCATCGTCCGAGCACAGATAGCGGACGAGCGCAGCGACTTCGTCCGGCTGACCGAGCCGACCGACCGGAATCTGCGGCAGGATCTTTGTGTCCAGAATTTCCTGCGGAATCGCAGTGACCATTTTGGTGGCGAGATAGCCTGGCGAAATCGTGTTGACGGTCACGCCTTTGCGCGCCACTTCAAGCGCCAGCGACTTCGTAAAGCCGTGCATGCCGGCCTTGGCTGCCGCGTAGTTGGTCTGACCGACGGAACCCTTCGACCCATTGACCGAAGAGATATTGATGATGCGCCCCCAGCCACGTGCGACCATCTCTTCACACAACGGCTTGGTCATATTGAAGACCGAATCCAGATTGGTCCGGACGACCGCGTCCCAGTTGACCTTGTCCATCTTCCTGAGCGTCATGTCCTGCGTGATCCCGGCGTTGTTCACCAGAATGTCGACAGGGCCGACCTCGACCTGAATTTTCGCCACGCAGTGCTGGCACGAGTCGTAATCAGCGACATCGACCGGATACGCGCGAAAGTTCCGGCCCTGGGTTTCCATGCTCGACAGCCACGCGGCAACGCCACTGTTATTCGGCGAATGCGTTACCACCACAACATAACCGGCATCATGCAGTTTCGTACTGATCGCTTCTCCAAGGCCGCCCATTCCGCCTGTTACTACAGCGATTCGTTTCGTCATCCTTTCCATCCGTGATCGTAGTATCTGCGAGGATCATGAATATCCAATGGCCGTCCCGCACAGCCCGCCATTGGTTTGCCTCAATGCATCGCCGCCTCGACATCCCCGCGAGGTGGTCGGTCAGCATTGATTGAACTGCGCGGGTTTTTGTTGACTACTGATATTGCGCGAATGAAATCCAGTGCGCCCGAGGGAATTCAGACACCGCTCAGGCGCACCGCTTGACTATGAGTTATACGAACGATCAGATACGCTCGACTGCGAGCGCGACGCCCATGCCGCCGCCGATACACAGCGACGCCAGACCTTTCTTCGCGTCGCGCTTCTGCATTTCGTGCAGCAGCGTGACGAGAATACGGCAACCGGACGCGCCGATCGGATGGCCGATCGCAATCGCGCCGCCATTCACGTTGACCTTCGACGTGTCCCAGCCCATCTGCTTGTGCACGGCGAGCGCCTGCGCGGCAAACGCCTCGTTGATTTCCATCAGGTCCAGATCCGCCGGGCTCCAGCCCGCGCGCTCCAGACAGCGACGCGAGGCCGGCACCGGGCCCATGCCCATCACCTTCGGATCGACGCCCGCATTCGCATAAGCCTTGATGCGCGCGAGCGGCGTAAGACCGAGCGCCTCGGCCTTTTTCGCCGACATCACGATCACGGCCGCCGCCCCGTCGTTCAGACCCGACGCGTTCGCCGCCGTCACCGTGCCTTCCTTCGAGAAGGCCGGCTTCAGGCCCGCCAGCGATTCGGCTGTCACGCCGTGGCGCACGAATTCGTCGCTGGCAAAGCGCAGCGGCTCGCCCTTGCGTTGCGGTATCTCGACCGGCACGATTTCAGCATCGAAACGGCCTGCCTTCTGTGCGGCTTCCGCCTTATTCTGCGACAAAGCCGCGAACGCATCCTGCTGCTCGCGCGTAATGCCGTATTCCTTCGCCACGTTCTCGGCCGTGACGCCCATGTGATACTGGTTGTACACGTCCCACAGGCCGTCGACGATCATGCTGTCGACCAGCTTCGCGTCGCCCATGCGAAAGCCGTCGCGCGAGCCCGGCAGCACGTGCGGCGCGGCGCTCATGTTCTCCTGGCCGCCTGCAACGACGATATCCGCGTCGCCCGCGATGATCGCGTTGGCGGCCAGCATCACGGCTTTCAGGCCCGAACCGCAGACCTTGTTGATCGTCATTCCCGGCACGGCTGAAGGCAGCCCCGCCTTGATCAGGGCCTGACGGGCCGGGTTCTGGCCGGAACCGGCCGTCAGCACCTGACCCATGATCACTTCGCTGACCTGCTCTGGCTTCAGGCCCGCGCGTTCGAGGACGGCGCGGATCACCGTGGCGCCGAGTTCGGGCGCCGCGATCTTCGCAACCGATCCGCCGAATTTGCCGACACCTGTACGCGCGGCCGATACGATCACAACATCAGTCATGTCTATTCCCTATATGCAGCAGATGGCGTTGAGCACCGAAGGATCTGTCATGGCACTCGAAGAGAAAAAAAACCTGCAGGCACCAGTCGGTTGCCCGCTCCTCTCGTCCCTGGCATTCGCGGGTATCACCCTCACCCACGACGCCTGAACGGGTGACGGCGATCAGCGGGCCGAGCTTCGCGACAGGCGGACCGGCCCCGAGCAGATTCGGGGCCGGTCCATGAATAGAGCTGATCGCTTCGCTCAGCGCCGCGACAACCGCTCAGCTTGCGATGGGCTACTGCTTCGCTGCGCGCGACACTTGCGCCGCGGCCTGCTGGCCAGCCTTCGAAGCAGCGGCAGTCGTAGCGGCAAAGTTGCCTTGCGCCGCTTCGATCGCCTGCGTGGCAGCCTTGCGCACCGTTTCATAGGTCAGGCTGGCAGTCGACAATGCCGACTTCAGTGCTGTGACGGCAGCTTCAGAACCGGCGGGCGCGTTCTTCGCGAAATCGTCGACCAGCGTTTGCGCGTTGCGGGTCTGCTGTTCGTATTGCGCCTGCGCAATCTTCAGGCACTCTGCCTGGGTGCCGGACGCAATTTCATACAGGTGACGGCTATACGACAGCACCTTCTCCGCTGCGGGCTGTGCGGCGCTGACCTGGCTCGTGAAGAATGCCCCCGGCGCCTTCCCGGACAGCGCTTCCTGCCAGCCTGCTTCGCTCTCTGCGAGCGCAGACTTCGCTGCCTGCAGATTCAGTTCAACCAGCTTTTGAAAACCTTCAAACGCCTGATTCGTCAACGCGAACAGGGTTGTAACGTTGCCTTGCTGCGCCGATACGAGTTGCTCAGGTGTGAAAACGCTCATTCATGTTCTCCGTTAGTTCAACTCAACACATGCCTGACGGGTGTCAGAGGGAAACGAAATCCTGGTGCCTCGGCCTGCGGGATTTGCCTTGCCGGGCGCGCGTCGCCACTTGTGCGACGCACAATTAGAGTAATGATTCTAACGTACCGTTTCAGGTATTTGAGATACATTAATCTAGGTAAATACCCTTAGCCAATATGTATGATGAATGCACGCTCGTACGGCCGAAACGGCTTGTGGTGGGCGCCATGCTTCCTCTTGAGGCCGGTCGGCAGCGTCTCTTATACCGTGATGATGTGAAAGTTTAAAAACACCGCTCGTGCCCTCGTATTGACGCAGTGCTTCGTCGGACAGCCTCATTTCGCCGGGTCATGCTTCGACGCCAGGCCATTCCGATCCAGGATACCCCGTCGAAGGGCGACGCACCGCTTGATACGCAGCTTCGTGCAGCCATCACCAGGCCAAGGCAGACACGTTAGAACGCACTACGATATGCAAACAGCCCCGGCAATCCGCCTGTCATAACGAACAGAATGCGCTGTCCGGGGCGATATCTACCGGTTTCCACATCGCGCAGGAGACCAGCAAACGCCTTGCCGCCATACACCGGGTCGATCAGCAATCCTTCCGACGAAGCCAGCAGACGGACTGCATGGTGCATTCCGTCTGTCGGTATTCCGTACCCTTCGCCCAGTTGCCCGCCGTCGATGATGATGGCGTCGTCGGGAACGGTCAGAGTGGGGTCGATCAAGCCGAGCGTCTGCCTCGTCTTGTCGAGTGTGACGGATCGCGCCTGATCGGCCAGGCTAAGGACGGTGTACCCAATAATGGACGTCGGCGATTTGCCGAGCGCAAGAGCGCCCGCGACCAGCCCGGCATGCATTCCGCCACTTCCGTTCGGCACGACGATATGGTCAAACGAGATCCCCGACGCGTCGGCTTGCGCTGCGATTTCCCCCGCGCAGTCGGCATAGCCGAGACAACCGACGGCACTTGAACCGCCGAGGGGGCACACATACACGCTGCGTCCTTGCGCACGTAACGTGTCCGCGCGCTCTTCCGCGAACGCCAGGGCGTTGGCGGAAGCCGGAAGATCGTGGATCTGTGCGCCAAGCAGACTGTCGAGCAGGATGTTGCCGTTCTCGATGTAGTCGTCGTCATAACGCGGCACCACTCTGGTCAGCACGAGTTCGCATTTGAGCCCCGCCCTCGCAGCCGCGGCCGCGGTCAGGCGCGCGTGGTTCGATTGACGCGCGCCCACCGTGATAATCGTGTCCGCCCCGCTCGCCAGGGCTTCACCGATCAGGAACTCGAGCTTCCGAACCTTGCTGCCTCCGCCGCCGAGGCCATTCAGGTCATCTCGTTTGACGAAGATCTCCACCTCACCGAGGGCGCTGCTCAGGCGGGAAAGACGTTGAACCGGCGTCAGCCCTTCAAGAAGAGCAAAGCGGGGAAATACGGATAGATCCAGTTTCGGAGAAGTCATGTCGGCAGTTCATGATGCAAGAGTTTCACCCCGGCGCGCGCAGTTCATTGCACGGCGGACACGATGGCCAGCACGGAACTGCACAGACCGCATTCGCCTGTGTACCCTGCCCGTTCAGCAAGTTCCACGCACGTTGCGACACGCCCTCGTCGGTCCGCACGTAGTCGGGCTGCGATTTCACGCTCTCGCTAGGCAGTCTTCAGCACAACCCTGAAGCGCGCGGCGCCACTCATCATGCGCTCATAGGCTTCGGCTGCGCGAGCGAGCGGAAACTCCTCGATCATCGGCTTGATGCCTGTCAGCGCGCTGAAGGCCAGCGTGTCCTGCGAATCCGCCGACGTACCCGACGGCCAGCCCTGTACCGAATTCCGTCCCATGATGAACTGTCCGATCGGGACTTCGACAGGCTCCTCGGACAGTCCAACCATGATCAGCTTGCCGTTCAAACCAAGACCTCTGACTGCAGCGCTCATCGCCTTGCCGCTGGTCACGGTCGCAAGAATGACCCGCGCTCCGCCAAGCGCCTGCAGTGCCTCGGCAACGTTTTCCGCCTTGCTGTCGATGTAATGGTGTGCACCGAGTTGCTTCGCGAGCGCCGCTTTGTCCTGCCCGCGGGCAATCGCCACCGTGCGAAAACCCATCTTCCGCGCGAATTGCACACCGAGATGGCCCAGACCGCCAATCCCGAGAATCGCGACCACATCTCCGGCACGCGCGCCACTGTGGCGCAAAGCATTGAAAGTGGTAATGCCCGCGCAAAGCAACGGCGCTGCGTCGACATCGGACAGATCGTCCGGAACGCGCGCCAATGCCTCGACCGGCGCCACCATGTATTCGGCATAGCCGCCGTCGTAGCTGATGCCGGGCACGAGCGCGCGCTGACACAGAACGAAGTCGCCCTGGCGACAATGCTCACACCGTCCGCAATGTCCGCCGTGCCAGCCTACGCCGACGCGCTGCCCTTTCTGCCAGCCTTCGACGTCCGCGCCGACGGTATCGATTACACCGGCTATCTCGTGTCCCGGAACGCGGGGATATTGCAGGCCTGGCCACAGGCCATCTTTCGTCAGCACGTCGCTGTGGCAGATGCCACAGGCCTGGATCCTGATGAGCACGTGTCCTTCGCCGGGCTCTGGCACAGCCCGTTCGACAAGTTCCAGAGGACCACCAGCCTCAGTCACCTGTACTGCTTTCATTGTCCGCATCGCTTTCTTCCCTTGAAAGACGCGAACGCGGGTTGACCGACCCCGTTCGCAGGTTCGCCGCCAACGCCATCAACCGGTCAAGCGCTCAGCTTACGCCATGTTCGATGGGATGTTCGGCAAGCCAGGCCGATTCCGGGTCGTCGTTCGCGGGCATTCAGTTCCCGTCGTGCCACGCCGAAGGGGCACTCACCGCCGCCCGCAGTTCGGCCAGCAGCGCGTCGCCCGGCCATGACGGACGCACGTCGCATCGCTCGGCTTCCCTCACGAGCGCGCATAGCCGCTCGTTCACCGGCGCCGTCCGCCCGAGGCGTTGGGCAAGGCGCACGACTTCGCCGTTTATCCAGTCGATTTCCGTGGCGCGTCCCGCCGCCAGATCGTCGGACATCGACGAGCGCGCGAGCGGATCGATGGTCAGCATCGCGCAGCCCAACCGCTCGAACCATGCATCGGGCAGGCCGAGAGCACGCGGGATCCAGCGGGCCGGAAGCGGCGTCACCCTGGCCGGCCGCACGTTCGCCCGCTTCAGAAGCGCGAGCGCCTCCTTCTGCGCCATGGCAAGACAGATCCGGTAGGGGCGTTGCGAGAGCTCTTCCTTCAAAGGCCGGTTCGATAGCGCGTTGATGGCATTGTTGAGATTGAGCAGCAGTTTCGCCCACTGTACCGGCAGCATGTCGGCGTGCTGGGTCAGCGGCAGCCCCGCTTTCCTGAACTCGTCGACGAACGGCTGCAAGGCCGGCGCATGCCTGATCTCCAGTTCGCCCGCTGAACCCTGATGAAATGCGCCGGGGCCGCGTTCGACGACATTGAACGGCACCATGCCCTCCAGCACCGTGTTTTGCGGGAGCGCGGCGCGCAGCACGTCCGCGTTGCCGATTCCGTTCTGGAAGCTGACGACAATGGTGCCGGGGCGAAGCACGTTCGCCAGTTCTGCCGCGGCCGCCGGTGTCGCGGCAGACTTGACGGTCACCAGCACGAGATCAGCTGCGGCGGCCGTCGCTCCGTCCGTCGATACGTCGATCCGCTCCGGCGGCACATGCCAGCGGCGATCGTCGTACTGCGACAGCATGAGGCCTTGCCGGCGCAACTGGTCGCCGATGCGCGCACGCCCAACAAAACTGACTTCGCTTCCCCCGGCAAGAAGCCGTCCGCCGATATAGCAGCCGATGGAACCCGCGCCGTAGATACAGATTTTCGCCATACCGTTTCTCAAGTGACCTGGTCTTGACATCGGCGTTGCGTCGAACCGGCTGACCTCGCCCAATGCGCTCCCGCCGTTCGCGCCGCGCATCGCAATCGCGCGGCGCGTGCCAATCGACACGACTAGTCCGCATAGCCGGGGTTGCGGCGATCGAGCCGACGCAGCAGCCCGGGCCATACCAACGCTCCAGGGCTGACACCCCTCGTCACCTGCCCGATCTGCTGTTTGATGCCTTCGAGTATCGGCTGCGCAATGGGAAGCAGCTTTGCGCCGCCCGCCTGGGCACGCACCTGGATCATGCAAGCCGCTTCGAAGAAGTACATCGCGACGAAGGCGTCCGCTGGCGTCCCGCCAACGGTCAGCAGGCCGTGATTGCGCAGCATCAGGTAAGTGTTGCTTCCCAGGTCGCGAACGAGGCGAGGCTTCTCGCCTTCATTGAGTGCGATGCCCTCGTAGTCGTGGTAGCCGAGGGACGCCAGCACGGCCAGAGACTGCTGAGACAGCGGCAGCAGCCCCGCTTCCTGCGCCGACACGGCGACGCCGTTGATCGAGTGGACGTGCATCACGCAAAGGGCGTCTTCGCGCGCCGCATGCACCGCGCTATGGATCGTGAAGCCGGCCGGATTGACGTCATACGGCGACGCGGAAACCTTGCGGCCGTCGAGATCGACCTTGACCAGCGAGGACGCCGTGATCTCGTCGAACATCATGCCGTACGGGTTGATCAGGAAATGGTGATCCGGGCCAGGCACGCGCACCGAGATGTGCGTAAACACGAGGTCGTCCCAGCCAAACAGCGCAGTGAGGCGGTACGCCGCTGCGAGATTGACTCGCGCTTCCCATTCGGCAGGCGATACATCGTTCTTCAGGCTTACATCAGATGAGATCATGTCGACGCTCCTTGTTCGATGATTCAGGCAATGGATTAACCCGAGGTGACACGCTGCGATGGCAAACGCGATCCGTACAACGCAACGAGGTACGTCACGTGCCATCGCAAGCGGGTCGTCGGATGCGTGCCCACATGATGTCCCTAAACCCGCCTAAAATCTGTCCGATACCCGACAGGTCGAAGCGCCTATGGAATCCAGCCTGCACCGCTACCGGTCGCAACCCGAAACGACTCCGTGGTTCCGCGGCCTGCCCGTCGAGTTGCGCGACGATCTGGTCAGTCATGCCAGCCTGCTCCGGCTGGAAAAAGGCCACTTCCTGTATCGACGCGGCGAACAGTCGTCTGGCCTGTACGCCGTGCTGGGCGGCGCACTGGCTATCGGCACAGTCGGGGTGGACGGGAAGGAGGCGTTGATCGCGGTACTCGGACCGACTGCATGGGTGGGGGAAATCTCGCTGTTCGATGGGCTGCCACGTCCGCACGACGCCACCGCGATCAGCAGGACGCTTTTGCTGCACGTACCCGAGACCGCGCTCCGTAGTCTGCTCGAATCCACGCCGCACTATTGGCGCGATTTTGCGTTGTTGATGGCGCAAAGACTTCGGGTTTCGTTCGAGAACACCGAAGCGATGGCAGTGTTGCCCGCGGCGCAGCGCGTGGCGAACCGTCTGTTGATGATCGCGGGAGGTTATGGCGGCCTCAACGCCACGCAGAGCCGGATAAGGCTCTCGCAAGACAGTCTCGCTTCAATGGTGTCCCTGTCGCGACAGACCACGAATCAGTTGCTCAAGAACCTCGAGAGTCAACGCATATTGAGCCTGAAGTTCGGGGAGATCGTCATTCTGGATTTCGACCGGTTGCGCGCGGCCAGTGTCGGCGTTTCAGATCCGTAACGGTCGCGACGCATCGTCATGTCGTGGTGGGCGCGCCGCCAGGGATATCGGTACACCTGCCAGGTATCACGCGCGCCTGCGCGAACATCAGGTCACCGGCGCCGGGTTGAACAGCGTCAACGCATTGTGAAGCTTGAGTTTCTCGGCGCAGGTTTGCTTGCGTCCGCTCGCCACGTCCAGCATCAGGCGAAACAGTTCCCAGCCAATGTCTTCGATGGTGGCCTCGCCCGTCGCGATGGTGCCGGCGTTGACGTCCATCAGATCGTGCCAGCGGCGCGCGAGGTCCGAGCGCGTCGCCACCTTGATGACGGGCACCTCCGCCAGGCTGTACGGCGTGCCGCGCCCCGTAGTGAACACGTGGAGGTTGATGCCGGCTGCCAGTTGCAACGTGCCGCAGATGAAATCGCTTGCCGGCGTCGCCGCGTAGATCAAGCCTTTCTGCCGGACCTTCTCGCCGGGAGACAAAACGCCTGAGATAGCCGAATTGCCCGACTTGATGATCGAACCCATCGCCTTTTCGACGATGTTCGACAGGCCGCCCTTCTTGTTGCCAGGTGTCGTGTTGGCGCTGCGGTCGGCGCCGCCGCGCTTGAGATAATTGTCGTACCACTGCATCTCGCGGATGATCGCCGCTGCTACGTCCGGGTTGGCGGCGCGCGCCGTCAGTTGCTCGACACCATCGCGAACTTCGGTGACTTCGGAGAACATGACCGTCGCCCCCGCGCGCACCAGCAGGTCAGTTGCGAAACCGACGGCGGGATTGGCAGTCAACCCGGAGAAGGCGTCGCTGCCGCCGCATTGCACACCGATCACCAGATCCGATGCCGGGCAGGTTTCGCGACGCCGGTTGTTGAGCCGCTTCAGATGACCTTCAGCAGTCTTCATGATCGAGTTGATCATCGACTGGAAGCCCACGTGATCCTGATCCTGCAGGACGACGACATCTCCGTTCAGATCCGCGTCGAGGTCGCCGACATCTGCGACGTCATCGTCCATCGTGTTGACGATGGGGATCGTGCCAGGAGGCATCAGGCGCTCGGGCTGCAGTTTCTCGCAGCCAAGGCTGACCATCATCACCTCGCCGCCGAAATTCGGATTCAGGCTGATGTTGCGCACGGTGCGAATCGGGATCATCGCGTCGGGGGCATCGATTGCGACGCCACAGCCGTAGGTGTGCCCCAGCCCGACCACGTCGTCGACGTTCGGATAGTGCGGCAGCAGTTCGGCCTTGATACGCTTGACCGCGTGCTCGACCACGTCTGCCACGCACTGCACCGTGGTGGTAATCGCGAGGATATTGCGCGAGCCCACCGAGCCGTCCGCGTTGCGGTAGCCCTCGAACGTATAGCCCTCGAGCGGCGGCATGGGCGGAGGCTGGATGGTCGCGATCGGCAGATCTTCGAGGCCGGGCGGACTGGGCATGCGAATCACGTGCTCGTTGACCCAGCTGCCCTTGGGCAGCGCCTTCAGCGCATAACCGATGATCACGTTGTAGCGCACGACTTCGTCGCCTTCGGCGAGGTCCACCAGCGCGACCTTGTGTCCTTGCGGCACGCGCTCGCGCAGCGCCAGGCCATCGGCAAATACTGCGCCCTCTCCCAGAACACCATCGTTGACGACAATTGCAACGTTGTCGTTCGGGTGAACGCGGATGTAAAGCGGAGACTGTTCCATTGCATCGATCCTTTTGGCGCATCGGCGCCTGCACGCCGAGCTAATTCATACGTCATCCTACAACATCAGTGTGGCAAACCATTTTCGTGTTTACCCCTATACGCTGTATTATTACGCGAATCGTGGTTGATAGGCGCATCGCCTTGTTGTACGATGACGTATAAGAACTACACGTAACCAAACTTGTTGCCCTGGACACTCAATCATGACGACACCGCAAGAACTCAAGCAGATCGTTTCCGAAGGCCTTCTCTCCTTTCCCGTCACCGACTTCGATGAAAAGAGCGACTTCCGCGCCGACACCTATGCCGAGCGACTCGAATGGCTCGCGCCGTACGGCGCCTCCGCGCTGTTCGTCGCAGGCGGCACGGGCGAATTCTTCTCGCTGACGCACAGCGACTATTCGAACGTCGTGCGCACCGCCACTGAAGTCTGCAAGGGCAAGGTGCCGATCATCGCTGGCGCGGGCGGCCCGACGCGCGTCGCGATCGCCTACGCTCAGGAAGCCGAGCGCAGCGGCGCAAACGGCATCCTGCTGATGCCCCACTATCTCACCGAAGCAAGCCAGGAAGGCATCGCCGCGCACGCCGAAGAGGTGTGCAAGTCGGTGCCGAAGATGGGCGTGATCATCTACAACCGCGCGAACTCGAAGCTCAACGCCGATATGCTCGAACGCCTGGCCGATCGCTGCCCGAACCTGATCGGCTTCAAGGACGGCGTGGGCGAGATCGAGAACATGGTGACGATCCGTCGCCGCCTCGGCGAGCGCTTCTCGTACCTCGGCGGCCTGCCGACGGCAGAGGTCTACGCCGCTGCCTATAAGGCACTTGGCGTTCCGGTGTATTCGTCGGCGGTGTTCAACTTCATCCCGAAGACCGCGATGGATTTCTACCGCGCGATTGCAGCCAACGACCACGAAACGACGGGCAAGCTGATCGACGAATTCTTCCTGCCCTATCTGGCCATCCGCAATCGTCGCGCGGGATACGCGGTCAGCATCGTGAAGGCGGGGGCGAAGCTGGTCGGTCATAGCGCAGGTCCGGTGCGCGCACCGTTGACCGACCTGACCGAGGACGAAATGAGCCAACTGGACGCGCTCATCAAGAAGCTGGGCGCCCAGTAGGTACAGCTGGACGCAAGAGCCTGCCCGCGCGCGACTTACCGCGCCCGCATCGTGGCGACCTGAAACGCCCGGAACGGAAACGTTGCCGGGCATTTTTGCGCGTGCGAGGCGCGGCCGTCCAGATTGCCCGCAGGTAAGCACTCAGCGTTTTTTACAGAGGGATGGTTCGTACAGGCCGTCTGCCAGAACACATCGAAGCTCGGGAGCTTTTCTCCCATGTCCGGATTTCAGGAGATCATCATGGAAACGAGCCAAACGGCGAACCCCGCCGACATCGCGAAGCGCACGAACGTCCGCTATACGATCCTGCTGCTGATCTTTGTCATTACGACGTTCAATTACGCCGACCGGGCAACCCTGTCCGTCACCGGGTCCGCCATGCGCGGCGAATTCGGCCTCGATGCTATCAAGATGGGTTACATCTTCTCTGCATTCAGCTGGGCCTATGTACTCTCCCAGTTGCCGGCCGGATGGCTGCTTGACCGTTTCGGCGCGCGCCGCGTCTACGCCGCAAGCATCTTTCTCTGGTCCCTGTTCACCCTGTTGCAAAGCTCGATCGGTTTGTTGGGCAGCGCTGCCGCGGCGGTCACCGCATTGTTCGTCTTACGCTTCGCGATGGGTGCGGCCGAATCTCCTGCGTTCCCCGCCAACGCCAAAGTCGTCGCGAGCTGGTTCCCAACCTCCGAGCGTGGCACTGCGTCCGCCGTTTTCAACTCGGCTCAATACTTCGCGGCAGTGGTATTTACGCCGCTGATGGCCTGGCTCACGCACGCGTTCGGCTGGCACGAGGTCTATCTGGTGATGGGGGCTGGCGGCCTGGTGCTCGCGCTCACCTGGCTGAAGGTGATGAAAAATCCCGCGGATCACCCGCGGGTCAACCGCGCTGAACTCGACTATATCGAGCAGGGCGGCGGCGTCGCGAATGGGCAGAAAAAAGCAGCGCCCGGTGTTGGCGCACAAAACAGCGGCTGGGCGCTCGTGCGCCGGTTGCTGAGCAACCGGATGCTGCTCGGCGTGTACCTTGCCCAGTATTGCATCAACGTCCTGACCTACTTCTTCCTTACCTGGTTTCCGATTTATCTCGTTCAGGCGCGCGGGATGACAATCCTGCAGGCAGGTCTCGTCGCGTCGCTGCCCGCCATCTGCGGCTTTTCCGGGGGCGTGCTCGGCGGCATCCTGTCGGACTCGCTCATCCGTCATGGGCATTCGCTCACGGTTGCGCGCAAGGTGCCGATTGTCGGCGGCATGCTGTTGTCCGTGTGCATCATCGGCTGCAACTACGTCACCGCAGACTGGATCGTCGTTGCACTCATGTCCCTTGCGTTCTTCGGCAAAGGCGTAGGGGCACTGGGCTGGGCGGTTGTCGCCGATACGTCGCCGAAAGAAGCGATCGGCCTGTCGGGCTCGATCTTCAACATGTTCGGCAATATTGCCGGGATCGTGACGCCGATCGTGATCGGCTACCTCGTCGCAAAAACCGGATCGTTCAATGGCGCGCTGGTTTTCGTCGGACTCAATGCGTTGCTCACTGTGTTCAGTTACCTCGTGATCGTGAAGGACATCAAGCGGGTCGAACTGCGTCAGGCGTAGGCTGAACCCGCCGCTGGCGCTTTCCTTGAAAAGGCCAGGATGAGGCCGGAGATCCTGGCAATCAATCCCGCCGTTCCCCACCCACGCGCAGTATGATCAGTCATCGGACGACGGTATAATAAAAAACACGAAGTACAGCAACTATTTGATTTGAGGAGCGTTTTCGATGGCAACACCTGCGGTTTCCACCTCACCGCCACGACGCGCCCGTAACCTGGCCGAGTTTGTCGTCAACTACGTCACCGAGCAGATTGCGTCCAACGTCCTGAAACCCGGCGACAAGCTACCGACCGAGTCGCAACTGATGGTCACGCTGAGCGTGAGTCGCACCGTTATCCGCGAAGCGATTTCACGCCTGCAGGCGGGCAAGATCATCGAGACGCGGCACGGCATCGGCAGCTTTGTACTGGAGCCGCCGCGTGAAAAGCTCGGTATCGAGATGGTGCCGGCGACAACCTTGCAGGATGTCCTGTCCGTCCTCGAGTTGCGCATCAGCCTGGAAACGGAATGCGCAGGTCTTGCCGCCCAACGTGCGCAACCGGAAGATATCGCGCGTATGCGCGCAGCGCTCGACGCGATCGAGGCCACACGCCGTAACGGCCGCGACAGCGTCGAAGCCGATCTCCAGTTTCACACCTCCCTCGCACGCGCGACGGGCAACCGGTATTTCGTCGACATCCTTACGCAGATTGGCAGTGCGCTGATTCCGCGCAAGCGTCTCGACTCAGCCGGCATCGCCCACGCGGACCCCGACGCCTACCTCACGCTGGTGAATCTCGAGCACGAAAGCATCCTTGAAGCAATCACCCGGCGCGACGCAGAAGGCGCGCGGGCGGCAATGCGCATGCACCTGTCGAACAGCCGTGAGCGCCTGCGGCGTGCCAACGAAGCCGCCGAAGCGAACACCTGACGACTGACTGTTGATGAAGTCATAAAGAAAATGGCCGGGAATCCCGGCCATTTCTGTCTGTTCATTCAGGACACCGAGCTACGACGCCCGGCTGCGCGTGATTTCCCCATCCACGCGGCGCCACAACTCCAGCGGGTTGCTGTCGGCCAATGCCTCGGGCAACAGGTCAGCCGGGAAATCCTGATAACACACCGGGCGCAGGAAACGCTCAATCGACGTCGTCCCGACTGAAGTCACCCGGCTATCGGACGTGGCGGGGAACGGACCGCCATGCACCATCGCGTGCGAAACTTCGACACCCGTCGGAAAACCGTTGATCAGAATGCGTCCGGCTTTGCGCTCCAGAACTGGAACCAGCTTTCGTGCGGCAGACAGATCGCCGCCGCTCATCTGCAACGTGGCGGTGAGCTGGCCGGCAAAATGCTCAGCCACCTCCAGCAACTCCTGTTCATCCTTGCAGCGCACGATCGTCGACGCAGGGCCAAAAACTTCATCTTCCAGCGCCGGGGTCGAAAGAAAGGTCCGGGCATCCGTGACGAACAGTGCAGCGCGCGCCTGCGTCGGTCCGGTCGGCGCAGTGCCGTGAGCAACAGCTTCTACACCCTGGGTACCGGCCAGCTTGCCCTCCCCGTCCTCATACGCCGCGTGAATGCCGGCGGTGAGCATGGTTTGCGCCGGCTTGGCAGCCAATGCCGCAGACGCCGTCGCAACGAAATCCTTGAGCGCGTCGCTATCGACGGCAATCGCGAGGCCCGGATTGGTACAGAACTGCCCCGCTCCGAGCACGAGCGAGTCGACAAAACCGCGCGCGATGGCGTCTGCGCGAGTTGCAAGCGCGCCCGGCAGGAGGAACACCGGGTTGATGCTGCTCATTTCGGCGTACACCGGAATCGGCTCATGGCGGGCAGCGGCGACCCGCATCAGCGAGGTACCGCCCGCGCGCGAGCCCGTGAAGCCGACTGCCTTGATCGCCGGGTGTGCAACCAGCGCTTCGCCAACCGAGCTTCCCGCTCCCACGATCATCGAGAACACGCCTTCAGGCAGATCCATTTCCCGCGCGACGCGCTGGATGACCCGGCCCACCATCTCCGAGGTCCCGAGGTGAGCGCGATGCGCCTTCACCACCACCGGGCAGCCCGCTGCGAGCGCCGCAGCGGTATCGCCGCCGGCCACCGAAAAGGCGAGCGGGAAATTGCTTGCGCCAAACACGGCAACCGGGCCCAACGGAATTTTTTGCATCCGCAGGTCGGAGCGCGGCAACGGCTTGCGCTCCGGCAGCGGCGAATCGAGTGTCGCGGCGAGCCACTGACCGGCACGCACGACTTGTGCAAACAGCTTGAGCTGGCCCGTCGTGCGACCGCGCTCACCTTCGAGACGCGCTTTTGGCAGCCCCGACTCTTCATGCGCACGTTGGATCAATACGTCACCGAGCGCCGTGATGCCGTCTGCAATGCGTTCCAGAAACTCGGCGCGCGTCGCAAGCGGCAGTTGCCGGTACGGGTCGAACGCCTTCGCGGCCAGTTCGCAGGCCTCGTGCACGTTCGCAACTGTTCCGCTACCGAATACGGGCTCAGCGATGTCGGAACCTGTAGCGGGATTAAAAGCGCGTAAAGGCTTTTCGTCGCCGCGCACCGCCTGACGGCCAATCAGCATTTCGCCGGTAATAGACATTTTGCGTTTCCTTGATGACTCCGATTGATATCAGTCATCCTATAACACTGAAGGTCGGGAGCGCAAGACACACCCGTATTGGTGCTTTCAGATTACAGGGTGCAGGGCCATTATCTTGACCGCGTCGATGCAAACATCAAACACGTCGTATGACGACTTACAACATTCGCCCGCCGCGAACCGGCGATATTGGAGTCCTGCGACCGCGGATCACGGCAGCCGCAGGCAATCAACTTCCCGACAATTGCTTATTTGATTGCCGGACTTGCTGCTCCAAAGTGCTGCAGCGGCGTCCGATCCCTGTCTCTCGCCAGCACGCACACCACAACAGCCGCAATGAGGTCGAACACGGCCAGAACGACAAACAGCGGGCTGTAGCCAACCTGCGTGACCAGCACACCGAACAATGCAGTGAATGCCGCCGCACCCAGGTAGCCCGCCATACCGCCCATCCCTGTGGCTGTGGCAACTTCGTTCTTGCCGAAGATGTCGGAAGTGATCGCGTACAGCGCCCCCGACAAGGTCTGGTGCGCAAAGCCGCCGATGCACAGCAGCGCAATGGCCACGTAAGGGCCGGCCACCAGCCCAACGGATGCCGGCGCGATCATGCAGAGGGCACCAAAGACGAAAACCATCTTGCGCGACGTGAACAACGAAACCTTCGCGTATTTGTGGAAAAACGGGCTGAGGTAGCCCCCGAGCACGCAGCCGATGTCCGCAGCCAGAAACGGCATCCAGGCGAACAGCGCGACATCCTTAAGATTCATGTGCCGCTCGGTCATCATGTAGAGCGGAATCCAGGCATTAAAGGTCTGCCAGGCCGGCTCGGAAAGAATCCGGGGGACGCCGATCGCCCAGAAATCGCGACTGCCGAGCATCTCAGTCCACTTACGTTTGGCGACGCTACTATCGGTGAACTGCGCCTCCTGGCCGCTAAGGATGTAGTCCCGTTCGACGTCGGAGAGCAGCTTCTGGTGACGGGGGTGCTTGTACAACAGCATCCACACGGCGCTCCACGCGAGCCCCAGCCCGCCCACGATCAGGAAGGCCCATTGCCATTGCCCATGCAGCAAGGCCCAGACAACCAGTGGCGGCGCGAGCAATGCTCCGACGGAAGAGCCGATATTGAACCAGCCAATCGCCACCGAACGCTCTTTGGCCGGAAACCACTCGGTCGTCGCCTTGACGCCGGCGGGTATGCCGGCCGCTTCTGCGATACCGAGAAGCCCGCGGAAGAACGCAAGGCTTCGCCAGCCCGTGGCCCATGCTGCCGCCGCGCAGGCCAACGACCACGCCACGGCGAAGGCCGCAAAACCGATCTTGGTACCGATAGCGTCGAGCAGGTAGCCGGCGACCGGTTGCATGAACGCGTAACTCAACTGCCAAGCGACAACGATATGCGAGTACTGCAATGTGCTGATGTCAAGGTCTTTCATCAGCGTGGGCGCGGCCACGGACAGCGTGTTCCGTGCGAGGTAATTGATGATCAGCCCGGCCGCGACGAGGCTCACCATCCACCAGCGTATGCCTTTAACTTTCACTGCTATGTCTCCTCAAAATCTGTACTGAATCAAACCGGCTTGCTGGATCGAGCGGTTGAAGCGTTGGCGTCGGTGTCCGCACGCGAGTAATCGATGCCGACGAAGCTGCCGCCTTGATAGCGTTGACCCAAAGCGTCGAGCGGGTTAGGCCGCGCGAGCACCTCCGCGGCATATTCCTCGGCGTCCTGAGTCGGCTGGTAACCGAGACGCTCGGCGCCGCGGTTATCCCACCAGCTGCGCTTGTTGGCAGAGACACCCCAGACGACCATGAAGCCGACGTCGGTGGCCTCGATACAGCGGTCGATGAAATGCAGCAGATCGCGGTGTCCGAACCAGGTGCTCAGGTGCCTCGGCTCGGTCGGACGCTCAATGCAACTGCCGATGCGCACGCAAATAGTCTCGATGCCGTGCTTGTCCCAATACATGCGCGCCAATGATTCGCCCCAGACTTTGCTCAAGCCGTAAAAACCGTCGGGACGCAACTCGCAGTCGAGACTGAGGTGCTCGGTGACCGGGTACATGCCGATTGCGTGATTCGAACTGGCGAACACCACACGCCGTACGCCGTGCCGCCGCGCACCTTCGTAAACCTCGACCAGAGCACGCAGGTTGTTGTCGATGATCTCGGGGAGCGGACGCTCCACGCTTGTGCCCGCAAAGTGGATCAGCACATCCACCCCCTCCAGCAGGCGATCGACGACGCCACGTTCGCGCAGATCGCCGTGCATCAGATCCTCTCCCTCCACCAGGGGAGCCAGAGGGCGGGAGCCCCCGGCCGAGCGCAACGGCACGCTACGTGCGAGCAATGCGGTACGCACTACCGAGCCGAGCTGGCCGCCGGCTCCACTAAGCGCAATCTTCATTACCAGGGTTCCTTTACAACAGTGCGGGCGATTTAGCCGTCGTCCGGCCCGGCCCGAGGCCGCTGACATCGGCCCGCAGACAAACCTGATACCTGCCGGCTAAAAGCGGCGCGTCAACGCTCGTTTAGCCCCTACGCGGGGCATTGAGGTTCGGGCTGACTGGAAGTGCCTGGCGGGGGCGATCTCCGTCGCCCTCTTCGTGACCCGCAAGTAACTCATACGATGACGTACTATCATCGATGCACCGATGAATTACAATTTGGCGTTTACCCTGAGCAATTTGAACCCATTGCAGCTAAGATTTGGCGAAATTCCGTAAGAAACAACGTTTTAACAGATACGATGTCCTACTACAAAGCGTGATCATCCTGAGCCAAGGAGCATTGAAGTCTGGAAAGGTTGAGACAACTCCTCTAAGCTGAGGTTGCTTCCCAAAAACCTAATCTTTTGACTGAAAAGCCCGGCCTGTGGCGGCGCCGGGTTTTTTAGGATGCAAAAAATGTAGGCATGTAATTACTAATTTTACTCCTTGAATTTTTGGATGGTTAATCTATAAAGTGGGCATGCACATTCACGTCATCCCCAACCGCGACTCGCCACCGACCGTGCTGCTGCGCGAGTCCTACCGCGATGGCAAGACCGTCAAAAAGCGCACCCTCGCCAATCTCTCCGCGCTGCCCGCCGACCAGATCGAGCTGATCCGCCAGGTGCTGCGCGGCGAGAAGCTGGTCGCGCCGGCGTCCCTCTTCGAGATCGATGGCTCACGACATCACGGTCATGTGCAGGCGGTCTGGCTGGCCATGCAGCGCCTGGGGCTGCCGCAGCTGCTGTCGACACGCCCATGTGCAGAACGCCAGCGCGTGCTGGCCATGATCGCTGCGCGGATACTGAGCCCCCACAGCAAGCTGGCCACCACGCGCTGGTGGGACACCACCACCTTGCCGGAACTGTTTGAGCTCGACGTCTGCGACGAGCAGGCGCTGTACGCCGCAATGGACTGGCTGCTCGAGCGTCAGGATGCGATCCAGGGCAAGCTCGCGCAGCGTTATCTGCAGCCCGGTGGCATCGTGCTGTATGACCTGAGTTCGAGCTACTTCGAGGGCAGCACCTGTGAGCTGGCCGCCCTCGGGTACAACCGTGACGGCAAGCGCGGCAAGCTGCAGGTCAACTATGGACTGCTTACCGATGCGCGCGGCGTGCCGGTTGCCATCTCGGTGTTTGAGGGCAACACGGCCGATGCGCACACGTTCATGCCACAGGTCAGGCAACTGCGTGAGCGCTTTGGCATCGACGAGATGGTGCTGGTGGGCGACCGCGGCATGATCGCCCAGACCCATATCGATGCGCTCAGGGCCGACGCCGGATTACAGTGGATCACCGCACTGAAGACCGGCAGCCTGCGTGTGCTGGCCAGCGAGGGGGCATTGCAGCTCGGGCTCTTTGATGAGCGCAACCTGTTCGAATTTACCCACGCCGACTATCCGGGCGAGCGCCTGGTGGCCTGCCGCAACCCCGAACTGGCGAAGAGGCGGGCCCACAAGCGCCAGGCGCTGCTGGAGGCCACTGTTGCACTGCTCGAACCGATCCGCCTGCGGGTGGCCGCCGGGCGCCTGAAAGGCCAGGACCGCATCGGCCTGTGCGTGGGCAAGGTGCTCAACCGCCACAAGGTCGGCAAGCACCTTGATCTGGAAATGGGTGACGCCTCGTTTGGGTACACGATCAACGACGCACGGGTGGCGCAGGAAGCCAGCCTCGACGGCATCTACGTGATCCGCACCGCGGTAGCGCAAGAGCGCATGGGCAGCGATGACGTCGTGCGCAATTACAAGAGCCTCAGTCAGGTCGAGCAGGCCTTCCGTTCCATGAAGAGCGTGGACCTCGAGGTGCGGCCGATCTATCACCGCCTGGCCGACCGGGTGCGTGCCCACCTGCTGCTGTGCATGCTCGCCTACTACGTCAAATGGCACATGATGCAGGCCTGGCGCCCACTGCTGTTCGCGGACGAAGACCAGGCGGCCAAGGCGCAACGCGATCCGGTCGCTCCGGCCAGGCGCTCGGCCAACGCATTGCGCAAAGTCTCGAACAGGACGCTGGACGACGGCACCTGCGTGCACAGCTTCGATTCGCTGCTACACCACCTCAGCACCATCGTGCGCAATGCCTGCCATCACCCAGGCGCGGCTGCACACGAAGCCACCTTCACCCTCGATACGGCACCCGACGCCAAACAGCGGCAAGCCCTTGAGCTGCTGAAGTCCATCGCCTTGTAGGCAGCAGCCCAACACTGAATCAACCGCAACCGGTTGATTCAAAAGAAAACTTTGCGTCGCGGGTGCAGCAACTTCAGTCTAAGGAGACAGAACGCGAGGCGTGCGCCTCAAGGCTGAACTTCATAAGGCGGAAATGCGGACAGCCGCGGATCGGCCACCGCCCCGCCAATCGTGAAGTGATACAGGCTTTGCCAGTTGTGATTCTGTACCCCAAGCAGCCCGTGCATTTCGTCGTCGAAAAAGCAGCCAATACCCGTAGCACTCAGGCCGGCAGCTTCGGCTTCGAGATAGAGGGCCTGCCCGAGAATGCCGCATTCCCAGAACAGATGGCGATAGCGCCATGGTTGCTTCAAGGCGATCTCGAATCTCGCGAGCATCCCGAGCGCAAAGCAGGAGTCGGCGGCGATATCCTGGTGGCAGCAGATCAATTTTGCCGCGCCGCGCAGATCGTAAGGCAGCAGCAGATACAGCGGCAGATAGTCTGGTCCGGTTTTCCGCCACAGCCATTCTGGACGCATTGACTGCCTGAGAGGCGGCAGCGCGCCAGGATCTCTCACAAGCACATACAGGCCTGGCTCCAGCCCGTCCACGCGGTGCACCAGTAACACCGGATGGACCTCGGCAAGCGACGTCAGCGCATTCCACGGCGGCGTGTCGCTGCGAGCCAGCAGACACGCCAGCATGCTGAAAAAGGCCGCGTCGGTGATGCGCGCCTTAGCGTCGAAATTCACAGCGCTGCGACGCTGCCTCGCGATCCTCGCAAAGCTGAGGTCGAGGGCAGGCAACCCAGGCAATGGACGCGGCTCCAGATGCCGCGGGGTCGGCTCGCGAGTACAGGACTTATACGTGGCGCGCTGGATCGAATCGATATCCGGCCACGTTACATGTCCGGGGCTTAGCGGGTTCGCGGATCCATGCCACGTCGCCTGATTCAAAGCGGTCCGCATACGCTCAAGATCAGGCAGTCGTTCAGGATCGCCTATCCACAACAGGGCATCCGCTACTTCTGCTTCGTCAACGCAGAAATCCTCGTCGCGGTTCAATCCGAGGAGGTTGGTCACGACATCGTCCCCAGCGGCCTCCATCAGTCGCGTCTGCCAGCCGAGCGCGGCCGCGGCGTAACTCAGCGCGGCGATGACGTGCCCGCAATCATGCTGGCAGTAGCGCCAGGCGCGCATGCCGTATTTCCACGCCTCGCGCCAGTGAATCGAGGTTATGCCGACCAGAACACCACTGCCTCGGAACGCCTCATCCCACTGCGGGTCATCGATCGCCGCGCGATGTTCGAGCACATGATCCCGGCTCAGGTAGTGGTGGACCCCGCCTGACACGCCGGAAAGCGCAGGACATAGAAGATAGCCCTCGGTGGGATGGAGATTTCCGCTCGAAGGGTTGCAGCGCAACGCCCATCGCTGGGCGCCATAAGATTTCCACGCCGACAGACCGAGCGAGAGCTCGAAAAGGATTGCCAGAGTGGAAATATCGAATTTCTGCGCGGGCGGTAGAACACCGCGGCGCAGCTCGTTGTAGCGTGTGGCCAGAGTGTCCGCGGCTAACGGCAGACCCATGCGCGGAGCGCTGTGAAAGACGCGGAACGGGTCCGGCTGGGTTGCCCAGTCGAGGCCCATAGGGCCTGGCGCATAGCAGTTGACGCGGTGCTTGCTGCGTTCGTGATATTCAAGCAGATGTGCGTCGGCCAACAGGTTCAACGGGTACCACACACCCTTGTTCGAAACATCGAACGCATCCATGAGCGCTGCCTCAATGTCGAATTCGCCAGGATTGCTGGTCCGGATTTGTCACACCTCAGTGTAGTCCTGCAACTCGTCGAGCGCTCGCACAAGGCTCGCCAGCAATTGCACGACCTGCGCACCGAGTTTGCCGGGGCGACGGGTTAGCTCGACGTGCGCCAACTACCTCGGGGGTAGTGGGTCACTTGCCCCGACGGAATTCTGACGCCTCGCCGGATCGTGATACGCTCGACGCGTAAGCCGTAAGGGGGAGCGCAACATGGCAGCCTGCGAATTGTGTACGGACCTTCATGGCCGCCCTTCGACAACAGACCGGCGCCAGGGGTTCGCCCTGCTAGGCGTCGGTGAGCTCTGCGGAGTACCAGCGGTTGAGCACTACCGGTGTGTCGCCTGTGGGGCTTCGTTTTCGCGCATTCTCATTGGGGATCCGAATGATCGCATCTGGCGATCACTCGATTGTCATAGCACCGAAAACGCCTGACTGGGAACGCTCCCAGCCCTATCGATGCGCGTCGGCCACGCTTTGCTCCAGTCTGCGCTTCACCTTCGCCACATCGATCCCGCCGGAGCCCGGCGTGTCGGCAAGCGGCATATACGGTGCGGGAGTATGCAGCAGATAGGCTTGCGTTTCGTCGATCACGATCCGGTCGCTTGGGTCGTACCCCATGCCCTCCAGTTGGCGCGTCAACTCCGCACGCTCCGCATAACCTAGCTTTTGCCACCAGAACGAACGACAGGCGTGCGCGTAAGCCGCATCGGAAAAATATTGCCAGTGTCCCAGTTCGTGACTGAGTATCGCCGCCCTGACCGGCCTGTCGATCACCTCCCCGCCGGGCGCCGTTCCAAGCCCCGGAATCGTGATCAGAAAGTCTCGCGCGCTGACGGCTTGCCGGCTTCCTGTTTCCTCGCGTATCAGCCTCCAGCGAACAAGGATCGAGCGCAGCGTGTTCTCGCCGTTCGTCAGCACCACGTGCTGCTGGCGGGCCACCTCGAAGAAGTGGGCAAGCTCTGGCGCGCTGAAGTTATTGCCCGCCGTCAGGCCTGCCGGATCGGTGCCAAAGCGTCGCGCATGTGCCGCAATCGCCGCCATCGTCACGAAGCGGTCGCGCGGCATGTCCCTGCGCTCGAGCAGCGCAACGACGCGCGAAAACATCGCTCCCTATACCGCGAGACTCGGCGCATGCATCACGTAAAGACCAGGCCGATCCGTGATCGTGAAGAGCCGCAAGGTAGGGCCATCGGGCAGCGACGCGTCGAGCTCGGCCAGCGGTATGCGCACCCCGTCGACACGCTGTGCCCATTGTTCCTCACGCGTCCCGGATGCGGGCGATGCGTACGGCGTAGCGCTGCTGGCGAGCGCCGCCTCGATGCAAAGCGCTAGCGCAATCGCCCCGCTTGCCAGGCGAGCGCGTCGTGCGCCTGACGGTTTCATCGGCCGCCGCCCGCCACGCGGCCGTCAGTCCACCACGGTCACGATGGTCACGCGGCGATTCTCTGGCGCTGTCGGATTGCGCGGGTTCAGCGGCTCGGTCGAACCCTTGCCTACCGAACTCAGGCGCTCGGACGCAATACCGTCCTTCTGCGTGAGGTATTCGACAACGGCGGCGGCACGATCTTCCGAAAGCTTCATTTTGGCGTCGGCGGAACCGCGCGGGTCCGCGTGTCCTTCAACGCGAAACTTGTACGACGACAGCTTCTCCGACTGCAATGCAACCGCGACCTTGTTGAGCATTCCCGATTCGCCGAACGGACCAGTGGGCGCGTTAGGTGTGCCGCTATCAGCGGGCCGGTCGGTAGCGGTCGACCCGCGCACGACGCCGCTTGGCGCGCCCGTCTTTGTTGCAACGCGTGACGACTCGCAATCGCCCGGCGCCATCGACCGGCTGATGGTGGCTCAGGATTCAGGCGGCGCAATCACGGGCGTGGTTCGGGCCGATTACTTTTTCGGCTTCGGCCGGAGCGCGCAGACGCAGGCAAGCCACACAAAAGAGCGGATCCGGATGTGGGTACTGTTGCCGAAGGGATTGCGCATCGCCGCGCAGGATGCGGCGATCAGGACGAGAGGCATCACGCCGGCGGCGTCGAATGCGGACTGCCTTGTCAGCGATCCGGATCTGTGCGTGGACGACTCGCCGTAAGTGCCTGCGTCGAGCTGATTCGGGATGGTTTGTGGGCAAACAACGCAAGGCGCGCGTTCACGGACTCCCATGATGGCCTGTTGACCATGCGTGTCCCCAACGAAAGGAATCCTGATGATCCAGAAACGGCGGTAACGGTTCCACAAAGCAGCCGAACTATGCGTGATGAATTGCAGGCTCGACTTCGCGGCAAAGCCGGTCACGCATCTGCTCACGCTGTCGTTCAATTCAGACTAGACTGAATCGGTCGCCCCTAACAACGTGAACCCATCCTGTCATCGGGAAAAACGCTTTTTCGTGCTCCACGAACCGAAGTCTGCGTTTCGATTCGTTTCCAACAACACCTGTTCGAGATGACTCATCATGGCTGATACCAGTTACATGGCGCGAAAGTCCATCGCCGACATCGTTGACAGTGCGGATGTCGAAGGCGGCCACCTGTTGTCCAAGACGCTGGGTGCGACAAGCATCACAGCGATGGGAATCGGCGCCATCATCGGTGCTGGCATCTTTGTCCTGACCGGAACGGCCGCGGCGCAGTTCGCCGGGCCAGGCATCGTTCTGTCGTTCATCCTCGGCGGTATCGCGTGCGGGTTCGTCGGGCTGTGCTACGCAGAACTGGCCGCCATGCTCCCCGTATGCGGCAGCAGTTACACCTACACCTATGCGACGCTCGGCGAGGTGTTCGCCTGGATCATCGGCTGGGACCTGATCCTCGAATACGCAATGGGTGCGGCTACGGTTGCAGTCGGCTGGTCGGGTTACATCGTCAGCCTGCTTCACAATGTGGGCATCAATATCCCGCCCGCCCTCGCGGCGGCGTCCGGCGTCCTGGTTAAACTCCCCGATGGCACGTCGGTGACCGGAGTCGTCAACCTGCCCGCCGTCGTGATCATCGCGATTCTCACGACCATGCTCGTACTCGGCACGAAGGAGTCGGCACGGCTCAATAACGTCATGGTCGCGATCAAACTGTCCGTCGTGGTGGCGTTCATTGCCATCGGCGCATTTTTCATGCACCCGGCGAACTGGCATCCGTTCATCCCGGCCAACACCGGGGAATTTGGCAGCTTCGGCATGAGCGGAATCCTTCGCGGCTCCGCTGTCGTCTTTTTTGCCTTCATCGGTTTTGATGCGGTATCCACCGCCGCGCAGGAAGCAAGAAAGCCGCAACGCGATATGCCCATCGGCATCCTCGGGTCGCTGGTCATATGCACGACCCTTTATATTCTCGTGGCTGGCGTGTTGACCGGGCTCGTCCCCTACGCCCAACTCAACGTGCCCGACCCGATCGCAAAGGGCGTCGATGCGATCGGCGTGACCTGGTTCTCCATTCTCATCAAGATCGGCGCACTGACCGGGCTCACGACAGTCATCCTCGTGTTGCTCTACGGCCAGAGCCGCATCTTTTTCACGATGTCGCAGGATGGCCTGCTGCCGCACCTTTTTGCCCGTGTCCATCCGCGCCTGCTGACGCCTCACCGCAGTCAGATGATGATCGGCACGATTGTCGCGATCGTGGCGGCGTTCACGCCAATCAACGTGCTGGGCGAGATGGTCAGCATCGGCACCTTGTTCGCATTCGTCCTCGTGTGCGGCGCCGTGATCTATCTGCGGCGCAGCGATTCCGACGCCTCCCGGCCATTCCGCGCTCCGGGCGTGCCGATCGTGCCGATCCTGGGCATTCTGTTCTGCCTTCTGCTGATGGTCGGGCTGCCGCTCATTACATGGATCCGCCTGGTCGTGTGGCTGGTGATCGGCATGATCATCTACATGTCGTACGGCCGGACTCATTCGAAACTGCGCTTCCCGGAGCGCCACTGAAGCCCCGTAGTCGAGCCGGTAGTGGGACGGTACCCGGTCGCGAAATCGCTGATCGCGTCGTCGAAGTCCGATTTTGATCATCACCTGGCCGGACCGCATCCACTCGGGTGGAAAGGCTGGTGCGGAGTCAACAGGCACGCACCGACCTGGCACAGGAGGCCGGCTGCGGCTACAGGATTGCCGTGGGCTATCGCGAGCCTGGCATCGTTACCGCCTGTTGTCCGCGCGCATGAAACGCAGCGCGAAACGCACGAGCTTCGGCATCGTCTCGGGGCGAAGCAGGCGTTGGTCGTAACCGGAGAAGCGCCGGTTATTCTCTTCCAGGCACAGCGTCATCAGTTCGTGCACGCTGGTTTCGGCTGCGGACACTGCCTGTGCGCCGTTCACCGTGAAGTTGTTGTCGTGCCTGTGCTCGTTGCCGTCGGCGTCGAGCGTGCGCGCAAGGCTGACCCGCTCCCAGCCGAGGAATGCCCACACGGCAGCCACTTTCAGCTCGAAGCGGATGCGCTGCCACCAGGACAGCCGCACGCGGTGCCATGCTACCCAGTTTGCGAACAGCAGGATATGGCGGCACTCTTCCTGCATCACCGGCTCGAAGGTGTCGATCAGCTCGGGCGGGAACAGGCCCGAGCGGCGCGCGACCTCGAACAGGCCGAACGCGAAGAAGCTGTCGATGCACTCGCTGTAACCGGTCACAAGATAGGCCCATTCGACGTCCTTCGGGTAGACGTCGGGAGGCTCGCTCGCGAGGGCTATCTGGTATGCGCTCACCATCCGCGAGAGCACTTCCTTGTGGCGGCTCTCTTCCCAGGCGTTCAGCGCGAGCGCGTGGCGCATGTCCGGTTCGTCGATGGTGGCCGCATACGCTGCCATGCGCAGCCGCGCCCTGCCTTCCGTCTGCACTGCGATGTCCCAGATCGGCAGCGAGACGATCCGCTGAAGCGCGTCGGGCTCGAGCGTCGGCCAGTCGAGTACCGACGGGCGGTACGGGTTGAAGGTCTCGCGAAACATCCGGCACATCTCGCGGCGATGCACGTCGGAGCCCGGCTTCAGCGGGCCGGCGACGTTGCTCGTCCACTGCCGGGTGCCGTGCTCTGCAGCGGTGATGGTTGCGCGGTCGGCTCTGGATGGCGGCAACGCTGGCGCAATGAAGCCTGGGATCAGCCGTTCGAGATCGAATGTGTCATTCATGCTGAAGGCTCTCCCGGATAAATCGGGCGCGGTCCATGCTTGCACGAATCAATTGCGAAGGACCGTGCGTGGCCGAGCCGGGTGCGAACAGCAACTTACTGCTCAAAAACCTTGATGGACCGCCTCAGGGCATGAAGCTGCCCGTCGACGCATTATGCAGGCAACGTCCGGTTTCGCAAGCAATACGGATGTTCAACATGACTGACTCCGCAGGCCACCGCCACCCTTCTATAAGTTCACCGGGCTGGAGGCGCCTGACGGCATGTCCGGCGCTAGCGATTCTCCCGTGCTCTCGAAGATGTGAGCTTCACCGGACGGGATGGGATCCGTTACCCCTGTCGCTTTGTTGCTGTTGTCCCGGGTCGCGCGCGCGAGCGGAAAAGCGGATCACTCACGACGTTTGCTGCTGGCCGCGACCTTACGGATGGTGAACAGGCACGATGATCCGCGCCGGTCCGTGCTGGCTATGTCACCGCGCAGTCACAGTTATATGGTTCCATATTTTACGAATTATTTCCGGCCATTACATCCGATCAGCCTCGGACCAACCCGCACCCCGTTCCGCGCCCCCGCTTTCCCCGCCACGCATACACGTCTCAGGAGCCGAGCATGCCAAGCATTCGACCTGTTTCCGCAGCAAGCCGCATTTTCAGTCGCACCACACTAGCGTTCGCCGCGTTCTGTTTCGCGTCTGGCGGCGCCGGCGCGCAAACGCCGCCTAAGCCGGTGCCCACGCCGGGCTTCAGCATAAGCGTTTTCGCGGCGCCTCCCGCCGGGTCCAGCGCGCCGGACTCACTGGCCGTGCTTGATGATCACATCTGGGTCGCCTATGGAAACGGCGGCCCACCGGATGGTTCGGGTAACGCGCAGAGCCAGATCGTTGAATACTCGCAAGACGGCAATGCCCTGCGGACCTTTACCGTGACGGGACACAACGATGGTTTGAAGGTCAACCCCTACACCCGGGAAATCTGGGCAGTGCAGAATGAGGATGCGAATGCAAACCTCGTCACGATAGACGCGGCGACCGGTCGGACCACACGCTATGTTTTCGGCAAGCCGCCGCACGGCGGCGGTTACGACGACATCGTGTTCATGGACGGTCAGGCCTTTTTCAGCGCGTCCAACCCCACCACTGACGCCAATGGCCAAAGTACGGGTCCCGCGATTGTTCGCGGACTCCTCCGCTCAAACGGCACGATCGACGTCTCTCGTGTGTTGTCCGGGACGCCTGACGCCAGCAACATTCCGTTTGGCACAGTGGCGCGGCTCAACCTGACCGATCCGGATTCGATGACGCTGACGCCGTCGGGTGACCTTCTGCTCGATGACCAGGGAGATAGTCAGCTCGTTCTGTTACGCGGGCCGGGCAAGGATCCGCGCGTGGAATATCTGCCGCTTCTCGGCCACGTGCAGATTGACGACACGGTATTCGCCACTGCGCATCGGGGCTTCCTGCTCGTGGCCGATACGAAGGCGAACAAGGTGTACAAGATCAGTGCCGATGCCTGGCAGCGCGGCGCGGCGTTCTCCGCATCAACGGGGGTACCCGCTGCGAACGGTGCACCAGCGGTGCCGGCTTATGTCGGCCAGCTCGATCTGGGCAGCGGTGCACTCCTTCCATTGGTGAGCAATCTGGTCAGCCCGCACGGCATGGCCTTCGTACCGACAGGCGACCAGTAACGCGCCGTTGGCTTGCCGAGCGACACGGTCGCCGTGAGCTCGGCAACCCCAGAACCGTATTGAGTGCGGGGGCGAAATTCTGGGCGTCGACCCTGAACGGCCCTTCAGCTTTCGCTGAAGCGGCCGTTTGGAACAGGATTGCATCGGGCAGTCCGCCAGCGGTTTCGCCGATCGCAGCGTCGCGATGCCGGTTAATCGCCAGTCAGTTCATCCCCGCGCGGCGTTTGTAGCATGGCAGGGGCCGCCGAATATCCGATCAGTTTGGGACAAAAATGTTAAACGGCTTTCCCGGCGCGGTCACCCACGTTGCGATGGTCTTCGCACCTGCCGGGCCGGCTTTGGTCACGTGAACATCATTCGGTGAGAGCTGGTAACTTCCGCCCGCATGAATGACTTTCGAAGGCCGGCCATCCACCCGCAATGTAATCTCACCCTTCGTCACGTAGACGACCTCAGGTCCAATCGCCTTGTGGCGTGGTTTTTCGGCGTTGGGGGGGAAACTCGGCAATGCCCATGCCCATCTCGCGATCGGTTTCCTGCACGTGGATTCTTTGCAAGACCTGTGTCTCCTTTGCTGCAGGGGCGGCGGCAGCCATGACAGAATTCACAAACATGACGGCGCCCGGAAGGACTGGAATCGAGAGACAGGTTTTCACGATTGTTCTTTTGGAATCAGCCCAAAGCGTTCACGACAATTCGAGCCGCCACTGCAATAACGTCATCGCGCGACTTCGCGTCTGCTGCCAGTTGCGTGTGATAGATCGCGAGGACGACAGGCTCACGTGCCGGAGGCCAGAGCACTGCAATATCGTTCGCGGTTCCGTAGTCGCCAGTTCCCGTCTTGTCGCCGATTTGCCAATCGGCTGGAACGGCGGCCCCGATGCGCTTTGCACCCATCTTGTTACCACGCAGCCAGTCCAGCAATTGCGCGCGTTGAGGGGGCGGCAAAGTGTCGCCGAGCGCCAGCGTTTGCAGGCTGCGAGCCATTGCCGCCGGTGTGGAGGTATCGCGTTGATCGCCGGGCACGACCGAGTTCAATTCGGTCTCCCAACGGTCCAGACGGAATTCGCTGTTGCCAATTGAGCGCGCAAACGAGGTAACGGCGGCCGGCCCGCCGAGCATCTTCATCAGCAGATTGGCAGAGGTGTTGTCGCTGTACTGAATGGCCGCGCGGCACAATTCGGCAACGGTCATGCCGTCGCCGACGTGTTCCGCGGTAACAGGCGAGTAGTGAACGAGTTCGCTCTGCGCATAGTTGACACACTGCTGCATGAACCCGGGAACCCGTGTGCTCCGGGTCAAAATCGCACCGGCCAGGATCACCTTGAACGTACTGCAGAAGGGGAAGCGCTCGTCCGCGCGGTAGCGGGTCTGCTCGCCGGTGGCCGTGTTGAGCGCAAACAGACCCAGGCGTCCGCCGGAACTCTTTTCCAGCGTGGCTAGCTGGGCTTCGGTCGAGGTCGGCTGTGGCCCTTCGGCTGCCCGGGCAGTGACCGCCCGCGCCACGGGAAGCATCGCGGCGGCAAGCAACAAGGAACGGCGGTTTTGAGAATACGTCATGGCTGTCAACTCGTTTTTATGAATCGATGAACGCGAGCGCCCGGCAGAGGCGCGAATATCGTCCCTTTGCGAGCCGTTGGCAAACGAGGATAATTTGGACTTGAGTAAAGAAAATCGGGTCTTCGCGGAAAAGTGTGATGGTTTTTCATGATGAAAATGTCGGAGAGCCAATCTGGGCAAGGGTTTGCGCGTCTTGATGGCCTCTCGAAATCGGGCATGATTTCGCGATGGCTACTTCACGCAAACTCAAGCGTCTTTCCGACGCATACCGGTTCGACGGGTTCCGTCCTTGCGAAGCGCTGCGCGGTGTCTTCGGTGATCGCATGGCACGCGTCGTCACGCTGTTTCGGCGCTCAAAAAAACGGCCTGCAAGGGATGTGGTCGGCGGTGCTCGATCCACGATCGCAGGGTGCGTCGCGTTCGAGATCTGCCGAACGGCGATGTACGGATTTACCTGGAACTCGAAGCTCGTCGGGTCCGCTGTCGATGCGATGGCAGCGTGAAAGGCGAACGACTGAGCTTTCTGGCGGACATCCCTCACTACACGAAGCGCTTCGCGTGGTACGTCGGTCGCCGCTGTCGCGACAGCACGATCAAGGACGTGGCTGACGAACTGCAATTGCACTGGCACACGGTCAAGGACCTCGAGATGCAGTACATGCGGGCGCAACTGGAGCGGTTCGGCACGCCCGGGCCGAAGGTCATCGGCATCGACGAGATTTCGATTGGCAAGGGACAGACGTACCGCATTGTTGTGAGCGACCTGATACGGGGCCGTGCAATCTGGTTTGGTGGCGAAGATCGAAAGGAGGCCAGCATGCATCAGTTCTATGACTGGCTGGGCGAGAAAAAAGCCCGCGGCATCCGGCTTGTCGTGATGGACATGTGGCGACCGTTTTACAACGTCGCGCAGGAACGCGTGCCGCATGCGGCCATCCTGTACGACAAATTCCACGTCATAAAGCAGCTCAACGAAGCCCTGGATGAAGTGCGCAAGAGCGAATACGCTCGCCTGCAAGGCGAGCAGCGGCGCTACATCAAAGGCCAGAAGTACGTTCTGCTCAGTCATCGCGAGAACCTGTCGATGGAAGGCAGGAACTCGTTGAAGACGCTGCTCGCAGCGAACCGACGTCTGAATACCGCGTACCTGCTCAAGGAGTCGTTCGGGCAGTTGTGGGACTACGAGCGCGAAGGCTGGGCACGTCGCTTCTTCGAGAACTGGAAATCCAGCTTGAAGTGGCAGCGTTTGAAGCCCTACGAGAAGTTTGCCGCGATGGTCGAGCGTCATTGGGACGGGATTGCTTCCTATTGCAAGCCAGAAAACAAGGTGCCGCTCGGATTCGTTGAGGGACTCAACAACAAGGTTCGGGTTATCCAGCGACGCGCGTACGGATTGCGAGATGAGGAATATCTGCGCCTGAAGATCCTCACTTGCATGCTGCCTCGAATCTGAAAAATGGCGATTTTTCATCACACCTTTCCGCGAAGATCCAGAAAATCTTATGTCTGGACTCCCATGCGTCCACATCTACCGCTTAACGCGCTGCGAGCGTTCGAGTCGTCGGCACGACACCTGAGTTTCACACGCGCGGCGCAGGAGCTCAACGTGACACAGGCGGCCGTCAGCCAGCAGGTTCGAACGCTTGAAGAGAGGCTAGGAACCGCTTTGTTCAGGCGCTTACCGCGTGGACTGGACATGACCGACGAAGGCCGCGCGCTGCTTCCCGTCCTGACCGATGCGTTTGGACGCATCGAGGGCGTACTCAAGCAATTCGAGGGCGGCCATTTTCACGAGGTGCTTACGGTTGGCGTGGTTGGAACGTTCGCCGTCGGCTGGCTCATGCCGCGGCTCAAATCATTTCGCGAGACACATCCCTTCGTGGAGTTGCGGCTGCTAACCCATAACAACCTTGTAGATCTCGCAAGGGAGGGGCTGGACTTTGCGATCCGCTTCGGCGAAGGCGTCTGGCCTGCGACCCACAGTGTGGTGTTGCTCGACGCACCGCTTACGGTGCTATGCGCACCCAACATTGCGAAACGGCTTGCCGCACCGAGTGATCTGGCGAAGGAGACACTACTGCGGTCATATCGTGCCGACGAATGGGTTAGCTGGTTCCAGGCCGCCCAACTCGAGCCGTGGACGGTGAACGGTCCGGTTTTTGATTCGTCCCGATTGATGGTGGAAGCTGCCGTCCAGGGCGCAGGGGTGGCTTTGGCTCCGCCGCTCATGTTCGCGCGCGAACTGCAAGCGGAACTGCTCGTTCGCCCCTTCAGCGAGGAGGTCAAAACGGGGAGCTACTCGCTGACGTGGTTGAAATCGAGACGCATGGCGCCCGCCATGCAGTTGTTCCGTGACTGGATTCTTGCGGAGGCGGCCGGACAGCCGAGCGTCCCCTGGGAGTGATGCGCAATCCATCGGGACGCAACATTCCCACCGACGTGTTCTTCGAATGACAGGCGGGTGCCGGCTCAAACCAACGCGGTACCGCGATGAACTCAATCGCTATCGCGAATGAACTTTACCTCAGGGATCATGGCCGCCTGACCTCGGTAGTTTCCCGCCGAATCCGTGAGTTGCCATACAGTAGCCCGTTCGATCCAGAAGCGCACGCCTGATTTGGCGACGCGCACGCCCCGGTATCCGGTGACAAAGCCATCGCGCGTGACCTGATCGAGGAATGCCTGACGGTCGCTACGTTCGGGCGTTTCCGCGGAGAGACGCGAGGGCACCGCGGTGAGCTCATTCCAGTCGTATCCGAACATTGCCTGTGCGCGCTTGTTGCCATAAACGAAGACGGGATCCTCCGCGGTATTGTGCGCAAGAATGCCGAACGGCGCCGCCTCGTAAAGCCACGCAGCGCGCTCGGATACGCTCATGCCCTCGGGAACGAGGGCCTTCCCAAGGAGTCGGCGGTAGCTGTCGGAAAGGAGGAAGAAGAAGCTGGGATCAGTGCTCGGGAACATCAGACGGGGCGCTCGCAATTGCGTATGCGGATGGGTGGCGGGCTTCGAGAAATATTCTATCAAATGCGTCATTTGACTCCGCGTTGCGCACAGATGCGCCCGCCTCGGCAGTCAAGCCGTCGTGACGTCGGTGAGTATGCGCGATGTACGAGCGCGTAGGCGTGGCGTCACGAAGTCGAGGAAAGCACGCAACTTCAACGGCAGGGGCGCTTGTCCCTTATGCACGAGATTGACGGGCAATGGCGCAGACTCGAAATTGTCGAGCACGACGCAAAGTGCGTTGTCATGTATAGCGTCTGCAACCTGGTAGGACAGCACACTTACCAGTCCAACTCCGAGAATCGCGGCTGCGATCGCTGCCTCGGCCGTATTGACTGCAAGCCGTGAATGAACGGGCACGGACAGCTCTGACTTGCCGGACTCGAAAACCCAGGCGCGCCTCGTCGCGAGGACCTCGAAGGTAATGCACTCATGCCTGGCAAGATCGCGTGGTTTGGCCGGCACGCCATGCGTTGCCAGATAGGCGGGACTCGCACATATCACCCGGCGGACCGTTCCGACTCTCGTTGCCATCAGCGTGCTATCGGGCAATTCGCCAATCCGGATTGCGACGTCGGCGTGCTCGTCCATCAGATGCACGACGCGATCCGTGAACACGAGGTCAATGTCGATCTCCGGATAGTGCGCGAGAAACTCTGCAACCACCGGCACGACGTGCAAGCGCCCGAAAACGACCGGCGCGGTGACCACGAGCTCGCCTTTAGGCGAGGCGTATTCACCCGTTGCAGCGCGCTCGGCTTCGCCAATTTCTTCGAGAATGCGTCGGCAGGCGGCCACGTATGAACTCCCGGCGTCCGTCAACGAAAGTTGTCGCGTCGTGCGGTGAAGCAGACGCGTCTTCAGATGCGATTCCAGTTCCCCAACCTTACGGCTGACCGTTGCCAGCGGCATGCCGAGGCGCCGCGCGGCAGCCGACAGACTGCCCGAATCAACGACAGCGACGAGGATAGACATGGATTCAAGACGATTCATGGAGCCTACCAAATGGTGGAAGGATGATTCCCAATCGTGATGGATTCTCTTTATGAATGCAAGTGTGTAACGTTCGACACCGAGTTCTGGACCGCAGCATGTAACTGCCAATGCCGGAAAGATTGAAATATCAAGGAGAATCCCGTGAGCGGCCTGCCCACCCCACCCGCAAGTCCCCCTACGCCCGCGGTAGCGTCGCGCGGCAAGATCGTCATGATGGCGCTCATCGCCGGTGCGGTGATCACCAACATCTATTGCACCCAGCCGATCCTGCCGTTGATCGCAGCGGGCCTGCGGGTCGACCTGACGAAGGTCGATCTCGTCGCCGGCGCGGCGCTGCTCGGCTTCTCGACCGGGCTTGCATTGCTGTTGCCGCTTGGCGACCGCTTCGACCGGCGCAAGCTCGTGCTCGGTCAGATCGCGCTCGCCTTCGCTTTCGCCGTGGCGGCAGCGATCGCGCCCGGCATCTGGGCGCTGATCGCGGCTTCCTTTGGTCTTGGCATCGTCAGTTGCGTGCCACAGCAACTCGTGCCCTTCGCGGCCGTCATGTCGCTGCCGAGCGAGCGCGGGCGTTCCGTCGGGACAGTCGTCAGCGGCATCATGGTCGGCATCCTGCTCGGCCGCACGATCGCCGGCGTGGTCGGCGCGGCTTATGGCTGGCGCGCGGTCTACGCCCTCGAAGCTCTGTTCATGGTGCCGGTCTGGGTCGCCGCCGCTTTGCTCCTGCCGCGGGGCGTGCCCTCGACGAGCCTTTCCTACGGACGCCTGCTCGCTTCGCTGTGGCCACTGGCGCGGGACAATCGTCCGATTCGTGAATCGATGATTGTCCAGGCATTGTTGTGGGCCTGTTTCAACGCGTTTTGGGTCAATCTGGCGGCGCTCCTGGCCAGCGGACCATGGCATCTTGGCAGTGCGTGGGCGGGCGGCTTCGGTATCGTCGGCGCAGCCGGCGCGTTTGCCGCTTCACTCGGCGGCCGTGCTTCCGACCGGCTCGGGACCCGCAGTGTCGTTGGGGCCAGTATCAGCATCGTTACGCTTGCCTACCTGCTTCTCTCCGGCGCGAACGCCTCGCTTACCTTTCTGGTGATCGGCGTCATTGTGCTCGATATCGGCGTGCAGGCCGGGTTGGTATCCAACCAGACCCGCGCGTTTGCAGTCGATCCGAAAGCACAGGGCCGCATCAACAGCCTCTATATGACCGCCACGTTCTTCGGCGGGGCCGTCGGGACGATGGTCAGCGGCTGGCTAATGACCCGCTTCGGCTGGGTCGGCATCGTCGCCTTTGGTATTGCGCTCGGGCTCGTCGCTGCTGCAGTTCACTGGATCGGCGGGCCTCGCCGGTCAAGCCAAGATGCCGGCTCGCCGGTCAAGGCGGGTCGCCTCTCATCGAACCCGGATTGAGGTAAGCCATAGCGAATCTGATAGCCGGCGGGCGCCGCGGGCTCGTGTTCCAAGTCGAAAAGAGTTTCTGCGCAATGTCTATTGACGTACGCTCGATCTGAGGTCCGGCTCGTGAGGATCGAGGAGCGGGCGAGTCAACTCCCATTAACCGCTTCGACGTGACTCCGCCCGCCATCTTCGTTTTGACTGATCTGCACAATATATTCACGCGACCTGATCCGGCATTGTGTTCACGATCATTGAATACAGATGGTCGAGATCAGTCTCGAGTTCGCGGCTGTCAAAGGGGTCGCGATTCGCGCCAAACGCTTCATCCAGTTCTATCCAGCCTGCAGTGGTAAGGCATCGTAACGCAGCGGGCAAAACCACTTCCTCCTCCAGCCGCCGATGGTTACCGTAAAACGCCGCGTATTCCTCTACCATCTTCCGCAGCTCAGGAATCGCTGAGTCACCGTCCACCTCATATTGCATCAAGCCACGTTCAAGACTTTGCACACGCGCTTCGCCCTGTACGTGCTGCGACTCCAGTTCGTCGATGACGTCGTCCAGTTCATTCGTGCGCAATCGCAAGCGCATGAACAAATACTTGTCCTCCTTAGGGTGATGCACCTTTTCCGGATATTCCCGAATGTAGTAAAGCATGGCCCGCATCACCATAGGTCCGGGCGCATGCGCACTCGTGTCCAATGAGTCGACAAACCGCATCATGCCGTTGATCACCGCCGAAAGCTGCTGATGCTCGCGGATGATCGTCTGTATCGCCCGGCGCGCTACTGGCTGTTGCATTTCATCCTCCGCCTGCAGGCCTCAGCAAATGCGTACCATTTGCTGCGTACATTTCCACTAACCCGCGCATGAACTAGCGCATCCGTCCGACTGATCTGAGTATCGAGTGGCCTTGCGGAGTCAAACGCACATGCGCGTATCCTGAAGCCAGTTTTTCTAGCGAAACAAGCTGACGCTCGCACAGGGCGTCCAGGTCATCAAGATCCAGATTGTTCGAATTCTGGTTGGTCTCGAGCAGCATGAGCGCTGCAATCTCATGTGGGCTGAACATTGTCGTCTCCGTTTATTTGAGCCCCTGCACTTTGGAGCATGTTTCAAGAGTAGATGCTCACCAAAGATTGTCGACGCGCATTTTGTCGCATGCTGCTGGACTTCAAATCGAACGCGCAATAGATAGCGCTCGGGGCGACAACTGACGGAAGCGATCTCCCTGCATTCTTCGTTACGGCGACACCTGCAGCGCGAAGCCGCAAGCAGGCAGCAGCATGAAACACCGCAGATGAATTCATCATCCGCCCTCCAACCAGGTTCGAGTTGACCTGTATCAACTTATGGATCAGAAAACCACTGTATCTACAAAAATGGCTGTCTGGCGGTGCCGTCCGTTGTTGGTGTCGCCAGGAATCGCCCCCTGGCCCTGGGAAAACCCGAGCGAGGCGTCCCCGAGGTGTCCGCCCGCCAGGACCGGATATTGCATCGGGGAGGCATTAAGCGATCGCTCCACGCTACGGGAGTGATGCCAATTGCATGGGTCCATTGATCGGGATCAAGTCTGACTGGCCAATTCAGGTGTCAACTTTACTTATTCGCGTTCGCATCCTTTAATGCTTGGGAACGCTCACTGACCGACACAGGATCTCTATATCGTCAGTTACGCAACCACGTTGTGGCAGTTTCTGTTGATCGGGCTTTTTCTCGGCTGCGTCGGCGCATCCTTCGCCGTTGGGACGCCGTATGTCGCGCGCTTCTTCCCGCCGGCGCGACGCGGCTTCGCAATGGGATTCTTCGGCGCGGGCACGGCCGGCGCAGCCGTGAATCTGTTCATCACGCCGTCCCTGCAGGCCGCTTATGGCTGGCGCTTCGTGCCGCGCGCGTATGCGGTCGCGCTGCTGGTTACCGCTGTGATCTTCTGGTTCGCGTCGGCGCGCGACCCGGGTGCCGGGCGAACCCAAGGCTCGTGGCTCGACTCGTTCAAGGTGCTGCGCAATCGTCATATATGGCGCTTGTGCCAGTACTATTCGTTTACCTTCGGCGGCTTCACTGCCCTGTCGCTCTGGATACCGCAGTATCTGAAGGCCGAATATGGCATGTCGCTCGTGATGGCGTCCGCATTCGCCGCCGGGTTTTCGCTGCCTGGGTCGATCCTGCGCGCGGTGGGCGGCGGACTTGCCGACCGCTTCGGCGCGCACAACGTCACGTGGTGGGGGCTTTGGGTTGCGTGGATATGCCTGTTTCTGCTGTCGTATCCGCTTACCGATTTCGTCATTCACACGATAGACGGCACGGTGAGCCTGCATCTCGAGGTCACGCTGATCGTATTTGTCCTGCTGACGTTTGCACTTGGCGCCGTGCTTGCGTTCGGGATGGCGTCGACGTTCAAATATGTTGCTGACGGCTTCCCCGATAACATGGGTGTGGTGACGGGTATTGTCGGTCTCGCAGGCGGACTTGGCGGCTTCCTGCTGCCGATTCTGTTTGGCTTGCTGCTCGACTTCTTCAGGATCCGCTCGACTTGCTTCATGTTTCTATACGGCATCGTCTGGGTCTCGTTGATCCTGATTTATCTGTCGGAAGTCAGGCGAACGCCCGTCGCCGGACGGGTAGCCGGTTAGCTCTCGTCCGTCTCCGGACCCATCTGAGCAGGTGAGTCGGACCGGCCTGGCTTACGAATAGAGAATCAGCAAATGCGGGTGCGCACAACCGATGGGGCGCTCCAGACTCATTGACGAATGACCTGGATACGTCCCGCCTTGACTGCCGTTTTCAAAACCGTCCAGTCTGCCTCATTCTGTTCCGCATAAGCGAGCGCGAATCGCTCGATGGCTTCGTCGAACGCACCCGACTTTCCAAGGTATCCGCTAAGCAGCGCGGGATCGCCCGCTTTCGCCATCGAATGGGCCAGCGCATGGGCGCAGGAAACCGCATATTCGCCTAGATCTTCAACGTCGAACGTGGTGAAGTCGAATGCGCCCTTCATGTCGCGCAACTGTCGAACATAGAAATCATTGCCTGTATGGCGCATCTTGGACCAACCCAGAAAGATGTCGCTGGCCGATTGCAGCAGATGCTGCCCGTTCACCACGCGCTGGCCATGATTGGGAAAACGGCTGGGCGGCAGATAACCCTCCAGCACGGAAGCCCGAGCCTCCTTGAGTTGCAGGAACAGTGGACACTGTCCGTCGGCCATGAACAGGGCCTCGTAGCAGCGTGTCCCCACCGACCCGATGCCCACGACGCGAATCGCAACATCCACCAGCTCATAGCGATCGAACAGCGCGCGCCTGTCATCGGGAAGCGTCAACCGGTAGTCGGCGAAGAAGCGCCGGACCAGCGCGTCGTACTGTTTGCGATCGTGGGGGCTCTCCAATGGGACGTGATAAACGAGCGGCGGCACGTCCTTGATGCGCAGCTTGCCGTTGACCAGTTCGGTTTGGTGAGTCATCAGGGAACGCGACGACTGCTGTCTCGCCTTTTCGATCACGGCCAGTTCTTTCCTTCTTTCCTCCGTCGAATCGGCAATGGCCAGCATGCCCGCCGCCTTGAACTGGTAGTACCAGACGTCGAGCGTGTCCATCCGGCTGAAGTCAGCGACCCGTTGGCGGAACGTCTCGCACAGCCGGCGCACCACACTGCGCTGGTCACGCGTCGCAAATCCACGTTCGCGCGCGGCAATCACGAACGATGCAGCCAGCCTGCGCACATCCCAGTCAAAGGGGCCGGGCAGCGTTTCGTCGAAGTCGTTCGGTCCGAAAAGAACACGCCGCTCCGGGCTCGCGAACAGTCCGAAATTTGCCAGATGCGCATCGCCGCCCAGTTGCACGATCACATCCGAATGCGGCAGTTTCGACAGGTCGTATGCCATCAGCGGTGCGGCACCGCGATAGAACGCGAACGGACTCGCGACCATGCGCCCGTAGCGAATGGGTATCAGCTCCGTCACCCGGCCCGCGTTGGACGCGTCGAGCAGCGCGATGGGATCCCGCCCCTCGATCTTGCAGTCCGCCAGCCTGGCGCGCGGCACCTTTGCGCGCGCCGCCTTGCCCTGCTCGAGACGCGCAGCCGACGAGCCACGCCCCGCAAACAGCGCGGAAGGGTCTTCTTGCGCCACCAGTGTCTTCGGATCTGAGCATTGCGCAGCGGGTTCATTGCGCTTTTCGGCAGCGGATTCAGCCACGTGTCACTCCTCTTTTCGATTCAACTTCAAAGCGGCTTTGCTTCATTCTGTGTGCTTCATTCCGGTTTTGCGTCAGGTGAAGGCGCGGATGCAGACGGCGAAAGATCGCGCAGTGCATCAATCGCGGCATCCACCGTCGCAAAGATCTCGCGATGGGCGCCGCGCGCACGCAATGCCTTATACCGTTCGATCGCACGCCGCACACCCGTCGGAAGCGCGACCGCAGCTATACCCACGCCGCGCCGGTCGAGCTCCGCACCCAACTGGATCAGCGTCTTGGCCGCCGTATAGTCGATATTGTTGATCTCCGTTGCGTCGATCACCACCCAGCGCAATGGCGAACTTGCCTCGTTGACGAGTTTGAGTATTTCCTCCGTAAAGCGGCCGGCGTTCGCATAGAACAGGTCCGCTTCGAACCGGTAGACGACGATGCCGGGCGCCGCAAGCACATCCGGCGCGAGCGGCTGTGTGATCCAACGGCCCGCGGGGCCGCGCGTCAACACGCGCGTGCGCAGGCGGTAACTGTGCCGCGCATGCGCAATCAGCGAAAGCACGACGGCAGCGAGAATGCCGTGCATCACGTCGACAAACACGACTACGCACGCCGCGAGCAACGCGACGACGAATTCGTCCTTCTGCATGCGATAGAGTTCCTTCATGCCCTTCACATCGATCAGCTTCACGCCGATCATGAATACGATGGCCGACAGGACAGGGGCAGGCAGAAGACTGAGCGGCCTTGTGAGGAACAGCAGCACCAGCAGCACGATGACGGCCGTGGTCAGATGGGCAACCTGGGTGCGGCCACCCGCATCGTCGACCATCTCGGTCTTGGTCGGACTGCCGTTCACGACGAAGGTGCCCGTAAACGCGGCCGCTGCGTTCGCGGCCGCGAGGCCGATGATGTCGGCATTGTCGTCGCCCTTCTCGTTGTAGCGGTTGGCGTACGCGCGCGCCGTCGCCGCGCTCTGCGCGATGATGACGATGAAGCACGAGGCGGCCGTTGCCAGCACCTGATTGATCTCGTTCATATGCAACGGCGGGAGGTACAGCGACGGAAGCCCGCCGGGCACTTCACCTGTTACCGCAATGCCGTGCGCAGCGAAGTTGAACACTGCGCTCGCCACGATGGAGCCGATCACGGCAATCAGCGCACCCGGCGCACGCGGCGCCAGTCGCTTGCAGCCCACGATCACCACGAGCACGGCGATCGAAAGCGCGGTCGTTGGCGTGCTCGCCTCGGTGACGCGTTGCAGCACCGATACCAGTTGCATGATTGGCCCATGCCCCTGCTTCGCGAGACCGATAAGCCCGGCGAGTTCGCCTGCGGCGACCTGCACGCCCACGCCGGTCAGGAAGCCGATCAGGGCGCTGCGGGAAAGAAAGTCGGCGAGAAAACCGAGGCGAAAGATCCGTGCAAACACGAGCATCACGGCAACTGCCAGCGCCACGGTGCTCGTGAGGCCGATATATTCCTTGCTGCCCAATGCGGCGACGGCCGTCAGCGTACCAGCGAGGATGGCAGCTGTCGCGGAGTCTGCCGCGACCACCAGTTGACGCGACGCACCAAAGACCGCAAACGCGATCAGCGGCAGCAAAATCGTATAGAGGCCGGTGACGGTGGGCGTGCCGGAAATCTTCGTGTACCCCATCACCTCGGGGATGCCGAGGGCTGCCAGCGTGATTCCGGCGATGATGTCGTGCGGCAGTTGCGCGGGATTGATGGGCAGAAGTCCCTGCAGGAAGGGCATGCGATGCAGATGAGTCTGCGTCGAAACCGCGGGTTTCATGGTGTTGTCTCCACCTGGGTTGTGAGCCTGCCGACCAGCGCATCCGCAATGATGTCATCTGCAATGACCACGTAGGATGCGCCCGCGCTCTCGAATAGCCCCTTTCTCAACGGGTTTTCGGCGGGCACGACAATCGTGAGCGAGGCATTCAGCGTATGAGCGAGCAAGGTGATGGCCAGATTGTTATTGCTGTCGGGCGTCGTCACGACAAGCGCCTTGGCGCTGGTCAGCCGCGCACGCCTGAGCACGTCGTCGAACACGTCCGGCGAACCGAGCACGACCATATGGCCGCGATCCGCCGCGCAGTCTGCCTGAGCCTGATCACCGACGAGGACAAGCACCTTCTGCCCTGCTTTGCTCAGGCGGTTTGCGACGAGTTCACCGAGCGAATGAAATCCGACCACGACAACATGATTGGCGAGATCTTCGAGCTTGCGTTCCATGATCCTGTTCTCCCGATAAACCATCACATCGTCGCCCGAAAGCATGCCCGTCAGCCGCGAAACCGCGAATCCGCCGATCAGCAGCGTGGCGAACATGGCCAGCAGCATGAAGGTCTTCTGAGGCTGATTGAATTCGGCAAAGTCACCGAGTGTCGTGACGAGATTGACCCCGTCCCAAAGCGCCGTGAACACTTTGTTGGGGAAAGAGGTATCGGACTGATCAAGCAGGACCAGCCCGGTGGCGGAGCCGCCAAGCAGCAGAACAAGAAGGCCGACTGTAAGGCGCGCGCGGCGTCGCCATTCGCGAATGCGAACGACTCCGAGACGCGGCTCATCGACGCGATAGATCCACATCATTACCTCGGATAAACAGTCTGATCGAGACAAGAGCGAACCTGGTGCCAGATGTAAAGCTCGTCTATTTTGGATCAACAGTCAATAGTCAAGCGTCCTGGGACGCGCCGCGCCCGCGGCGAAAGGCGTCACTTCTTTTCCCGGAGAGGCAGCAAACCCCTCAGAACCCCGTCGCAATAACTCGCCAGTTCCTGTACGGAGCGCATCTGAACTTCCTCGTGGACGCCGTTGATGATGTGTCGCACAAACGTCCAAAGTCAGTTCCGGGGTGCCGGGCACATGTCACCAGGCCGTCGCGTCCGGGAAATTTCAGGACCGTGTTTGAGGAAGGTACGCTTCGTTGCCTGCGGCGGCGCGGCTCCAGGCCTCCTCAGTTCTCGCGAGCGAAGGCGCGTCCTTGAACCTGGCCGTTCCCTTGTTGATCTGAGGAGCAACACGGTTCAGTCAGGTAGACTAACTTGTACGCTCGATCAGTTCTCTATAGATCGAATAAACGACAACAGACACCTTGCCACTCGTCAGTGTCCGACAGACTGCGTATGTAACCTTGGGTCATTCGCCATACGCGGCCATCACGATCCAGAGTTCGCGCGCGCCATTGTCGTACCTGGTGGCAAGTGCATATCGCGTTGGTCGTATAAATGATTCGACGCACCTCGGGCGGATAGGCAAAGAAGGGTATCACCTGCTCCCATTGGCGCTGCCACATGGCCGCGACGGTAGGGAATTTGCGGCCCCACTCGCTTTGAGCAAAGGTATCGAGCGCCGCTGCCGCCGCCTCGGCCGTGGGGGCTTGATAGATCGGCTTGAGCGCGGCAGCCAACGGCTTGCGGTCCTTCCAGCTCGCCAGATTCAGCGAATTGCGGATCAGATGCACGATGCAGGTTTGGATTTGGGCGGCCGGATAGACCGCCTCGATCGCTTCGGGGAAGCCGCGCAAACCGTCGACCACCGCGATCAGGATGTCGTGCAAGCCGCGGTTCTTCAGTTCATTGAAGACCTTGAGCCAGAACCTGGCGCCCTCCGTTTGCTCGATCCACAAGCCCAGCACTGGGCGTCAGGACCGTCTTGGGGCTGGTGCCGTTGCGGTGGTTGCCGGCCTTGCCTTGCTCGGCCTCCGCTTCCAGATGATGGCTCAATTCGGCCGCGAGCATGCGCTCAGCCAGCTGCTTCTTGAGCTGGCCGGCCAAACCCGATTCGCCCAGGATCGACTCAGCATCCTTGCCCTGCACTTGGGCAAGCAATTGATCGATCAGCTCATCGGGGAACAGCTTCGGTGCCTTCGGGTTCTTGCTCTTCCTGGTCACTGTCGTGTCGGTCATAGGACGTTGTTTCCGTTATCGTCTCATGACCTCGGCACACTAAAAATCTGACAGGCTCCTGCCTCTTGCAACGACTTCCAGGCTACAACGGCAATTCTGGCAGGCGGCGGCTTAACCAATGCCCAGCTGCCGCTTTCGTCACTCAGGCAGCGAAGTCAGTCGATGTCGACAGCTCCTTCCACGTTTCTGTTTCCTGCGTCACGTAAGCGTTTTTCGCAGCGATAGCAGCCAGTGTGTCCGTGCCAAGCGGAAGGCGCAACGGTGGGTTCGACGCGTCGACCAGCGTGATCATGGCGGCCGCAAGCTTCGTCGGGTCGCCTGGCTGGTTGTGATTCATTTGCACGGCCTTGCGGCGAACCGCACCCGAGGTTTCGTCGTAATCGTCGATCACGTCCGGCGCAACAACCAGTGACGACACATCAAGAAAGTCCGTACGAAAATACCCCGGCTCGATAACTGTCGCGTGAATCCCTAGCGGTTTCAACTCGGCATGCAACGCTTCTGTAATGCCTTCGACGGCGAACTTCGTCGACGAGTACACGCCAAATCCCGCTGCGGCCCGATAGCCACCAACCGATGAAATATTGATCACGTGGCCCGAGTGGTTCGCGCGCATAGTCGGCAACGCCGCGCGCGTGACATTCAGCAAGCCGAATACGTTTGTGTCGTACATGCGACGGACGTCCCTGTCGGTGGATTCTTCCACCGCACCTAACAGACCGAAGCCGGCATTGTTGACCAGAACGTCGACGCGGCCGAACTTTTCAACCGCTGCCTGCACTGCCGCCGTTGCCTGGGCCTCGTCGGTCACGTCCAGCGCAACCGGCAGCAGCGGCGGCCGACTCGCCGAGACGCTCGACGATGGCCGGGACGTTACGTCCGGCGGCCACGACCGCGTTGCCGTCCGCGAGCGCCGCTTCGGCAATCAATGCGCCGATACCTCGCGACGCGCCGGTGATGAACCATACGCGCTTGAAACCACCTTGTTGGACGTCAGCCATGAAGTCTCTCCTATGTGTGTGATGAGGTGATGCCATGCTAGGCGCGACGATTGACACAAACTAGCTGTCCATTACTGGAGAGATGATCAATTTTTATTTGCGAATCTGGGGCCCACAAATGAATGAAATTCGTGCGATCACCAATTTCGTGCGCGCCGCGACGCTCGGAAGCCTGCGAAGCGCGGCGGTCGAGCAAGGCATCTCGCCGCAGGCCGCGAGCCACGCGGTGATGCGATTGGAGAAGGAACTGGGCGTGCGGCTCTTTCATCGGACCACCCGCAAGCTGAGCCTGACAGAAGAAGGCCAACGGCTTTTCGACAGCGTGAAGCCGGCGCTCGCGATTCTGTCGTCTGCGCTCGACGAGGTCCGGCGCTCGAAGGAAGAAGTGGGCGGCATGCTGCGCGTGAGCGCGCCGCGCGCGCTCGGGCTCCCGGTCCTGTGGCCGTACTTCGAGGAATTCCAGAAGCTTTATCAGAACGTGCAACTCGAAGTGCAATTCGACGATCAGTTCACGGATCTCGTGGCCGACCGCTCCGATGTGGGATTTCGCGGTGGACCGCCGCCATCGGGCGGCTCGATCGCACGCCGACTGGTGCCGATTCAGTTGATCGTGTGCGCATCGCCGGAATATATCGAACGCAACGGCGCGCCGCGGACCATCGAAGAACTGGCTCAACATCGCTGCACCGGGTACCGGCGTGCAAACACGGGCAAGCTCGCGCAGTGGCAGTTCCGTATCGGCGACGAGATCGTCTATCGCGACGTGTCCGCTGCCATCTGTGTGAACGACACGGAAATGGAAACGCAGGCGGTACTATCGGGCCTCGGCATCGGGCAGTTGGGTAGCTTCAACGCAACGACTCATATCAGAAGCGGCCGGCTCATTCCGTTACTGACGCGGCACGTCACCGAATACGGCATGATCTATATCTACTACAAGCATCGAACAGAACAGTCGCTGCGCGTGAAGACGTTCATCGACTTCATGGTTGAGCGCATGGGCGGCAACCGAAACTTTTTCCTCGATCCGTCCGAGCTGCGCGCTGGGCAGCAGCCGCAGGAACGCCCAGCGAGGGGACGTGGATAGTTGCTGCTTTGACAGAGGACGCAACGAACACGATCGTCGAACAAGAGGCCGCTGTTTTTACCGAGCGGACGTCCGAATGTCCGCGACCTTTGCAGCCGACCCGCCGCCGATGAAGCGTCTGCTCGATATCGTAAGTGGTGACTTTGCCCGACATTTCAGGCAGCCATTGCAGCCGCGTTCCGCCAGTCATTCAATGCAACGGCGTCGAAGTCAATTGAAGGCTGCTGTGGCCCATTCGGCTGCCGCTTATCGATTCATTACTTTCAGCCGCTTTAGCGCCGCCTCGGCGATCTCCGTGCTCGACTCCGGATTCTGTCCCGTCATGATTCGGCCAACCGAACGCCTCACGATGCCTTTTCACCAAATCTCCGTTGGGTTAGCTACGCGCGGCGCGGCTGATAATGGTCGTGCGGATGCTGCCTTGCACCAGCAACGCCAGCTTTCCACCGGGGGCGGCATCGTGAGGCGCCTTCGCGTTAGGCGTCATCGCGAAACTGGTCCGTCAAGCTGAACACGATAACGCCAGGAACTTCACGCGGGCCCGGCGAGTAGTGTCTCGACACACAATCCCACCTCAAACGCCTGCAGGTTGAATTCTTGGGGCGCTCGGTTCACTCCAGGAATGACGAAGCGCGGCAAGTCCTGTCGCCAGACCCGTGGCAGCGATCCCCGCGCCGTGGAGGCGGACGCCAAGGAGACGCAAGCATGAGAACCCAGCAACGCGGATTTTCCCAGCGAATATGCGTCGGCGTGGCATGCGCTGTTCTTTTTGAGCTTGGGGTGACAAACGCTCATGCGCGCCAGTACTTCAATACTCCAGATGCGGCGATGGTGGCCTTCGGCCAGGCAGTCCTGGATAACAACGAGCCGGCGATGAAAGACATGCTGGGCGCCGATTTCCGCGACATCATCCCTCCGGTCGGCACCGAGATCCGAGACAAGTTCATCAAAGCCTGGGGCGTGGCTCACACCATCCAGAAATCGGACAGCCACGCGTTCATCGCGGTCGGTGACGATGGCTGGACCTCACCCGTCCCACTCGTCAAGTCGGCCAGGGGCTGGCAGTTCGACACACTTGCTGGCGCCAAAGAAATGCGCCTGCGCCGCATCGGACGAAACGAGCTTGCCGTGATCCAGACCCTGCAGGCGATCTGCGACGCCCAGGACGAATACGCTGAGACCCCCCACGACGGCGACAAGATGATGGTCTATGCAAGCAAGCTGTCGAGCTCCCCCGGGAAACACGATGGTCTCTACTGGCCGACCGCCCCGGGAGAATCCCAGAGCCCGCTTGGGCCAGCGTTCGAAGGGGCCGGCACGCAAAATGAAAGCAAGGACGGCTATTACGGATATCACTATAAGCTCCTCACCGCGCAAGGGCCTAACGCCCCTGGCGGCGCGATGAACTATGTTCTCGACGGCAAGCTGTTTGCTGGCTTTGCCGTAACGGCATGGCCAGTGCGCTACGGCGATACCGGAGTGATGAGTTTCATCGTAAACCATACTGGCCAGGTCTATGAGCGCGACCTTGGGCCGAATATCGCTGCGAAGGCGGCGGCCACGAAATCCTTTGATCCCGCCCATGGCTGGAGGAAGGTGTCACCATGACGCGCCGGACATTTGCTGTTTCGTGTTGCGCCCTGCTTGCGCTTGCCGGATGTCAGACCGCTGGCCCGCCGGCGGCTGGCCCGACAACCGGGGCGCCGACCACCGCGCTACCCGGAGCGAGCGGCGCCCAGACCAGAACGAATGACAAGCTCGACTGGACCCAGAAACTCGGCGACGCTTTCCTGGCCCAGAGGAAAGACGTGCTTGATGCAGTGCAGCGGCTACGAAAGCGTGCGAAGGAATCTGGCCACCTTGAGTCAAATGCGCAGCAGACCGTGATCGTGGAGGCGCCGGCTGTCAGCGAGGCCGGGGCGCAACCTATCGTGCGCATCGAACCCGCCGATCCGGAAGTGATCTACGTCCCGGTCTATGATCCAGCTGTCGTCTACGGCGGGTGGGGCTACCCGGCTTATCCGTACTACTACTGGCCACCCTACCCTGCCTACTATCCCGGCGCCGCTTTCGGCTTTGGCATCGGCTTGATCGCGGCCGCCGCGATTTTCGGCAATTCCGACTGGCATGGCGGCGACGTGTATGTTGACCATCGCAAAGCCACAAACATCGACCGCAACTTCGACGCCCGCAAGACCGATGGCGGACGCTGGCGGCACGACGCGAATCACCGCCAAGGCGTAGCCTATCGTGACAATGCCACGCGTGAGAAATACGGCCGCAGCATGGCCGGCGCGGACGCGCGCGGCGGCTATCGTGGTCGCAACGCGGCCGCCGGGCGCGACAACGGATTCCAGGGCGTGGGCGGTGGCGGCAATGCCGTACAGCGAGACGTCAATCGCGCGAACACGAGCCTGCATCGCGCGGGGGGTGCGTCGCGTGGCGTTGGATTTAGTGGAGGAGGTTTTGGCGGCGGCAGAATCGGCGGTGGGCGGCGCTAACCATGGGCCACCCCATAGTGGCGACAGCAGTGGGCAGTCACAATTCGCGGCGGTAAACGAAAACACGAATACTGCAAGCGTCGGGACGTTGCGCCCGATCGGCGGCAATTGATCCAGGGGGCGCTTCAGGAAGCGGAAAACATTGCACGCCAAGCCGGCTGAGCGCGGGCTACCGGGCCGCGAAGGGATTCATCTGGCGTGCGCGCTTGACCTCGTCGCCTTGCAGATAAATCGAGGTCGTGGCAGCCGAAGCGTGACGAAGGTTGTCGCGCAGCTTCGTGCGTTTGTAAACCAGGGTTGCCTTCGTATGGCGCATCGAATGTGCGCCGTAGACGGTCGGATCAAGTCCAGCTGCGCCCGCCCATCGACGTATCATCCAGGCATATTGCCGGGTTGAAAGATGTGGGGACGCCGACAGTCGACTTGGGAAGAGGTACTGCTCCGACCTCAGGGCGGCCTTCTCAAGCCACGCGCGGACTGCCGACCGGGTCGGCTCAGTCAGCTCAAATTGAACGGGGCGCTGCGTCTTTCGCTGAACGACCTGCGCCCGCGGCAAGACCTGATTGACGTGGGTGACATTGGGAACTCGCAGACTGACGAGGTCACAGCCGCGCAGTTTGCTGTCGATTGCGAGGTTGAACAAGGCAAGACCGCGGACAGCATGAGCGTTCTGAAGGTGGGTCCGGATGGCCCAAACGTCTTTGGGCCCCAACGGTGGCTTCTGGCCCACCAGCTTGCTTTTGTTCCACGCCTCACGGGATTGTTCGGTCTTCATGGCACACTCCCACAAGAACGATGGGAGGTCTATTTTGAAACCACGCTCCGGCCAAGGTTCGCAATCGTGCCGATTGTCGCCACCAGAGCATTCCCAACCCGCGTAACTCGACGGCTGGTCCGCGCCGAAACGTGCCAGATGGGTAACGGGGGCGTCTCGGCCGATGCCGTTGCAGGTAGCTTTCGTTAGAATCTGTTTTCGATTCTTTTATTCGTCTATTACCGGAGGCGAACGTGCCAGGTTTACTTCCCGATGTCGACCGCGAGGGACTCCTCGAATATTCAGTCGTTTACACCGACCGATCAATCAATCATATGTCGCAGCTCTTTCAAGGAGTCATGCGCGATATTTCCGACGCCCTGAAAAAAGTCTACACCGCGAAGGTGGCCGTTGTCGTCCCGGGCAGCGGGACTTTCGGCATGGAAGCCGTTGCCCGGCAGTTCGCGACGAACAGGAAGTGTCTTGTCATCCGCAATGGCTGGTTCAGTTTCCGCTGGTCGCAGATTTTCGACATGGGCGGAATTCCGTCTGAATCGATGGTGTTGAAGGCGCGTCCAGTCGGACAAGGAAGGCAGGCCGCATATGCACCGGCTCCGATCGAAGAAGTGGTCGCTGCGATCAGGGAAAACAAGCCGGATCTGGTCTTTGCCCCGCATGTCGAAACCGCGTCCGGGATGATGCTGCCTGATGCCTATTTGCGCGCGGTGTCCGACGCTGTTCATGCCGTCGGCGGCATGTTTGTACTAGATTGCATCGCCTCCGGTACGATCTGGGTCGACATGCAGGCCAGTGGCGTCGATGTCCTGATCAGCGCACCGCAAAAAGGATGGAGCGCGCCACCCTGCTGTGCACTGGTCATGCTCAGCCCTCTCGCCCGCGAGAGAATCGACGTAACAACCAGCACCAGTTTCGCTTGCGATCTTCGCAAATGGCTGCAGATCATGGAAGCCTACGAGAACGGCGGGTTCGCATACCACGCCACGATGCCCACGGACAGTCTTGCGACGCTGCGCGATGTCATGAAGGAAACCGAGGCATACGGCTTCGACAAAGTGAGAGTGGAGCAGATTGAACTCGGTAAGCGCATTCGCTCACTCTTGACTGACGCAGGTTTCAAAAGCGTGGCGGCCGAAGGTTTTCAGGCTCCGGGCGTCGTGGTCAGCTACACGGACGACGATGGCATACGATCCGGGAAGAAATTCGCCGATGCCGGCTTGCAGATCGCGCCCGGCGTTCCCCTTCAATGCGACGAGCCTGAAGATTTCAAGACCTTCCGCGTCGGACTATTCGGCCTGGACAAACTGCATGACGTCGAAGGCACGGTCGCCAGGCTCGCAAAGGCGTTGGACAGTATTCTTTAGAGCGTGGCGGCATCAAGCAGCCGGACGGCAGCTTCCCACATCGGCGAACTCACACTCCCGACCCACTTCAGCCAGTCGCCGTTCTTCAAAGCGGCTGCTCAGGACAAGCTAGTCTTGTATTACGCCCAATTCAAGTCGTCGGAAACGTCGGAACGGGGCCGACAGCATCGACGTCAGTTGAGACGCTGACCGCGTGCCAACGATCTGCTTCAGCTGCTCTTGACTGCTCGGCCTGACGCGCAAATTGGAAAGCGTCGCTTCCGAGCAGAATGTGCGGCGGAACGGTTTCGGCGTCAGCAATCTGGAGGACTACCTGTGCGACCTTGACGGGATCACCGGACTCATTGCCCCAATAGCCTTCCATCTGTTTCACGCTCGCACCGACTGAGGGTTCGTAATCTGGCAGCAAGACCGGTCGGTCTGCGTGGGCACGCTTTCCCCAATTGGTGCGCAGCCCACCGGGCTCAAGAGCGGTAACCTTGACGCCGAAAAGTGCAGTCTCCTGCGCCAGACCTTCGGTGAAGCCACCGACGGCCCATTTCGACGCGAAATAGGCCGCGTTGCCCGGGAACGCCGTACGACCACCCAACGAAGAAATCTGGATGATGTGTCCGCTGCGCTGCTGCCGCATGACAGGAAGCGCCGCGCGGGAAAGATTCACAACACCGAAAAAACAGGTCTCGACCAGTCGGCGAAACTCGTCCGAGGGAACCTGCTCAAACGGGCGGGTGTCCCCGTAACCTGCATTATTCACGAGCACATCGAGTCGGCCAAAGGCATCGACCGCTGCATCGACCGCCGCCCGGCCTTGAGACTCGTCCGTGACGTCGAGTTCGACCGCCCGGACATTCGCGCCATACTGGCCCACCAGTTGGTCCAGTTGGCGGATGTTTCGAGCGGTCGCGACGACCTGGTTGCCAGCCGCCAGCGCCGCCTCGGCAATGATTCGACCCAGACCGCTTCCACTTCCAGTGATAAGCCAAACTTTAGACATCTTGAATCTTCTTCTCATTACACAAGTGACTAGACAGTCATTTACGTGATAAAGAATTATCGCAAGGCCTTCCACAAAAACTCGAATGTCGCCATGCAGACCTGTTCGGCATGTTTCGAATCCCGACTCATGAAATCCATCGTCGTGCTCGCCAGCGACTCCACCACTGCTCCGACGAACGCCAAATCCTGATCCCGCAGTGCTCCATGTCGGGCAACCTGCCGGATCAGGTTGACGGACCGATGGGCGGCAGTAAATCCCGCCTTTTTTGTCGCTTCCAGTACGTCGTCCGACACACTCAACTGAGCCAGCACCCGCCGCTTCTCGGAATTAGCTGCGCCCCACCGGGTCCATCTCACCCATATGTGCAGCAGCTGCTCGCGCTCGTCGCCTGCGTCCGACAGACCGTCGTCAACCGTGGAAATCAGCTCTTCCTTGATCTCCATATAGAGCGCGTTGAACAGCTCGATCTTGGTCGGAAAGTACGTGAACACAGAGCCATTCGGCACCCCCGCTTCTTTCGCGATGGCGGCCGTAGCCGCACCCAGGCCTTCGCGTGCGATCAGCCTGATCGCGCTGTCGATGATGGCCTGGCGCCTCTCCTCACTTTTCGGTCTGGCCATGATTAAGTCGCTTCTCACTTCGTTTAATAACTGTCTGGTCAGTCATTTTACTCGCCGATGGAAACTTGTCAAGCGGTTCGCGTTTGGCGGCTCGATTGTCGACAATCCAGGAGAGGGGCTTGAATGGCCGAAACTGACCGAATACGAGTGGGAAGGAGCGGCAAAAGACGGTGCACGTTACCTCTGCCGCTGATCGTGCCATCGCAGCACGGTCTCTGAAAACACAATGCCCCGGCGTCTCCTTTATAGGAGGCCCGGGGCGTTTTCATTGGTTCAAGTTACTCCGCAATGCGTTTGAAACTGGCGTAGTAATCGTCGGTGTAGTAGCAGTCGCCGGTCTGCTTGCGCGGTCCACCACATACGATGCGGCGCTGCCCGCGATCCGCCGAGCCAGGCGTGCGAACTGTGTATGCGTGGTAGTAGCCGCGCGGATGCTGCGGCAGCAATACCGCGCTGTTGCGGAACAAGACACCGTCCTCGCCAAAAGGAAAAGGGCCGCCCGCTTTAATCAGACGAAGTGTTTCGGCTGCTTCCACCGGCAACTGCGCCTTAGTGACGGAGGCCGGTGCGCTCCGCTCCTGCGCGCCCGATGCGGCGGGTGTGTCGCTCGCGGCCTGCCCAAGCTGACCCGGCGCCTGACTCCCGGATGCGCCCGGTTCCTGAGTAGCGTTTCGCGATCCATCCTTGCCGCATCCGCCGAGGATCGCGCTCAAGGCGAGAATGTAGGAGAAAGCCCACGCTCGCTTCACGAAATGGTTGTCTCCGGTTGACCAGCATTCGACGACCACGAACGATTCAAGGGTATCGCTAATGGCAGAGTGAATCAATGTTCGGCCGGAAACAGGAATTTTTACTCGACCACCAGGCCGATGCGCAGTTCTCGGCATTCGAGAAGTATGCAAATCAAACAGATTGCGGTGAGGCTTGTTTCTTCGTCGAGTTGCTTCGAGAAACTTATGCGATGAAGCCTCAAAAGATCCATTGACCCCTTGGCCGCGGGCTAGAGCAGCAATCGACCCTCAACCGTCATTGGGCCCGATACCACGTTGACGGCCGCTTTCGGCGACCTACGATCGTAGTTAAGTCCGTGGCGCCCGGCGAGTTCTCGGCCCAACCGGACGAATTGAAACACCAGCGGACTTTGCCTTCGCTGGGACGCGGCGTCGCAAACACGTACGCCGGTGGCTCCTGGCTTTGGCACTTCTTGCACGTTGAACGGCGGAGGTTGGTCCTGCGTAGCACCTCAACTTTCAGAGATTCGCTCCCACGCGCCCGATCGACCCGAGCGGAACACGGCGTCGATCACTCGCATGTTTGCGCGCGCATCTTCTAGCGGAACAGCCTGTGGGCTTCCACTCAATATCGCCTCCGCGAACGTGGCGGCTGCGATGCCATATTGATCGCACACCGGAAGTTCCAGCCAGCGATCAGTCCCGACACCGGCGCTTGTGTTTTCACTCACTAACAGACGCGTTGGTCGATCGCTTGGCGCATTGAATGGAATCTCGACCTCGATCCGCCCCTTGGTACCGTGAAATTGCATCCGCTGATAGTTATGGGTCTGAGTCGAGTAAAAGAAACTCGCCTGCACACCATCGAAGTCCATCAGCACAGAGCCAAGCCGGTCCACTTCGAATATTGGATCCTGCTCCATCAGGGCAACCACTCGCCTTGGCTCAGACCTCGTAATGAAGCGTGACGTTGTGATGGGATAACAACCAATATCGAGCAGACCGCCCCCACCCAGTTCGCTCTGGTTGCGGATATCGTCCGGGTTCGTGTTGTTATAGGTGAAGCCGCCGGTCACCGCCCGCAATTCGCCAATCGCACCTTCGTCAATCAAGGTCCGCACCTTCAACCATTGCGGATGCGTGCGAACCATGAAGGCTTCCTGTATGCATCGACCATTCCTATCGCGCGCAGCGATGAGTCGTTCAACCTGTTGGGCGTCCAGCCCGATCGGCTTCTCACACAGGACGTGCTTGCCCGCCTCGACGGATCTGATCGTCCATTCCACGTGGATGTGATTGGGTAGCGGAATATATACCGCGTCGATTTCCGGGTCCGCCAGGAGCCCCTCGTAACTGTCGTATGCAACAGTCAAACCATATTTGGCTGCGGCTTCCCGAGCCTTCTCCTGGGATCGCGACGCGATGCCCTTCACCCGACACTTTGGCGCGCTGTGCATGGGCATGACAACCTTGTCGTTGATCTTCGCGGTGCCCAGGATCCCCCAGACAATTTCATCTCTTGCCATGACCTCCCCTTTTCCGATTAAGTCTCTGAGGAGTAGAGCAGGCCGAATAACCGCGTGAGCCGGCAAGCCCATGAGCCTGCGAAGGACCAGAAGCGTCCGATCACGCGAGTTTACACTCAGTGACTACGATCGCCGATACAAGACCGCTCTCGACCACCTTCGCAAGCGTACAGCCGTTTGCTGGTCGAAGCTGACGTCCGAAGGACTGGTTTAAATTGCGGTCGAATGTCGCCTCCTGGCCGATCACTGTCTTATGAAATTCGCATACTCACTCCGTGCTTCGCAGGACCGCGATCGACAGCACTCGGTAGAGTCGAGATGTGGCCCGGTAGCGGTAGGCTCGGTTTGTCTGTTTCCGCCCCTTTCGTCTGGCGGTGCCCGAGTAACCTCGCCTTAACCCCGTTTCCACATCCCGCTCATCGAACCCAGCGTGCAGATCTCCCGCATCAAATGTAATCGAACTCATTTGATGCGATATGTGGTGCTGGCTCAAATGTGGTCTTGCGGCGCTCAAGCCGCGTTCCTCACAGGATCCGGCCGGCTGAACGCCACATAAAAAACCTGCTACAAGGACCGAAGAAACGCCATCAGCGCGGGATCTTTGGCCCACCGCTTGTTCGCCTTTCGATCGCTGGGTATAGCAAGCCGCGCCAGGGCGTTGGCCTTCGTCTCCAGATCAATTTCGGCGTAAACGTTCGTCGTATCGATAGAGACATGACCAAGCCACGCCCGTACGGTATTGATATCGACACCGGATCGAAGCAGATGGGTCGCAGTTGAATGTCTAATGCTGTGCGGGCTGACGCGCTTGGATGCCAGCGAGGGCATCTTGGCTCGCGCCTTGACGGCGTAACGCTCTACGACCGCGTGAATGCCGAAACGCGTCAGGGGTTGCCCACAGCGATTGAGGAATACGCGTTCCTGCGGCGGACGTTGCCCAGCGAGGTTGCACAACTCTTGCACGGTGTCGAGCCATAACGGACACTGCCGCGGTTTGCGCCCCTTGCCGAGAACGCTCACGCTGCTGGAGATCACATCGACATCGCCGATGGTCAGGTGGGCGGCCTCGTCCGCCCGCGCACCGGCATTGTAGAGAAACAGCAACAGCGCGTAGTCACGGCGACCTTGAGATGTACGTCGATCTGGACAAGCAAGGAGCGCATCGATTTCAGGTTTGTCGAGATAGGGCACCACCGCTCTTGCAGTCCTCTTGTAGGGGATGCAGCGCAGTTGGGTGCACCATTGGATATGTTCCGGGCTGTGCTCGCCAACGAATCGAGCCAGAGCGTGGACAGCAGCCAGGCGCTGATTCCGCGTCGCGACGCTACATCCTCGACAGACTTCGATATCCGAGAGGAAGTCCCGGACGATCTCGGCCGACACATCTGTCATTGCCAGCCGGTCAACCGGTTTGTGGGCTCGACCCGAAACGAAAGGGATCAGTTGGCACAGCGTGTCACGGTAGCTCTGCTGGGTGTTGCGAGCGAGGTTCCGCTCGCCGATCAGGTGCTCGAGCAGGAAACGCCGAACCCATGGGCCAAGTAGCATTGTGTCACGCATGATCGTCACCTCCCCGGGCGTAGCGCTCGAACCGTAGGCTCGCCTGTCGCAGCAGTTCTGGCGTCATGGTCAGGTAGTGTTGGGTGGCGGCAATATCCACGTGACCAAGATAGGTTGCCAGCTGAGGCAGCAGGCGTTGTACATCGGCGCCTTCGCGGTACCAGGAGAGCAACCGGGTAACCGTATATGTGTGCCGAATGTCATGAAGTCGTGGCTGATACCGCGCGCTATCGTCACGATGTACCTGTGCGCGTTCACGCAATTGTTTGAACGCATACTCGGCGCCGGCTCTGGACAGGCGCCGTCCGCGTTCCGTCAGCAGGAAGGCACCGTCGGGACTGAGCGGCGGCCATTTGTTGCGTTCGGCGGCATACTGAACCAGCACCAATGTCAGATCCGGTCCAGTCGGCACCAGGCGTGTCCTGTAGAACTTGCTTTCACGGATGCAAAGGATTCCTGAATACAGATCCACATCCGCCAGATTCAGACCGACAGCCTCGCCGATGCGAAGGCCGGTACCATAGAGGAGCAGCAGGAGCGTCCGGCAGGTCAGCGACGACAGATTGCAGCGCTCACTATCCGCCGTCGCCGCGAGTAGACGCTTCATCTCTTCTCGCGAATAGATGTACGGCACGAAGGTTCGGGGTTCCTTCGGGACCGTTAAGGGTAATGGCGAGCTGGTGGTGTAACCGCGTGCAATGGCAAAGCGGTAGAAGCCGTGCAGCGCGCTGAGCTTGCGATGCCAGAAGGCCGTGACAGGACCATTGCCTGCGAGGAACGCATAGACACGATCAGCGTCGACCTCGCGTATGTCGATGTTGCCGAGCACTCGGTAGAAGGACTTCAGGGTACGCGTCTCAGTGGCAAAGCGCATCCCCAGAGACTGTTTGTAGGCCACGTACGCGGCGACCGCTTCAGGCAGTTTCATAGCAGGTCTCCCATGGCATAGTCTGCAACTTGCCTGAGGGCGGTGAGATCAACCTTGGCATAGGTGCGTGTTGCGTAGGCGCTGCGATGGCCCAGATGGTCGCCGATCTCCTTGAGTGAGAGTCCTTCAGCCACCAGACGGGTCGCACATGCGTGCCGGAGCGAATGTGGTCCGCCATGACGGCAACTGATGTTCAGAACCCGCAATCGCCGGTTGACCAGGTAGTGCAGACTCGTGGACACGAGTGGGCGGAACGGGGCCCTTATGGTGAGAAACAGTGAGCGTGAAGCAACATGAGGTCTCACCTGTTCGAGATACCGCAGAATCGCTTCGCCTACCTCGGCCGCAAGCGGGTAATCCTGTTTGCACCGCTGCTTTGGCCGGCCGATATGAAGGATGTCATGTTCCCAGTCCAAGTCGTCCAGGGTCAGCGCAACAACCTCACCGCTTCGCAGTCCATAGACTGCCAGGAGCAGCAGAATGGCGCGGTCACGGATATCGTGGGGGCTGTCCGTATCGGTGCTGCGAATGAGTCGCTGCACGTCTTCCCACTTCGGACCGACTGGAAGCATCTCGTGGCTGAACAGACGCGGCCCTTCGATACCGGCGGCGAGTTTCTTCGAACACCAGGTTTGCTCACCAGCATAGCGGAAGAAACTTCGCAGAGCACCCGCAAGGCTGGCCATCGATACGCGGGACCAGCCTTGCATTTGTCTCAATGCAAAAAAGGCGTCGACCTGCTCGAGTTGCATCTCGTCGATGCTGCTCCCTTGCTCGCTGAGCCAGCACAAAAACGCCTGGACGTGCCAGCATCGATTGTGGATCGTGTGTGGCGACAGGCCGCGCTCCTCGCGTAAGTAACTGTCAAACCGTTGAACCAGATCGACGAATGGCGGCGCCTCCGGTAGCCGCTCCTGCAGTTGCCCCAGGAAACGCAGCCAGGCTGTGGCAGTCTGAATAAACCGTTCCCGAGAGAACCTTCCCGTCACGATTCGCTGATGCCGTCGCTGATAACGAACCCAGCGATCGGCGGCCATCTCGACTTCCGCAGGCAGAATCAGTCGCCCGCTGTCGAGGACAATGCGCCGGGAAATAGCCAGAAGCTCAGGTGCCAGACTCAACAGCGTCGAATGGGCTGCGCCGCCTTCTGCGCAGTGGGCCAGATACCGTTCTCGATCATCGGCCGAAGGGCCATTGCGATGACGAGCCAATACACGGGGGTAATGAAACAACGTACTGAACATGATCGGATCTCCGGGTCAATCTTCGGATCTCCGACGCTACTCCAGCGCTAATTTATGTGGCGTTCAGCCGCCCTGATCCAGTCAGGATCGCGGCTCGGGCGCCACAAGACCACATTTGAGCCAACACCACATATCGCACTGGGCTCTCGGACAAGACATCACGCCTTCGTACACGGCAAGTCACTACCAAGGACTGCCGCGCCTCCTGTTTTTCTGGACACAGATTTGGGGTAAAACGTGGGTCCCAAACTGGAGTTGTTGATGTTGAAGAAAACAGATGTAAACGGGGTTGCGCCAGAGGCGCTGGAAGGAGCGCGTAGCGCGACTGGAAGCGCCTCTGGCGCCGCCGAAGTCAAGCGTTGGTCGACCGGTCGCAAACGCGGCGTGGTGCTTCGGTTGCTGCGTGGCGAACCCGTCGACGCCGTGTCCCGTGAAGTCGGTGTGACGATCGCCGTGCTCAAGCAATGGCGTGAGCTGGCACTGGCCGGCATGGAGGCCGGCCTGAAGGCACGCACCAGCGATCCCCTGGAAGCCCGGCTCAATGACGCCGTGCGGCGCGTCGGCGAGTTGTCTATGGAAAACGAGATCCTGCGCAAGGAACGTGAACTGCAGGCCCGTCGCCCTTTGACCGCTCGGAGATCGTCGACATGAGCCGCGCGATCTCCGTTAGTGCGAACAAGCCCTTTGGATTGCAACGGGTTTGCCAGGTGCTCGGATTCCCCCGCTCGACGATCTATGCTGTCCGCGCGAGGACAGCGGACAACGTGGTGCCGATCATCCCGGGCCGCCGCGGCCCGAAACCGAAGATGCCCGATGCTGACCTGCTGAAGGCCATCCGCGACGATCTGGTGGCTTCCCCCTTCATCGGCGAGGGGCATCGCAAGGTCTGGGCGCGCTTGCGTATCCTGCACGACATCCGGGTCTCCCGGACCCGCGTGCTGCGACTGATGCGCGAGCACAGCCTGCTGTCGCCGCACCGGCAAGCGCGAGGCGAACCCAACCTTCACGATGGCCGGATCACAACCGATTGCCCGAATGAGATGTGGGGCACCGACGGCGTGCGCATCGCGACCGTGGACGACGGCATGGTGTGGATCTTCTCGGCCGTTGATCATTGCGACGGCATGTGTACCGGCATTCATGCCGCGAAGATTGGCGACCGCTTTGCTGCCCTCGAGCCGATCTCCCAGGGGCTGCTGGACGAATTCGGTTCCGTGCTCGCCGATGCGGGCCGCGGGCTGTCGCTGCGTATGGATCACGGTTCGCAGTACACGTCGGACGACTTCCGTAACCAGATCCGGTTCTGGGGCATCGCGCCGAGCTATGCCTTCGTCGCCGAACCCCAGACCAACGGCGTCGCCGAGCGATTCAACCGGACAATGAAGGAACAGGCTATTCATGGACGCATCTTCAAAAACCTGGAGGAAGTTCGTGCCGCCGCCATCGCGTTCAAGGATCGATACAATCGCGACTGGCGTCTTGAAAAGTTGGGCTTCAAATCACCCCTCGAAGCCCGTCAGGAACGGCTGATGAAGCTGGCCGCCTGAGCTGCAAAAGCGTGTCCAGACAACCGGAGCCGGTACATCACTACCAAGGACCTTGTAGACGAACGAGGCCGAAGTGCCCGTAGAGGTGCGAGGATGGATAGCTCCCGCCCCTGCGACGTCTTACCTTGTACTTGTTACGTAACCACCGACGCAGCCGCGAAGAGGTATAGCTGTCGAGCGCCCGGTATGCGCGACTGACTGTCCCTACCTTGAACTAGTTCGCCCAGCCGCGCAGCGTGCGGTTCAACTTGCTCACCATCTCCGTGGTATCGAGCCATGTCATCGAATGAGCGGTCAGCGTATGAACCTTTTCGACCATGCGCCGGATACTCTTCCTCGACGGGCGCATACCCATACGGGCCAGGCCAGTCGTCGCGGAGTACATCCGCCCAAACGTGTAACCCAGGAAGTCGAACTCGCCTTCTGGAACCACGCAGATTCGTGTTTTCTCCTCGTTGACCGTCAGCTTCAGTTTGCTCATGATCTCGCGCAGTCGCGACAACGCTTCTTCAGCTTTGCCTCGCTTGCACAGGATCACAAGATCGTCCGCGTAGGTCACGATTCGACTGCCAAGACTTCGCTCAAGCCCGAGCTTCTTCCATGCCAACACAAACCGACGCATGTAAATATTCGCCAGTAAGGGTGAAATGGGTGAGCCTTGCGGAATACCGCGTCTGCTATCTCTGGCCTCCGTCGTGCGTTTCTTCTGACCTCGGTTATCGGTTTCTTCAACGGGGCATTCCAGCCACATCCTGATCAGATGCAGCACGCGCCGATCGACAATGCGTCGCGCGAGCGACAACATCAACTCGACGTCGGGAATACTGCCGAAGTAGTCCGCAAGGTCAGCGTCAACGACATCCGTTTGCCCTCGATGCAGCCGCTCCTCCACCTCGATTACCGCCTGCTGGGCGTTTCGCCCCGGACGGTAAGCGTATTGCTCCGGTGGAAGGTCCGCTTCGAAGATCGGTTCGAGCACCAGCATTGCTGCTGTCATGCACACCCGATCACGCAAGGTCGAGATGCCCAGTGTGTCCGCGCCGAATGAATTTTGAGCCACCGCGCCGACCGAGCTTTGAGCCGGGGTGGAGACCGGTCCGAAGCAGGACCGGTTGTGGATAAGTGTATGGGTTTGCGGAGTGCTTGTCCTCCTTCGTGTGAGGATGTATTGCGCAGTGGAAGCTGCGAAGGGCGTAGCCCGTAGCGGCTTCCACTGCGCGGCAAGCGACGATCAGGCTGATTCGTTCGCGCTCGCACCGTCGGCTCTGCGCACCGCTTCACGCGAGCGGATACGCTTCTTTGCACTGGCGCTGCTATGGCGGAAACGGTAGCTTTCGTTGCCGGTTTCCACGATGTGGCAGTGATGCGTCAGCCGGTCCAGCAATGCCGTGGTCATCTTCGCGTCGCCGAACACACTGGACCATTCGGCGAAGTCCAGATTCGTTGTGACCGCAACGCTTGTATGCTCGTACAGGCGACTCAGCAGGTGGAATAGCAACGCCCCGCCGGCCTGGCTGAAGGGCAGATATCCGAGTTCGTCCAGAATGACCAGGTCGAGGCGCAGCAGGCTCGCCGCGATCCTCCCGGCGCGTCCCTGCGCCTTCTCCTGCTCCAGTGCGTTGGCCAGATCCACGGTCGAGTAGAAGCGCACCCGCTTGCCGTGGTGCATGATGCCGGACACGCCGATGGCGGTCGCCAGATGCGTTTTGCCCGAGCCCGGTCCCCCGACCAGAACCAGGTTGTGCGCGCCCTCGGTGAACGTCATGCTGGCCAGTTGCGTGACGAGCTGCCGATCGACCGGCGAGCCATCGAAGTCAAAGCCGGCGATGTCGCGATGCACCGGGAACTTCGCCGCGTTCATCTGGTGGCTGACCGAACGCACGGCCCGATCCGCGACCTCGGCCTGCAACAGCCGTTCGAGCAGCCATTGCGAAGACGCCGCGTCGACATTCACCTGCTCGAGCAGTTCGGCCCAGCCGGCAGCCATGCCGTGCAGCCGCAAGTGTTTGAGTTCGACGATCAGATCACGCATGACCGGCCTCCGGCTGTTGCAGCGCCGGGCGCAGCCCGTCGTAGCGCGATGTGTCAGCCAGCGGCGGTGTCGTCAGTTGTAGCGCAGTTTCGATCTTCGGCGGCATCTGCACGCTGCGCATGCGCGACAGCACGTTCACCACATGCTCGACGCTCACGCGCCCGGAGGGCGGCGCCTGCTCCAATGCAAGCTCGACTGCAACCACTATGGCATCCAGACCGCGTTCCGGGACCAGCGCCAGAACCTTCGCCATTACCCGGTCACCACCTGGCTCGCGTAGTAACGCCCGACGCAGGCGTTGCAGCGGCTCGGGCATGTCCTGGAACGGCGCACCGTTACGCAGCGCCCCGGGCTTGCGCTGGATTAGCGGGATATAGTGCTGCCAGTCGTATCGCACCAATCCTTCGTCGGCCAGTCGCTCATGGGCGGCCACCACGGCATCATCGCCCACCACCACAACACGGCCCGGATAGAGCCGCGTGCTGAGCATCTGGCCTGCAAATTCGCATGGCACCGAGTAGCGATTGCGGCCAATCACCACCAGGCAGGTCGACGACACCCGTGCTGCGCGCTCAACATAACCGTCAAACGGTGTCGGCATCGGCATCAGATGGGCGCGCTCCTGCTCGAACACGTCGGCGACGCTCAGGTCACGATAGTCCGGGTGCTTCACCTGATCCCACAACGACCCGCACCGGGTCGCCAGCCATGCATTCAGTTCGGCGAAACTGCCGAAGCGTTGCGCACGCGCCTCAATCCAGATGCGCAGACGGCTGTCCTGCACGTTCTTCTCGACGACGCCTTTCTCCCAGCCACTGGCGACGTTGCAGAAGTCCGGATCGAACAGGTAGTGCGAGCACATCACTGCGAAACGCGGATTGACCGTGCGGCCCTTGCCTTTGTGAACCTTGTCTACGGCTGTTTTCATATTGTCGTAGATGCCCCGGCGGGCCACCCCGCCGAAGGCCGCGAACGAGCGCGTATGGGCATCGAACAGCATCTCGTGCCCCTGGCTCGGATAGGCAACCAGCCAGAACGCCCGCGACGCACATAGCTTCATGTGCGACACCTGCAGCTTGCGGTAAATGCCGCCGACAACCAGTCCTTCCTCGGACCAGTCAAACTGGAATGCCTCGCCCAGCTCGAATCGCAACGGCACAAACGCCGACTTCGAAACCGCCTTGCCTTCGCCTTGCCGCCAGGCCCGGATGAAATCGGTCACCCGCGAGTAACAGCCGTCGTAGCCGCCGACCTTGATCTCCTGGAACAGCATCCAGGCGGTGCGCCGCTCCTTCTTCGGTCGCCGCGCGTCGACATTGAGCGCCTGCACCAGCACCTCATGAAACGGCGTCAACCGGGTCGGCTGGGCGCGCCGCTGATACTTCGGCTCCTCCTGAACATCCATGTTCAGATATTTACTAATCGTGTTGCGCGACAGGCTTGTGAGACGCGCTATCTCGCGTACCGACTTGTTCTGGCGGTGGAACATCCGCCGCACCTTGCCAATCATCGTCATCGGGATCATCCCCAAACACCCTGCCAGAAAAACTAGCAGGATAGGTTGATTGCCCGGCTCAATTTTCAGTCGGCGCGATCCCTACATGTGGCTGAATTTTCGGTCGGCGTAAACACCTAAGAAGCCCAAAGTGCCACAAGCTGCGTCGGGCGCCATGCAGCTGCTCAGCAAAAAACCGCACCCGCAAAGTGGCGAAAACAAACGCAAGCCTGCGGCGCAGCGCGCTGTGGCCGCGGGTAAAGGCACAAGCTTGTCCAGCGGTAACCCGTTCGGCGCGCAAAAGCCACGCAGCAAACCCGCCAGCAAGCCAGCCGCGGGTTCACGTAAGCCGGCTGGCAAACCCGCTGGTGGCCACGCCAAACGCCAACCCTGATGTGGGGATGAGTAACGCCGGCTCTGGAACAGGCTGGCGGTTTGCGGCCCGAGAAGTGCCATTCGCCGCCCCCGGTTTGCGAATGGCAGCAAACCAACCTGCAGTCGATGCGGCGCCCTCATCGCCGAACGTCGGCTCAGGCCGAGTTGTGCGCGTTGCTCGTTCGTCAGGTTCCCGAGTAATGCCGCCGTTCCAACGGCGAGTTTCCTCGCTCGATAAGCAGGTTGTGGCCGCTCTCTGCCCGAGGTCTATTGACGTAGGCTTGATCGGACATGGAGTCCGGCTTGCGAAGATCGGGGAGCGAGCAAGTCAGCTCAATAAACTATGTCATCGTAACTTCTGATCTGATCCGACCATAATCAGGAGCGTGATCAGGAGCCGGGACACCCGTGAAATCGAGCTCCTGTCACACGGTTCCAGATACCGTCACGTATACCGTCAATGCCTCTGACGGTATCAAGCAGGCCTCTGCAAAGGCTCCCCGCGTAAACCGTCAGAAATACCGTCAAACTGGATCAGTACGATCAGCACGCCGGCTTCTGGCGCCGGAATCAGCAGCCCGAACAACGGCGCCATGACGAGTGCGCCGCCAAATCCGGTCAGGCCTTTGGTCATACCGGCCACCATGGTGATCAGGGCAAGACATCCCAGCACGGAAGGCGTATCGGCAAATTGCATGAGTCGCTTGTTCGCAGTAGACGGTGAATCGAAGGTCAAATCGATCGCTACCGTATGCGTACGACGACATCTTCAGAGGGCCGGCATCGTCGCAGCTTTTTGGGCGCATGCGTAGTGCCAGTGGAGTCTTTTCGATGGTGCCAGTTGGCGGCGTTGATTACCGACTCCGATTACAGCGCAAAAAGCCGTCCATGTTGGGGCTCGCGGTCTTCGCCCCCCGAGCCCCAACGCGTGCCAGGCCATGGCGAAGTTGCTGGATATCACCGGCTTCCAGATTCTAGCTTCAAGCTCTGGAACGAGTTCCGCGATACGCAAGCTTCTGCCCCCACGAAAACAGCTTCTACGTCCGGATTCTGCCCGAGGCGCTCGACGGCGGCTTGCAGAGAGTCCGTGTCAATCCGTGCGACCACTTTGTCGGTCGTTCGCATGCTCGAACGATACGTGTAATGTGGACGCCACGCGCCTCGATGTAGCCGCGCATGTAGGCGTTAATTGAGCGCGCATAAGGCGTCAACAGCGCGGCGTGTTGAAAGCCAGGCGCGTGCAGTCGACTGATTGAAATGCGCATCACTCACATATTCTTCCAAACCGCTCCGGACACAAAGAAGACGCCGTCCGTCTGAACACGGCTGATAACCGCCTTCGTCGTTTGATCAGTTGCTTCGGACGGTTCCGGCGGCCCGAACCGCACGACAAACTGGTTAAGCTCGACTGCATTCAGTACGTAGATTCCGGTCTCTTCTGTGAGGCGCTCGGACAGGATTTGCGCTCACGACAACGTCGAAGGTTGTTGTAGGGAAAGAAAACTATAATAGGCGCGCCCCGTTCACTTTCGGATCGCCCGCATGATGCGTCCCTCTCATGCAACGCAAGAGCATTGGGCGTCCTGACCTTCTGGTATCAGACCCCTTCACCGCTCGAGCCGATCCACCCTATTCAGCCATGCATACTCCGTTCCGCTTTTCCTCCGCGGCTTTCGTGCTTGCGCTTGCGAGCGCATTGTCGGCGTGCTCGACGCCGAAGCCGCTTTACCAGCAAGAACAGTTCGACGCAGGCGACAGCCCCTATACGCACAAGTTCACCGCGAAGACGGAGCCCGCTTGCGAAGCCGCCCGCCGTGCGTTGCTCAGCCAGGGATATATCGCCAGTTCGACGAGGTCTGATTCGGTCGATGGCTCGAAAAATTTCCAGCCTTCCAGCGATTCGCACGCGGTGATCGAAATCCATGTGGTCTGCACAACCGACGACCCCAAAAGCAACAGCAGCACCGCATACGTGAATGCGGTGCAGGATCGCTACGCGCTGAAGAAGAGCAACACGTCGGCGAGCGTCGGCCTGAGCGTGTTCGGATCGCTGTCGCTGCCGATCGGCTCGAGCGATGACTCGATGGTGAAGGTTGCGAGCGAGACGATTCCCGCCGGCGTTTTCTATCAGCGTTTCTTCGCGCTAGTCGAGCATTACCTGAAGGCCGACTCCGCCCAGCCGGCTCCCGTTGACGCCGCTGCGGCGCCGAAAGAGACGCTGCCGTCGATGAACGACGCCGTGCCGCCGATCGGGGCGGCCCAGACAGGCAGTGATTCGGAGAAGGCGACGAGCACCAAGTAAGCGTCGCCGGTATCGCGCGCTCGAACGTGCGCTCGAGCCGCGTTTCGTCCGCTCACTTTCCCGTCTTATAATTACATCTTGCATCCAGCGGTAAGCGTCCATTTCGTGCGGAAAGTGGCGGTCCAAGGTCGGGGCGATGGCGGCATGTACCAGGTCAACGATCTGCTGCCGAAATTCCGGTGCATAGGGCGCTCGGTATTTGGACATGATCCGCACCTCCTTCTTGACAGGATAGATCGTGTCCACGAAAGCGGGTCATCTCCAGTCACACGGCGATCCTTCGCCCTGGTTGGGCGATGTCAATCCAGGGTTGGGACGATCCCAAGGGCGTCGGCTCACCATTTCGATAGGTATAGATCGTGATTGAAGAGTCCGTCAGGTCGCGGTTCTTGTCGAACCGATAGTGCCCTGAAACGCCGTGAGAATCGATGCCAGCGAGCGCAGCCCGATACTGGGCCGGTTCGATCGAATTGGCTTTCTGCATTGCCTCCGCCACGATATTCACACCGTCGTATAAGGCCGCACTGTAGGTCAACGGATCGGTATGAAAGCGTTGCTTGTAGTCCGCCTTGAACTGACGGCCTTCCTGGGTTTGATCAAGAACGGGTCCGCCTTGCGGACAATACACGCGTGCATCGACCGCATCGCCGCCGAGTTTTGCCGGTTCGGCATTGCATATGGCGTCGCCGCCGAACAGGTAGCCACTCATCGCGAGGCGCTTCATCTGCTTACGCAGTGCTCCAGCCTGGGCGTAGTAGTGTTGATTTGCACCGAATTCGGACCCGCCTGACCCGGTGATTTGCATCCAATATTGACCCACGTGGAACACACTGGTCTGCTGCGCATCCCCGAAGTCAGCGCCAACACAATGATGGGGCGGTTTTTTACGCGCCGCGACGCGGTCGGTCACGGGCGCTGGTGGCTGGCACGGCTCGGCAAGAGCGACAAGGAAAGGCTGGTCTCTGCCATGAACGCAACGGTGGCGGCACATTCTTGATATATTCGTCCGGTGCAGTAGAAAGGCTACTTCACTGTCTTGCAAGAGTGGCGAGTGCAGTTTCAACCCACTGGAAGCCAATATGCTCTTGCTCTAGTCGCAAATTTTTACGAAGCCGGTTATCCCGCAAGTCGTTGAATAGCGCTTGCTCCGCATCGTCGAGCCGCGGCAAGTCGCGGAGCACCTGGTCATGCTCCTCGCCCCATTGAGTTTCGTGGGCTATCAGCGTCGCCCGGTCCATCAGGAACGACTCAACATGATCGAAACGGCTGCGCAACTGGTCGAGGATTGCGAAGCCATGAGTGTCGATATCTCCCCAGTAGTGGATGCTGCAGCGGGAAAGCCATGCCGCTTTTGACAGCGCTTCCCATCCATAGCCTGCACCGAAGACGACGATCGTATCGGCTAGAGGCGGGAATGCGAGGAAGTTCGTCTCATTCTCGGTGATGAATACCCGGCGGATCGGCACGGCCAGCGCGGCAAAGCTGTCTGCATCGACTGCGATATCGGGGAGCGCAGGGCCGGGAAGCATTGGCAACTGCGCGTCGAGCACGCGAAACCGGATACGGGCAGGCTTGTCGAGGAAGCCGTAACGGGCCACGAATTGCGCCCCCCGGTTTCTTTCTACCGCGACGACCTCCGGCGGAAGTACGAGATCGAGCCATTCTGCCAGCACACCGCGCCAGTTTTCGATGAACTTGCTGTGCACACCGGCAATGTCCACTTGTCTCAGGTAAATGCCGGGACGCGGATGCTGTACGATCCAGCCGACCACCGCCAGCAAACGCTCACATTCGTTAGCCAGCTCAAGTGCCTGCAGCGGACGCCGGCGAAACCATGCCAGCAGCGTCGGCTGCCGCGAGCCCACGAGGGTGAGCAACCGGCCGAAACGCGCCGCGTCGCCACGCTTGCCGATCATCGCCAGCGCACTGTCCAGATCGTCGATCCAGACCGCCTGCGGCACGCGCTGAACACCCAGGACACGATGATTGAACTCGCGCCATTCGATGCGGATCTGCGCGATAGCGACAAGCTCAGCTATCCATTCACGTACGGCCTGGAAACGCTCGGTGAGTTCGGCCGAAGCAGGTCCCTTCAGGACGAGTCGCAGCGGGAACGCACAGCCGGACCTCAGGCCAATCTCCGCTTCTTCGCGAGCGATAAGCTCGGCATTCGGCGCAGCATCGTCGCTTTCGCTAACCATGCTGCGCAACAGATCACCCCGCTCCCACAAGCGGCGCACCTGCGCTTTCAGGTCGGCGGCGGTCGTCCAGCTCACGTTGAGCCCTCCGCCTTGCGCGCCAGATGCTCCTCGATCGACAGATTGCGCAGCTTCGAAGCACGCCCCTCATCGTTGTGCACGAAGCCGACGCTGGAAACGAACGGCTCGATAATATGAATCTTCTGCAGCGGCGTGACGATCAGCAGTTGCAGATTGAGCTGCCTGAACAACTTGAGCCCGTATTGCGCGGACTCGTCCGAGCCGCGTCCGAACGCTTCGTCGATGACCACGAACCGGAACGAGCGTGACCGTACCGCGCCCCATTCCAGACCAAACTGATACGCGAGGCTGGCCGCGAGAATCGTATAGGCCAGCTTTTCCTTCTGCCCACCCGACTTACCGCCCGAATCCGAATAGTGCTCGTACTCCGTGTGATCTTCGCGCCAGCGTTCGCTTGCGGCAAACAGGAACCAGTTGCGCACGTCGGTGACCTTCGTAGTCCACCGGCGGTCCTGATCTGACAGCCCTTCGCGACCGCGAAACCGGTCGATAATCGCCTTGACCTGCAGAAACTTGGCTTCCGAATACTGTGCATCGTCCGAACCGGTCAGCGTACCTTCCGTGCAGGCTCGCAGCTCCGCCTGGAAATCGCGGATGTCTGCGTCGGGGCTGGCCTGGCATTCCAGCACGATATAACGACCTGGGTCGTAGTCGATTTGAGCCAGCGATTCATTGATGCGGGCGATGCGCTCCTTGATCGTTTCGCGTTCCCGTGCCAGTTGCCCGTTGAAGTTGGCAATCTCGTTGATTGTGTTGATGTTCAATAGCTCCTTGAAGCGAGCCGCGAAGCGCGGAAGATCGTCGGTATTCAGGCGCGCCAGCAGCTCGCGATACTCGAACGCGGCTTCGAGGCTGGCGTCGAAGTCGGCTGTGTCGAGCTTGTATGCATCCTTGAACGTCGACATGCTCTTGATGATGCGCTCGGTGAGGCGATCCAGGCGCTTGGCCTCAGCGTCCATACGTGCCTGCAACGCGTCACGCAGTTCGCGTTCACGGTTGTCGCATGACTCGACCGAAAGCTGATGCTCGCCCAGAATCTGCGCGCGCAGCGCTTCCAGCCGCTCGCGGGTATCGTGGGCGATCTCGGCCAGCCATGCCGCGGTTTGCTCCCGCAATGCATCGGCCGCTTCGCGTCTGGCGTCGATACCGCCTAACTCCCTGTTGACGTCCGACAATGCCTTCTCGCTGCCCTTCAGCGCCGCCTGCATCGACTCGAGTTGCGCGGCCAGTTCCAGCAACGCATTGCTGGCAGCCTCCAGACGCGCTTTCTCGTCCTGCAGGCGAGCAATTGTGGCTGAGCAACTCTGCCAATCCAGCTCACGAAAATCATTAAACTCATTGAGCGCCGCCAACACCTCCAATTGCCGCCGCAGCTTCGTCTGATCGCCCTGCGCTTTGGCGATCTGGCTACCGATGCCGCCGAGGCGCATCTCGAGCGCACGCAGTTGTCCTTCCAGCGCGGCGATCTTGGCGGCGTTGCTCCAGCCGAGGACGTAGCGGCTGCGGTCGTCGAGGCGATGGCGGTCGTCTTTCTCATGGCGTTCGCCGGGCGCCTTGACCTGCCCTGTGCGAGTCAGCGCACGGGACTCGCGACGAAACTGCTCCTGTGTCGCGCAGCACGCGTAATCGAAGCGCTGTGCCAGCGCCCGCTCCAACCAGCCGTAGAATGGCGAGTCCGGTTTGATCGCCACTTTGCGCACCAGCGAATCGCGATGCAACTCGGCGATGTCCTGGTCGCGCGTAGGTCGCACGCGGAAATAAACGAGTCGTCCCCCGAGATGCGTTCGATCCACCCACGCGGCGACATCGGAATAGTGCACATCGGGCACGATAAGCGAGAGGCCAAAGTTATGCAGCACCCGCTCAATGGCGCCTTCCCATTCGCGCGCCTCTTCACGTGCCTGGATCAGTTCACCCGCGAACGGCATGCTGTCTTCGTCGAGACCGAGTGCAGCACATAACGCTGCACGCATGGCAACCTGCTCCTTGGGAATATTGCTGCGTCGCGCCTTCAGGCTCGCAACTTCCTCACCAAGCACGTCATGTTCGCGCTTACCCTCGCGCAGCGACACGCCCCACTCAGTGATCTGGTTCTGCAGATCGGCCTCTACCTGACTCACGCCCTCGCGCAGATCGGCCACCTGCTGCCGCTGCGCGATAAAGGCAGACTCGACGGAGGTGGGGGTTTCACCAATCGCAGCAAGCAATTGCGCATGACGTTCGGCGCGCTGCTGGCGTCGATTGCGCTCGCGCTCCTCGTCGCGGATATCGGCAGCAAGCTGCTCCAGCCGGTCGCCGCCTTGCTCTGCAATCGCTCGCTTGAGGCGATCGGCTTCCGTTCGCTCCTGATCGCACTGCTCGATGCGCCGCTCCTTCTGCGCGGCAACGCGTGCATGATCTTCGGCGAGCAACTTCAAGCGCCGATCCAGCAGGCCAAGCTTCAATTCGGCGAAATACGGCTTCAGCGCATCACGGCAAACGCGCGAAGCCTCCTGTTCCGCCGCCAGTGCGCCGTGCTGGTCGCAGTCCACCACCAGGGGCTTCAGCAGTTCCACCTGACGCTTCGCCTTGAGCACCGCCTCATGCGCGCGATTCAAATCGTCGAAGTGCGAGATCAGCGCTGCAATACGAGGCGCGACGTCGAACGGCTCGAGCATGTGGCTACGCACGAAGTCGGTCAGGTTACCAACCGACTTCATTGACACCGTCTGATGAAACAGCTCGAGCGCCTGCTCATTGTCGATGCCGAAACGCCGGCGAAACCATGCGCCATATTTCGGAAAGGTGTCTTCGATTTCCGCACCCAGGCCACGCAGCTTTCTACGCAATTGCGCGATATCGGAACCGAAGTGGACGAAATCCGTCGCTATCGACATATTCCGTTCTGCGCCCACGTAAAAACGCATGGGCTGGCTCTGCGCCTCTTTCATCCAGAAGACCTGCGCGAGCGAGATCGTCTGGTCATACCCGGCGTTGTGGAACACGCCGAGGATCACGGAGTAGCTGTTGCGGTCCCGCAAGGAAACGGGCCTGGCTGTGCCGGTCACCTCATTGCGCTCGGACTTGTAATGCCCGAGTACGTAAGAGCGCAACGTCCGTTCCTTGCTGTCCGCTCCTGCCGCCTTGTTGTAAGCGATGCGCTGGGAGGGGACGAGCAAAGTCGTAATGGCGTCGACCAGCGTCGATTTACCCGAGCCGATGTCACCCGTGAGCAGACCGTTCTTGCCGTCCAGCTGAAGCGTCCATACGCGCCCGTCAAATGTGCCCCAGTTAAAAACTTCCAGGCGGCTCAGGCGAAAGCCGGAGAGCGTGTCGTCAGCGAGAAAATCCAGCTCCAGCAGTTGCGGAATCGCCTCGTTCGTCTCATTCATCGACATCAACTCCCGGCCCTGCCGTCGTGTCCACCAGTTGCGCGCGATACGCGTCGAGACGGGCGTCGAAGTCCGACAGCCATTGCGCGTCGACGAACGCCTTCAGGATGCGCCGCACTTCGAAACTCGACGGGCCGCTCGTGACCTTCAACCGGCGCAGGAAGCCTAGCTCGACGATCTTGTTGATGTGCGTCTCGATCTGATCGATCAGCCTCGCTTCATTGCTGCTATCCGGAAGGAAGACCCTGACGAGCTCGACAATGTCGTCGCGCGACAGGACCAGGCGCGTATCGCCGCCGCCGGCATCGAATTCGGCAAGCTTCTTGCGCAGCAATGCCAGCAGCAAGCTGACCGGAAAAGAGATCGGCCGACGCGCGATCAAACGCGGCGGCTTTGGCGCTGCGTCATCTTCAGTTTGCTCGGGACGGCTGCGCAGGAACGCATAGCCTTCGGCCTCGTCCAGCACCAGTTCCAGGCCCAATACCGATACATAGTCCCGGACGCGCGCCTGCAGGTCGAGCAACGCGCCCCACAGCCGTTCATCACCCTCGCGATAGATCACGCCTTTGAGCAGCGTAATCGCCAGTGTCGACAGATCGGCGTTCGCCGCCGCCTCTTGCCGTTCGTCTTCCATCTTCACCTCACAAAGATCACGCGTGGCAGACGCGCGCGTCGTGCCTTCGGCCTCTCGTCGCGACCTGTCGTTTCCCACGCGATGACTTCGTGCCTGTCTTCGTCCACGACCGTCTTGAACGCGTCGCTGCCCAGTTGCAGATACGCGACCAGCTCCGCAAGCCCCTGCTGTAGCGGATACGAGTCAATCAGTTCGCGCAGCGTCACTTGTGACCGATCCTGCAACGCCTGGCGGATATGACCTGCGAGCTGCGCGCGGTCAACCACCACTTGCGAATACAGCGCCGCGGCATCTAGATCGACGTCGCCCGCTTCCAGCGCAATATCCGCGATAACCGGCTTCTGCACGGGCGTGTGCAGTGGACGTTCCATAGGAAGCTCGACGTCGGATGATGACCCGGCAAGATTCATTATCCCGCCGACCGGCGGCGTGTCGCGTACGGCCAGTGCCTTGGCCTCGATGCCGCGCAGGATGTCCATGATGCGGCGGTTCTCCAGCCATGCCTGGTCGTCGAGGAACCGGCGCAGCTGCTGCGACAGTTGCGCGACCGTGCGCTGCGTGTGTTCGCCCGCTTCCAGCCAGTCGTAGTGCACACGCCCGGTACGAGCGTCGGGCTTGAAGTTGGCCACCACGGGCAATGCGAGCACTCGCGCGAGCAGCTCGGTGAGCTCCTCCTGGCGAGTGCTGGACATCAGGAAATCCCAGAATGCGCGGAAGCTTTTTCCCTGGTCCGAGTCACCGATCGCGTCGCGCTCGCCCATGATCTCCTCCAGTAGCGCGCCCTTCGAACCGTCCCATAGCGCGATGCGCTCGCGCACGCGACGGTCGAGCATGCGGAAGTTCTGCTCCACCTCCCGAAAGTCAGTGAGCAGGTCGCGCGCCAGCTGCATGAATTGCTGGAAGCGATCTTTGATGGCCGTGTCATCCAACAGTGGGAGATCCCCGGATATCACCCGCGCGATCTCGGCATCGATGTCGTCACGACGCTTGTGTAATTCGGCAATGCGCTTGTCCGGATCGGATTCACTGCCTTCGCTCATTTGCCGCAGCAACTCGAACAACGTCAGCAGGCGTGATTCCGTGCCGACGAAACTGCGTTCCGTGAGCGCGTCCAGCCAGACGATCGCTTTTTCCGTCGCTGGCGTGAGGTCGAAGTGGGGTTCGTCCGATCCCTGGCGGTAGAACTTGCGCAGCCAGCCTTTTTCCGGGCTCGCCCAGTCGTTGAGGTAGTCGAGAGCGCGTTTTGGATAGGCGTCCGCGCCCAGGCGATCGCGCAGTGCATACAGTTCGTCTTCCAGCGCTTCGGCCAGGTCAGCGGCGGACATCACGCGCACGTTCGGAATCACGAAAACGCGATGCAGGAAGCTCGTCACCAGCGGGGCGTGGTCGGAACGCAATAGCCGCCATGCTGGATGGTGCGTGCGAAGGGCGTCGAGGGTTGAGTAGTCGAGGGGCATGGCTTGGGTCTCGGGCCCGATCGTATCATTTGGTACGATCCGGCCGCGCGCTCATGTTAACTCAACGATTGTAACCATACGCCATTTGCCCGCCCAGGCTTGACGCCAGAGGAAATCTGTCATCCCACACCCTCAGCGGCTTCCGTCTTCGATACCCTTGCGCAGCAAAACGTCTGAAATCGCCGACAGGGCATCTGCAAGGCGCCTTACCGTGTCCGGCGGCGGCAGGGGCAACTTGAGGCTGCGTGCGCCTGTGGCAGGGTCGCATTCGACCCAAGGGTGGGAGGCCGCAGCCCCATCGTTAGACGAGCCCAGCGCTGATACCAGCTCCACGCCGAATTGCAACAGCCCCGACCAGGGCTCGGGGCTCGCGTCTTGTGGCGCTGTTTCGACGGCGATGGCTTTGGGTCGGGTTCCGGCATCGCCGCTGTTTGCTTCCCCAGTTGTCGCGCCGTTCAATTCGTCGGATGCAACGGCGACATTGACGACCTCTTCCACCACGGCCATTGCCTCGCCTTCGCCCATGCGGCCTGTGACATTTTCCACGTCCTTCATGAAGCGGTTGAGACGTGAGCCGCCGAGCGAAATTTCGCCTGTGCCGCCGTCGAGGATACCCGCCGACAGGGAGCGCTTAAAAGCCAGCACCGCCAGCATGCCCTCCTCGATCGTTCCCTTGGCAACGTAGTTGACGATTTGTACAGGTTTGCGCTGCCCCATACGGTGTATACGCGCGATGCGCTGTTCAAGCACCGCCGGGTTCCACGGCAGATCCATGTTCACGAGCGTCGAGGCGTGTTGCAGGTTGAGCCCCGTGCTGCCCGCGTCCGTCGACAGGAAGACGCGGCAGTCTGGATCGTCCCGGAAACGCTCCACCAGCGCAGTCCGCTTTTCCGACGGCACGCCGCCGTGGAAACTAATATAACCGATGCCGAGTTTCTTGAGCCGGCGAATGACGATCTCATGGGTGCGAGTCCATTGGCTGAACACCACCGCTTTTGCTTCCGGCTGGGCGAAGAGACATTCAAACAGCGTCGCCAACTCCTCAGCCTTTACGCCATGGTCGGTCTCCTGGTCCAGAAGATAGGTGCTGTTGCACGACATGCGCATGTTCTGCAAAGCGCAGGTAAGTCGTCGCTGGTCCTGGTCCGACAGAAACTTCGTTTTGCGCCAGCGCTGGACAATTTTGGCCACCACGTCCGCGTTCTCCGCGTGATATGCCATCTGCATCTCGGTCATCGGCACCAGCAGATTCTGGTCGGTGCGGTTCGGCAACTGACGCAACACCTCAGACTTGCGCCGGCGGATCATGATCGGCGCCAGGGTCTGGTTGATCTTCTCAAGTCTGGTGTAGCCGGTCACACGTCCGGCTTCGTCCTTGACCTGATGTTCGTGCAGTAGCTTCCAGGTGGGTCCGAGGCGATGCTGGTCGACGAACTGGACGATGGAAACGAGTTCTTCCACCTTATTTTCCAGGGGCGTGCCCGTCAGCACCACGGCATAGGGGCTGTCGATGCACTTGAGCGCTTTCGACGCGATGGTGTTCCAGTTCTTGATGCGCTGTGCTTCGTCCACGATCACAAGCTCCGGTGCCCATGCAGCGATTATGTCAAGGTCGGATTTCAGCTTCTCATAGTTGGTGATCTTGCAGAAATCTTCCTCGGCGTATTCGCTCTGCCTGTGGACGACGCTTCCTCCGATCACACGCGACGTTCGGCCGGAGAAGCGAAGAATCTCACTCTGCCACTGATATTTGAGCGAAGTCGGGCAGACCACGAGTACCCTCGACACACCGAAATGTCGCGCCAGAATCTCCGCTGCTGCAATCGCCTGAATAGTCTTCCCCAAGCCCATTTCGTCGCAGATCAAGGCACGCCCGGCGCGCACCGCAAACAACGCGCCTTCGGCCTGATAGGGGTATAGCGGCACCTTGAGTAGCCGCTTCAGCAGCGGGTCGGCAGCCCCACGCGGGAACACGTCGGCCAGCGTCCTGGCGCGACGCGAAGCGTCGCTGCGGCCTGCGACGAAATCAAGCGCGTCGTCGTAGGCGCGCAATTCGTGACCGGTCTTCGCCGCGCCGGCGAGAAAACGTCCCAGATCGTCAAAGCGAGCCTCCGGTAACCGCCACCCATCAGACACGTCGAACAACATCGCGGCGGCCTTCGCCATCCTCGGTGGACAATCTGTACCGGCGCGAAAATGGATCGTTCGCCCGCCGTCGTTCCGCAGATACAGTTCAGAGAATGCAGGCTGGTAGCCGCGGGCAAAGGCCGCCTTGGCCCCGCGTTTTCTTTCCAGTCTGGACAGTGCGAATTCGATATGCTTGCAGGTACCCAATTCGTTGGTTGCATAGTCGGGACAGGCACAGAAGTTCTCGCCCGGCCGTGTCCCGCGGATTGCCACGCGATAATTGGATTTCGACTCCGGATTACCCACCCGAAATTCCGAGAAAAACATTTCCGTTCCGAGATTCTCCAGGCTGAACACCTGCTCGCGGCCAAATTGCCGGCGCAAGGCGCGCTGCCAATCGGCCGGGGTCATGTGATCCGGGGCGTGAGTACGAGAAAGCTTCGGGGCTTTAACCGCCTTGGCAACATTGCGCTTGCTTTTCATAACTTCCGGGTAATCATAGGTTGATAGACACGTGGCTAGTCGATTCAGCAGCCTTGGTATTCTCTTGGCGTGCAGTTCTTCGAGGACCTTGTCCGTCAATCTCAACGCATCGACTTTGACGCGGACAATCAGTTCCATCGAGCGTGCTGGGCCGCAACTTTCCTCTTCCGTCACCACACTGCATCGGTGGAATCGCGCAATTTTGGCCGGTGTCGCGTAGCGGAGTCGGTCCTGGAGATGCTATGCACGAACGCCCTACCGTCAAGGCATCCTGTCCATAGATGACCATGGGGGCAGCGCTTCCCCTCTCTGGACTGAGTAGGGTTTGATCTACGCAATTTTACCCGGCCCCGGACCAGGTCTATAAGAATCGCGCGAAGTGACAGGTAGTCTGACGCTCGGGTACGAGAATCCGCCAGGTGACGTCTCGCGCAGTTTATAGTCGAGCGACGCGCTGCGCGTAGTCGACGGCCCACAGAAAAACAAGGCGTGGTCCGATGTCTTTCTGAGCCAATCGCAGGGAATCTGCGCGTGTCAGGCGCGGCAGGATGCGGCTCAGTTCAGCACAGTTGTCATGTATTTCTTCGACGAATCGAAGTCCACAACAGATCAGCGGCGTTCGGTTCACATGGTGTGCCGCCGCAAGAGGCGATAAAAATGAAGACACGTTTCCTCGCCGAACGCGACTGCGAGATTTTCCGACACGTGCAGCGCTGCTGAGAGCGAGGCATTCGAGTTCAAAGTTGAGTGAATAATACTGGAGTCAGGTGAATCTCGCGTGGGATTCACCTGACAGGCAATGCTCTAGTCGAACGGCTGCATTGCAGGTAGTTCCGGCCGTCGCGTGCCCAGGCGTCGACTGACCGATACTGGCCGATAGTGAATTGACGTAGTCTCGATCAGACATGGGGTCCGGCTCGACAAGATCGACGAGCGGGCAAATCCGAATCCTAACTACCCACAGATATAAACTATGCAATCCTTATCAAAAACCGGATCACCTCTCCAATCCGGGCCACATAGAATCATCCGCATAGCGACACTCAACCGCCTGTCACGCCGTTGCCCGATACCGTCACGTATACCGTCGACACCCTCTGACGGTATCAAGCGAGCCCCCGCGCAGGCTGCCCGCGTATACCGTCAGAAATACCGTCAAATTGCGCCCGCTGGGATTCAGCAGAGCGCAGAACTGAAATGGAAAAGGCCCATATTTTTCAATGGGTTACAGACCAACAGCCAGCAATTCCGAGCCTGTGCGAATCATTCGACTCACATCGTATCCATTTGATTTTAAACGATATTTTTAGGCCGGTCACTCCCACTCGATCGTTGCCGGCGGTTTCCCGGAAATGTCATAGACGACCCGGTTGATCCCGCGAACCTCGTTGATGATCCGGTTCGACACGTGGCCGAGCAGTTCATGCGGCAGATGCGCCCAATGCGCCGTCATGAAGTCGAGCGTCTGCACCGCGCGCAGCGCGACGACATATTCATACGTGCGCCCATCACCCATCACGCCAACGCTCTTCACCGGCAGAAACACCGCGAACGCCTGGCTCGTGAGGTCGTACCAGGACTTGCCGGTTTCCTTGTCGATGAAGGTGCGTAGCGTTTCGATGAAAATGGCGTCCGCACGACGCAGCAGGTCCGCGAAATCGCGCCGCACTTCGCCGAGAATCCGCACGCCGAGGCCCGGGCCCGGGAACGGATGGCGATACACCATCGCCGGCGGCAGGCCGAGCTTCACACCCAGTTCTCGCACTTCGTCCTTGAACAGTTCGCGCAGCGGTTCGAGCAGCTTCAGATTCAGCGTCTCAGGCAGGCCGCCGACGTTGTGATGGCTCTTGATCGTGTGCGCGGCCTTCTTGCCCTTGCCGGCCGACTCGATCACATCCGGATAGATCGTGCCCTGCGCCAGCCACTTCGCGTCGGTGAGCTTCGCCGCTTCGGCCTGGAACACCTCGACGAATTCGGCACCGATGATCTTGCGCTTCGCTTCCGGATCCGTCACCCCGGCCAGCTTCGACAGGAACGCTTCGCTCGCGTCGACGTGAATCACCTTCACGCCGAGGTGATCGGCGAACGTCGCCATCACCTGCTCTGCTTCATTGAGTCGCAGCAGGCCGTGATCGACGAACACGCAGGTCAGCTGGTCGCCGATCGCGCGATGCAGCAGCGCCGCCGCCACCGACGAATCCACGCCGCCCGACAGCCCCAGGATCACATGTTCGTTGCCCACCTGTGCGCGGATCGTTTCGACGGCTTCGTCGGCGTAGTGACCCATCTCCCAGTCCGGCTTCGCGCCGCAGATGCCGAGCACGAAACGCTCGAGCATCGCGCGGCCCTGCACCGTGTGGGTGACTTCCGGGTGCCACTGCAAACCGTAGAAATGACGTGCCTCGTCGGCCATCGCGGCCACCGGGCACGATTCCGTCGACGCCATCAACCTGAACCCCGGCGGCATTTCGAGCACCGTGTCGCCGTGGCTCATCCAGACCTTCAGCATGCCGTGACCTTCGTCGGTGCGGAAGTCCTCGATACCTTCGAGGAAGCTCGTATGGTTGCGCGCGCGCACTTCGGCATAACCGAATTCACGCACGTGGCCGCTGTCCACCTTGCCGCCGAGTTGCTCGGCCATCGTCTGCATGCCGTAGCAGATACCCAGCACCGGCACACCGAGTTCGAACACGGCTTGCGGCGCACGCGGCGTGTCCGCGTCGACAACCGAATTCGGGCCGCCCGACAGGATCACGCCCTTCGGCGCGAATTCGCGGATGAATTCGTCGCTAACGTCGTAGGGATGAATTTCCGACAGCACGTGCGCCTCGCGGATGCGTCGTGCGATCAGTTGGGTGACTTGCGAACCGAAGTCGAGAATCAGGATCTTGTCATGCATGGCAGCGGACTGAATCAAAAGTGAACGGATAGGGGAAGCCGCGCAGGGCGCGCGGCTGTGAATTCAAAAGCCGGCAACAAGCGGCGCGCGGCTGGGCGACTCTGGAACAGGCGTCAACGCAGCCTCGGGCAGGCGTCGCGACGGCTAAAACCCGCAGGGCTGGAAAAACGGGCAGGCGGAATGCGGGAGCGTCGGCAGGTGGTGCGAACGTTCGCCGGTTAGCCATGGAACGGAGGCCGCGGCGCGCCGGGCGAATCAGCCGCGGCGTCGCGCGCTTCGTCGGCTGCGGTGTGGGTCTGCGTCGAGCGCGTCTCGACAGTCCGGGTCTCGGCCGTGACGACGCCAGGCTGGTGCGCCGCCGTGAAGTCCGGCTCGACCCGGCGGCCCGTTGCAGGGCTCACCGGAGGTGAAACCTTCGTCACGGGCTCCGTCTGATAGACCTCAGCCTCGCGCGCCTGCGCGGCCTGCTTTTCAGCCTTCTCAGCCTGCTTCTGCTCGCGCCCGGTCGCCCCGGCCCCAGCGGCCTGCGCCTTCTCGCGCCGCCGCACCGCGGCAGCAAGGCGCACGCCACCCAAGCCAATCAGCACAAGCACCACGGCGACCACGGCGCCAACCAGCTGCCCGAAAGCGCTCAGCGAAGGCGAACGCAAAGCGATCAGCCAGACCAGCATCAAGACGCCCGTCAGCCAGTTGACGTGGCCGACCGTCCGGGCCACGGCCCGCGTCATGGCACCGTCGATCGACGCGTGCAGCGCGAGCCACGCGAGACCCAGCAGCGCGATCCCGAAGCCCTGTCCGACCAGCGCAGGCTCAACCTGCGCGAGTTGCAGTGCGTTGTACAGCGACGTCCAGGGCGTCAGCAGAAACAGCAGCCCGAATGCGAGGAGCAGCAACGCATCGATGACGAGTACAACGCGCAGCAATGGCTTCATTGACGATTAGTCCACGTGGTAGTTGGGGGCTTCCTTCGTGATCTGCACATCATGCACGTGCGACTCGCGCATGCCCGCCGACGTGATTTCCACGAACGACGCCTTGTCGTGCATTTCGTCGATCGTACGGCAGCCGCAATAGCCCATGCTGGCACGGACGCCGCCGATCAGCTGGAACAGGATCGCGTTGACCGAGCCCTTGTACGCGACGCGGCCTTCGATGCCTTCCGGCACGAGTTTGTCGATGTTCGCGGAGTTGTCCTGGAAGTAGCGATCGGCGGCGCCGTCCTTCATCGCGCCCACCGAGCCCATGCCGCGGTATGACTTGTACTGGCGGCCCTGATACAGGAACACGTCGCCCGGCGCTTCTTCGGTGCCGGCAAACATGCTACCCATCATCACGGCGTTCGCGCCGGCGGCCAGAGCCTTGCTGACGTCGCCCGAGAAACGCACGCCGCCATCGGCAACGACCGGCACGCCAGAGCCCTTGAGAGCATCCGACACGTTCGCGATCGCGCTAATCTGCGGCACGCCGACACCCGCAACGATGCGCGTCGTGCAGATCGAGCCCGGGCCGATACCGACCTTGACGCCATCCGCGCCGTATTCGACGAGCGCCTTCGCGGCATCCGCCGTGGCGATGTTGCCGCCGATCACTTCGACATGCGGGAAGTTCTTCTTGACCCAGCGGACGCGCTCCAGCACACCCTTGCTGTGACCATGCGCCGTATCGACGACGATCACGTCGACGCCGGCCTGCACCAGCAGTTCCACGCGCTCTTCGTTGTCCGCGCCGACGCCCACCGCTGCGCCTGCGCGCAGCTTGCCGTGTTCGTCCTTGCAGGCGTCCGGGTGTTCGGTCTGCTTGGTGATGTCCTTGACGGTCATCAGGCCCCGCAGTTCAAACGAATCGTTGATGACCAGCACACGTTCCAGACGGTGGCTGTGCATCAGCGCCTTGGCTTCAGCGAGCGGCGTGCCTTCCTTGACCGTTACGAGGCGCTCGCGCGGCGTCATGATCGTGCGGACCGGATCGTCCAGACGCTCCTCGAAACGCAGGTCGCGATTCGTGACGATACCGACGAGCTGCGCGCCCTCGACGACCGGAAAGCCCGAAATGCCATGCTGCCGCGACAGCGCGATCACGTCGCGCACCTTCATCTGCGGCGGAACCGTGATCGGATCGCGCACGACGCCCGACTCGAAACGCTTGACCTTGGCGACTTCGCTGGCCTGTTCGGCCGGCGTGAAATTCTTGTGAATGATGCCGACACCGCCCATCTGCGCCATCGCGATAGCGAGGCGAGCTTCGGTGACCGTGTCCATGGCGGCGGACACAAGCGGCATGTTCAGGGAAATATTACGGGTCAGCCGGGTCTTGAGGCTGGCGTCGCGCGGCAGAATGTCGGAGAAGGCCGGGACAAGGAGCACGTCATCGAACGTGAGTGCTTTTTGGATCAGACGCATGGCAAATCCTATAGGCGCAAAAGCGAATTATACGCGATACCTCCCCGGTTTTCACTGCGCGAACAGCAGCTTAGCGAATTTTCGATGATTTTTTCTCGGTTCCGGGGCGGTCGATTTCGGTTCACCGTTCGGGTCGCTTTCGATCCGGTTTCGTTTGCGCGTTCGGACACACAGCGCAGGATTGAGCTCGGTGCGGCACTTCCGGGGAAGCGCAATGCAGGATCGAACAAGACGGGCACTCCCCCTGCCATGTTAACCTGCGCGCCTTTCCAGCAATTCGATTCGAGGTAGCAATGCAGCGCGGTGTGGCATATGGCGTGATGGCCGGGGCTTTATGGGGTATGGTTTTTCTGGTGCCGCGGCTACTGCCCGATTTTTCACCGCTGCTGCTCGGTGCGGGCCGCTACACGATGTATGGCGTCGTTTCGCTGGTCGCCGCGCTGCCGGCCGCGCGCTCGCTGCTCGCCCGCCTGAGCCGCGAAGACCTCCGCGCACTCGTCACGCTGGCGCTTGCCGGCAACATCCTTTACTACATCCTGTTGACGAGCGCGGTGCATATGATCGGCATCGCGCCGTCGTCGCTGATCGTGGGCGTGCTGCCGGTCACCGTGACGCTGCTCGGCCGGCGCGACCACGGCGCCGTGCCGCTCGCGCGCCTCGCGCTACCGCTTGCCATGGTCGTCACCGGCATCGCCTGCATCAATATCGATGTCTTCACGGTCGACGGCGGCCGCCCCGTCAGCGTCCTGACGAAACTCATTGGCCTCGCCTGCGCAACCGGCGCGCTGGCCTGCTGGACGTGGTTCGCGGTCGAAAATGCCCGTTATCTGCAGCGCAACACCCGTTTTAGCGGCAACGAATGGTCGCTGTTGTGGGGTGTCGTGACGGGCGGGCTTGGTGCGGCGCTCTGGGTCGTGATCGCCCTGTTGCCTTCCGGCACGCTCCAGGTGCCGCTCGCGGACCAACGCTGGCATCTGTTCTGGATGCTGAATCTGGTACTGGCGGTCGGCGCGTCGTGGCTCGGCAATGGGCTGTGGAACGCCGCGTCCAAGCGCCTTCCGCTGACGCTGTCAGGTCAGTTAATTGTGTTTGAGACGCTTTTTGCACTGCTCTACGGCTTCATCTACGACCACCGGATGCCGAGGCCGCTCGAAATGGCCGCCATCGCTCTGCTGGTGGCCGGCGTGAGCTGGTCGGTGCGGCAGCACGCGGATGATGGGTCGGACAGCACAACCATCGAGGAAAAAGCGCAGGTGTCGGCGCACTGATCCGTCGGGATCCCGCCAGCGGGTGGCGGGTGGCGGGTGGCGGATGGCCAACATTTTGCCGCTGCAGCGGCGATCCATGCCCAGTTCGCGACCGCTAGCGACTCCCGGCCAGCCCGGGGCAGCCAGGCGCTAGCGTGAATCCTTCGGCAGCCACTTGCGTCCTTCGATCGAGCCCTCCTTACGGGTTTTCTCGACGCGGCGCTGGCGCGCCGACTTGGGATCGACAATCAGGGGCCGGTAGATTTCCACCCGATCGTACTGCGCGAGCACCGTGTCCATCGGCTTGAGCTTGCCCAGGATGCCGACCTTCTGCTTCGCGAGATCGATCTCCGGATGGCGCGCAAGAATGCCGCTGGCGACGATTGCCTGCTGCAACGTAGAGCCCTCGGGCAATTCGAGCGGAATGAGTGTCTGCCCTTCGGACAGCGCATAGCAGACTTCGATCGACAGCATCGCGCTCATGCCTTGCCGTAGCGCTGGTTGGCGCGCTTCACGAACGATTCGACGAACGTGTTCGCGATGTGGCTGAACACCGGCCCGATGAGCTTCTCGAGAATGATGCTGGAGAATTCGTAGTGCAGCGCGAACTCGATCTTGCAGGAGTCCGCGCGCAGCGGTGTGAAGCGCCAGAAGCCGGTGAACTTGCGAAATGGGCCGTCCGCGAATTCCATATCAATACGTGTCGGCCGCTGCTGGGTATTGTGCGTGGCGAAATGCTGCTTGATGCCCTTGAAATTAATGTCGATTTTGGCTTCCATCCCGTTTTCGTCCTGCCGTCGGATTTCGACTCCACCGCACCAGGGAAGGAAATTGGGGTAGTCGGCCACGTCGGTGACAAGGTCGAACATCTGTTCCGCCGAATGGCGTATCAACACGGTTTTCTGGACATCTGCCATAAATTCCACGACGCGTGGCAAGAGTGGACAAGCGCCGCGGGCTTTCCTTGCCCCGCTTTGCTAAAATCGTGATTTTAAACGAGTTGGGCACTTTCCATTCATGAGCATCATCGACAACAGAAAAGCCTTCTTCGACTATTTCATCGAAGAACGCTACGAAGCGGGGCTCGTGCTCGAAGGATGGGAGGTCAAGGCGCTGCGCGCCGGGCGCGGCCAGATCAAGGAAGGCTACGTCGTGATCCGTAACGGCGAGCTGTTTCTGATCGGTGCGCACATCAGCCCATTGCCGGAAGCCTCGACGCACATCCATCCCGACCCCGTCCGCACGCGCAAGCTGCTGCTGCACAGCGAAGAGATCAGCAAGCTGATCGGCAAGGTCGAGCAGCGCGGCTATACGCTGGTGCCGCTGAATTTCCACTACAAGGGCGGCCGGGTGAAATGCGAAATCGGCCTCGCGAAGGGCAAGAAAATGCACGACAAGCGCGACGTCGAGAAAAAGCGTGACTGGGAACGCGAAAGAGCGCGCCTGATGCGCACGCCAACGTAAATGGCCGCTGTTCTACGCTGAAGATAAAAAAGCCCGCACTGCGATTGCGTGCGGGCTTTTTTGTGGCGGTCCGGAGCGTCCGCGGCGGCGTTTGCGCCGCGGACACCTCTGGTTAGCGCGCCTCGGCTGTTTTCCCACGATTCACGATCGTCAGTGCCGACGCGATCATCGTGCTCATGTCCGCCAGGTTGCCCGGCACGATCAGCGTATTGCCCTGCTTCGCCAGATTGCCGAATGCGTTCACGTATTGCTCGGCAACCTTGAGGTTCACCGCTTCCATACCACCGTTCGACTGTATCGCCGCCGCGATCTTCTGGATCGCCTGTGCGTTCGCCTCGGCTACCGCGAGGATCGCCGCCGCCTGCCCCTGCGCCTGATTAATCGCGGCCTGCCGCTCGCCTTCCGACTTCTGGATTGCCGCCTCGCGCCCGCCCGACGCGATATTGATCTGTTCCTGCTTGCGCCCTTCCGACGCTGCGATCAATGCGCGCTTCTCCCGCTCGGCCGTGATCTGCGCCTGCATCGCGTGAAGGATCTCCTTGGGCGGCGTCAGGTCCTTGATCTCATAACGCAGCACTTTCACACCCCAGTTCGCCGCCGCTTCATCGAGCGACGAGACGATGCTGTGGTTGATGAAATCACGCTCTTCGAACGTCTTGTCGAGTTCGAGCTTGCCGATCACCGAGCGCAACGTGGTCTGCGACAGTTGAGTGATCGCGAATACGAAGTTGCTCGATCCATACGACGCCTTCATCGGATCGGTCACCTGAAAATACAGCACGCCATCGACCTGCAACTGCGTGTTGTCGCGCGTGATACACACCTGGCTCGGCACTTCGAGCGGAATCTCCTTGAGGATGTGCTTGTAGGCGATTCGATCGACAAACGGCACGACGATGGTCATGCCCGGCGTGAGGGTCGCATGATAACGGCCTAGCCGCTCGAGCACCCACGCATGCTGCTGCGGCACGATCTTGATGGTTTGCGCCGCGATCACGATCACGATCAGCAGTACCACCGCCCCGACGATAGTCATATCCATCCTTGCACTCCTTATTATGTTTCGAATGGTTCAATCCACAGGTCGCGCTCAGGCCCGTACAGGCTGCTTTTTTGCCGCCACGATCAGACAGCTTCCGCGCAGCGCGGTAATCTCGTAGAGCCGCGCGTCTTCGGGTTCGCCCGGCGCGAGTTCGACGTCCCAATCCGCGCCACGATAACTGGCGCGAGCCCGTCGATCGTGCCAGTCCGACACGGTCAGCGTCGCACCAATGTCCAGGATCACGTCGGGATTGCGCGACGCGTCCTTGCGCACCCTGCGGCCAAAGCGCGAACGTCGCAGCAGGAACACCGCCGCCGCCGCGACACCCGCAGCGATCGCCAGTTGCGGGTCCAGACCGATGCCCGCCCAGTGCGCGATCCCGGCCGCGACGAAACCCAGCGCGACCATCAGCATATAGAAGGTACCGCTGAACAACTCCAGTACGACGAGTACACCGGCACCCAGCCACCAGAACAGTCCACCTGTTGCCACGTCGGTCTCCCAAAAGCAAAACACCCCGGTTATACCGGGGTGTTTATAGCACGAACGCGAGGCGCTTTTTCAACGCCTCACACCCCGCCTACTTCGTCGATGACTTCGCCAGCGCCTGCCACGTCTCGATGACCGTGTCAGGGTTGAGCGAAATCGAAGCGATGCCTTCGTCCGTCAGCCATTGCGCGAAGTCCGGATGATCCGACGGGCCCTGACCGCAGATGCCGACGTACTTGTTCAGACGCAGACAGGTTTCGATCGCGCGCTTGAGCATGAACTTGACGGCCGGGTCGCGCTCGTCGAAATCGACGGCCAGCAGTTCCATGCCGGAGTCGCGGTCGAGGCCAAGCGTGAGCTGCGTCAAGTCGTTCGAACCGATCGAGAAACCGTCGAAGAACTGCAGGAACTCTTCGGCGAGGATCGCATTCGACGGCACTTCGCACATCATGATCAGGCGCAGGCCCTTCTCGCCGCGCTTCAGGCCGTACTTCGCCAGCAGCCCGACGACGCGTTCCGCCTGCTTAAGCGTACGCACGAACGGCACCATGATCTCGACGTTGTCGAGGCCCATCTCTTCACGCACCTTCTTCAGCGCGAGGCATTCCATTTCGAATGCCTGCGCGAAGTCGTCAGCGATGTAGCGCGACGCGCCGCGGAAACCGAGCATCGGGTTTTCTTCGTCCGGCTCGTAGCGCGAGCCACCGATCAGCTTCTTGTACTCGTTCGACTTGAAGTCCGACAGACGCACGATTACGGGCTTCGGATAAAACGCCGCGGCAATCGTTGCGATACCTTCGGTCAGCTTGTCGACGTAGAACGCGCGCGGCGATGCGTGACCGCGTGCCACGCTTTCGACGGCCTTCTTCAGATCCTGATCGATGTTCGGATACTCAAGGATCGCCTTCGGGTGCACGCCGATGTTGTTGTTGATGATGAATTCCAGGCGCGCGAGGCCCACGCCGGCATTCGGCAACTGCGAGAAGTCGAACGCGAGTTGCGGGTTGCCGACGTTCATCATGATCTTCACCGGAATCTGGGGCAGTTCGCCACGCTGGATTTCGGTCACTTCGGTTTCGAGCAGGCCGTCGTAGATCTTGCCCTCGTCACCTTCCGCGCACGACACCGTGACGAGTGCACCGTCCTTCAGCACATCGGTCGCATCGCCGCAACCCACGACCGCCGGCACACCCAGTTCACGCGCGATGATCGCCGCGTGGCAGGTACGGCCGCCACGGTTCGTGACGATCGCCGATGCGCGCTTCATCACCGGTTCCCAGTTCGGGTCGGTCATGTCGGCGACCAGCACGTCGCCCGGCTGTACACGCTCCATTTCCGACGGATCGTGAATCACGCGAACCGGACCCGCGCCGATCTTCTGACCGATCGCGCGGCCCGTCGAGATCACCTGGGACTGGCCCTTCAGCTTGAAGCGCTGCTCGACCTTGCCCGCGGCCTGGCTCTTCACCGTTTCCGGACGCGCCTGCAGGATGAAGATCTTGCCGTCGCGACCGTCCTTGCCCCACTCGATGTCCATCGGGCGCTGGTAGTGCTTTTCGATGATGACCGCATACTTCGCGAGTTCGATGACGTCTTCGTCGGTGATCGAGAAACGGTTGCGCTGCTCGTGCGTCACGTCGACCGTCTTCACGCGGCCCGCTTCGCCCGTCTTCGTGAATTCCATCTTGATGAGCTTCGAGCCGATCGAACGGCGGATGATCGGGTACTTGCCCTGTGCGAGGGTGGTCTTGAAGACGTAGAACTCGTCCGGGTTGACGGCACCCTGCACGACGGTCTCACCGAGGCCATAGCTCGACGTGATGAACACGGCGTCCTTGAAACCCGATTCGGTGTCGAGCGTGAACATCACGCCAGCCGCGCCGACGTCCGAGCGCACCATGCGCTGCACACCCGCCGAGAGCGCGACTTCAGCGTGCGTGAAACCCTTGTGGACGCGATAGGAAATAGCGCGATCGTTATATAGCGACGCGAAGACGTGCTTCATGCGATCGAGCACATCCTCGACACCGACCACGTTCAGATAGCTTTCCTGCTGGCCGGCAAACGAAGCATCAGGCAGATCTTCTGCCGTGGCCGACGAGCGGACAGCAAACGAGATTTCTTCAGGCGAGCTGTTCTGGAGCGTGTCGAAGCCTGCGCGGATTTCCTGTTCGAGACGCGATTGCAGCGGCGCGTCGACGATCCACTGACGGATCTCCTTGCCCGCTTCGGCAAGCGACTTCACGTCGTCGACGTCGAGCGTCTCGAGACGTTTCGCAATGCGTTCGGTGAGATTGTTGTGCTGCAGGAAATCGCGGAATGCGAGCGCCGTCGTGGCGAAACCGGTCGGCACGCGCACGCCTGCTTCGGCGAGTTGACTGATCATCTCGCCCAAGGAGGCGTTCTTGCCGCCCACGATCTCCACATCGGTCATCCGCAACTGCTCGAACGGAACTACATACGCCTGATCCTTTGTGACGTTGACTGCGTTAGTCATACAAGCCCCTAAGTGTGAAAAAAATTCACGGCTGTGCAAGTGGGCTCGGACGCGGCCGCCTGTAAGAAGCGGTGACGCGTCTTGCACAACCTGTTGGAGAAGCAATCGCGTTTCCATCCATCTGCGGGCGGCGGGTTGCGGCCTCAAACGTGCGCACGAAGCGCGACGAAACAGAAAATTCCGCGAACTTGAAGCGATTCCGCAAGCGATACGAACAAAAAGCGTGACGATGAACGTCCGATAGCTAGGTGTTCGGCGCGGATTGCCCGCAATTGCTTATCCAACAGGTTGCCGCTATTCTACCGTGCCGATTCCCGAAATGTGGCAGTCGGCCGAGAATTGCGCCTCGAAACGCGCCCCGGGCCGCCAGGCTAGCCTCAGCGAGAACTCAGTCGAGACCTGGCGGGGCTCCGAGTCCGCTCCGGGAACGTGTTTTCTGGCGTCCACAGCGCGCTGTTGCGACGCCGCTGCGAGCGGTCAATCGCCGCGCAGCGGTTTCTGCGGCGATGTTTTCTTCGAGTGCCTGGCCGCGCTCATGTTCCCTGCCCTACGATGCCGCCAACCGTATTCATCGTCTCCGACGGTACCGGGATCACTGCCGAAACTTTCGCGCATTCGATCCTCTCCCAGTTCGACCAGAAATTCCGCCTGGTCCGAGTGCCTTTCGTCGACTCGACGGAAAAGGCCTATGCCACGCTCGAAAAGATCAACGAAGCCGGCCTGCATGAAGGCCGTCGTCCGATCGTGTTCACGACGCTCGTCGACAGTTCGTCAAACCAGATCGTCAAGGACTCGAACGCGCTCGTGCTCGACATGTTCCAGACCTTCGTCGAGCCGCTCGAACTGGAACTGGAGTTGAAGTCGAGCCACGCGATGGGCCGCGGACACCAGAACGCGGACACCGAGGAATACAAGAACCGCATCGAGGCGATCAACTTTTCACTCGCCCACGACGACGGCCAGTCGAACCGCAATCTCGCCGACGCGGATGTGATTCTGGTCGGCGTGTCACGCAGCGGCAAGACGCCGACAAGCCTCTATCTCGCGATGCAGTACGGCGTGAAAGCAGCGAACTATCCGCTGATTCCGGAAGACTTCGAGCGCGCGAAGCTGCCGACGCCGCTGCTCGGGCATCGTCAGAAAATGTTCGGCTTATCGATCGATCCGCAACGTCTGTCGGAGATCCGCAATGAGCGGCGGCCCGGCAGCAAGTACGCAGCGCTGGAAAACTGCCGCTACGAGATCAACGAGGCGGAAACGATGATGCGGCGGGAAGGTATCAAGTGGCTGTCGTCGACGCACAAGTCGATCGAAGAGATTGCGACGACGATCCTGCAGGAAATCAAGCTGGACCGTGCGTCGTATTGATGGACAGACGCGTGGCGCGCTGACCGAAGGTCACGCTCCGCGCTGCTGACGGCACTGTTCGAAGAGACACACAGCGGCGGCCGCCGCGACATTCAGCGATTCCATGCCGCCCGGCTGCGGAATCGTCACGCGGTGCGTGACTGCGGAGCGCCATGCGTTCGACACGCCCGCCCCTTCATTGCCGAACACCCAGGCGAGCGGCCCGGACAGATCGCAATCGTAGATGGCCTGCGCGCCGTGCGAATCGGTGATCGCGACCGGCACGGCAAGCCGCGCGATCAGCGGTTGCGCCTCGACATCCTCGTGAATCCGCAGCAGAAAATGCGCGCCCATCGCCGAGCGCAGGACCTTCGCCGACCACGCGTACGCCGTCCCCGGCACGCAGAACACGTGCCCAATGCCTGCGGCCGCGGCACTGCGAAGGATCGAGCCGACATTGCCCGCATCCTGCACACCGTCGAGCACGACGCACGTTTCATTCACCTGCTCTGGCAGCGGCGCGTCGATCTTTTCGACAAGCAGCAGAATGCCCACACCGTGGACCACATTCGACAGTTGCCCGAAGAGCGCGTCCGGCAGCGTGACGACACGATGCTCGTCAATGCGCGAGACGATTGCCTGCGCTTCTTCATGACGCAACGCGCCCTCGGTCACGATGCAGGTTTCCGGCTGGCCAGCGGCATCGAGATATGCGCTTGCCAGGTGGAAGCCTTCAAGCAGCGCGTGGCCGCTGCGGCGCTGCTGATGCGTCGAACCGGCCAGAGCCCTCAGGCGTTTGTAGAGCGGATTGTCCCGCGACGTGATGGCTTTCACAGGCAGTGAAGACGTTAGGAGAAGAACGGAAACCGGAACGCCGTTGACCGGGCGTCAAAAGGCAGGCGCGCTGTCGTCAAAGGCGTCGTCGAATGCATCGTTGCGCAAGGCCGGCAGCACGACCGGCACATTTCCCGGCACTTTGACCTGCAGGCTCATGCGTGCATGCGCCTCCCGCACCGGCGCAAACGAGCGCCGATGATGCTCGCACGGCCCATGCGCGAGCAGTGCAGCGAGATGTTGCGGCGTGCCGTAGCCCGAATGCGCATCGAAGCCATACATCGGAAAAGCCTGATGCAATTCGAGCAGCATGCGGTCGCGGGTGACTTTCGCGAGGATCGACGCCGCCGATATGCTTTTCACCAGCGCATCGCCACCAATGATTGCCTCGCTCCGGATACTCAGCACCGGGCAGCGATTGCCGTCGATTTTCACGAGCGTCGGAGTGACGACGAGCCCCTCGACCGCGCGCTTCATCGCCAGCATCGTCGCGTGCAGGATGTTGAGCGTATCGATTTCCTCAACCGAAGCCGATGCGATGCAGTAGGCCAGCGCCCGGTCGACGATCTTGTCGTACAGTTCGTCACGCTTTTTTGCGGTAAGCGCCTTTGAATCGTCCAGGCCGCGAATCATTGGCCGGTCGCGATCGAAGATCACAGCAGCAGCCACAACGGGCCCGGCCAGCGGCCCGCGCCCAGCCTCATCGACACCACAGACGATCTCCACCGGCGAATCGAAATTCAGACCCGCCTGGATCGCGGCCGCGCCCGAAGCAGCAGCCTTGCGGCGCGGAGCGCGGGCGGCCGTCACCGGCGCCCCCTGCGGGTGTCGATGACGCTCGCCACCACTTCCGCGGCGCGCTGGGCCGTATTCTGCTTCAGCACGTGATGCATTTCCGTGAAAATTTCCGTGAGCGTGCTCCGGTTGGCCTCGTCGCGCAACTGAGTCAGCGTGGCCTCGGCCAGCGCCTCGGGCGTCGCGAAATGCTGGAGAATTTCCGGTACCACGAAGCGCCCGGCCAGAATGTTCGGCAAGCCGACGTACGGCAGATAACCCTGCCGGCGCATGATCTGGCCCGTGAGCCACGGCACCTTGTACGAGATCACCATCGGCTTTTTCAGCAGCGCGGCTTCGAGCGTCACCGTGCCGCTTTTGACGAGGATCGCATCGGCGGCGGTCATCGCAGTTTGCGACTGGCCGTCGGTGATCGTCAAGGCGAGGCGCGGATGCGCGTCCACGAGCGGCTGCAGCAGTTCGCGCAGCACAGGCGTCGCCGCCGGCATCACGAAACGCACACCGGGTTCACGCTGCTGCATCAGTTCCATCGCATCGAAGAACGTCGGCCCGATCAAACCGATCTCCGAGCGCCGGCTGCCCGGCAGCACGGCGATCACTGGCCCGCTTTCCGGCAGACCGAGCGCGCGCCGCGCGCCGGCCGTATCGGGCACGATCGGGATTTCGTCGGCGAGCGGATGGCCGACGTAGGACGCCGCCACCCCCGCTTTTTCTAGCAGCGCCGTTTCGAAAGGGAACACGCAGAGCATATGGTCGACCGCTTTCGCGATCTTCTTGATGCGGCCGCCGCGCCACGCCCAGATCGAAGGGCAGACGAAATGAATGGTCGGAATGCCTGCGTCACGCAGCGGATGCTCGAGGCCGAAGTTGAAATCGGGCGCGTCGACGCCGATGAACGCGTCAGGCGGTTCGGCCAGCAACTGGCGCTTCAGCTCGTTGCGAATGCGGAGGATTTCGGGAATGTGCTTCAGCGCTTCGACATAACCGCGCACGGTCAGCTTTTCCATCGGCCAGTGCGCGTCGAACCCGGTTGCGATCATGCGCGGACCGCCGATGCCATAGTACTGCGTAGACGGCGGCAGACGGCTCGACAGACCGTCGAGCAGCGACGCCGCCAGCAGATCGCCCGATGGCTCGCCGGCCACCATTGCAAGCCGCAGCGGGCGGGGTTGCAGCGCCATCGGTCAGCGGATGATGCCGCGCTGCGACGCTTCGACGAAGTCGACCAGCGCCTGCACCGGAGCGTCGCCGTCACCGCCTGCGGACGCGAGTTCGCGCAACTGCACCTTCGCCTCTTCGAGCGACAGTCCGTTCTTGTACAGCAGACGATAGGCTGCGCGCAGCGCCGAGATCGCGTCAGCCGAAAAACCGCGGCGGCGCAGACCCTCGACGTTGATGCCGTGCGGCTCCGCCTTGTTGCCGGCGGCGATCACGAACGGCGGAATGTCCTGTACCAGTGCCGACGCGCCTCCGAGCATCGCATGCGCGCCGATGCGCACGAACTGGTGCACGCCCGACATGCCGCCGATGATCGCATGGTCGCCGATCGTCACGTGGCCCGCCATCTGCGCATTGCTCGACAGGATCACATTGCTGCCGACGCGGCAGTCGTGGCCGATGTGCACATACGCCATGATCCAGTTATCGTCGCCGAGCGAGGTCACGCCCGCGTCCTGCACCGTGCCGGTGTGGATCGTCGTGAACTCGCGGATCATGTTGCGGTTGCCGATCTCGAGCCTTGTCGGCTCGTCCTTGTACTTCATGTCCTGCGGCCTGCCGCCGACCGACGCGTAGTGGCCGATACGGTTGTCTTCGCCGATCGTCGTGTGACCTTCGATCACGCTATGCGACCCGACTGTCGTCCGTGCACCGATCGTGACGTGTGCGCCGACGATGGCATATGGCCCGATTTCGACCGACTCATCGAGCTGCGCGCCCGACTCGATGATCGCAGTGGGATGAATCCTGCTCATGCGCCCTCGCTTCTCATTCTGTTGCGTTGTCTGGATTGCGCTGCGACTTACTGGCCGTCGTCCGTTTGCCGGACTGCGCACATCAGGTCGGCTTCCGCCGCCACCTGGCCATCCACCTCGGCACGAGCCTTGAACTTCCAGATACCGCGCATATGCCGCTCGAACTTGACGTTCAGGATCAGCTGGTCGCCCGGTTCGACTACACGCTTGAAGCGCGCGTTGTCGATACCAACGAACAGATACAACGTATTGTCCGGATCGTGTGGCTCTTCCGCGAACGTCAGGAGCGCGGCGGTCTGTGCGAGGGCTTCCAGAATCAGCACGCCGGGCATCACCGGACGCTTCGGGAAGTGGCCCATAAAGTACGGTTCGTTGATCGACACGTTCTTCAGCGCTTTGATGTTCTTGTGCGGCTCAAGTTCGAGCACCCGATCGACCAGCAGGATCGGATAGCGATGCGGCAGCAGCGTGAGAATCTTATGGATGTCGAGATTGATTTTTTCGTTGCTCATGGTGTTTCTGTTCACGCACGGTCTGCGCGATGATGACTGCGGATGCTTATGCAGGCAGGTTGATAACGCATGCGGCCGTCGCGTTACGCCGGTTGCCCCGACCCAGGCGGCGTCTCCTGCCACCTGGCCAGCAACCAGTACGCGTAAGCCGTGCTCCTGCTGTTACGCCTTGTCGCCGGAAGCACTCCCGGCAACAGTGGCTTCCAGCGCCTTGATTCGATCCCGCAGCTTGTCGAGATTGCGCAGCAACGCCGCGCTCCTGTTCCAGGACGCATGGTCGACGGCGGGGAACGCGCTCGTGTACATGCCGGGCTTCAACAGTGACTTCGACACGCCGGACTTCGCCGTCACGATCACATGATCGGCCAGCGTCACGTGTCCGGCAATGCCTACCGCCCCGCCGATCATGCAGTGCCGGCCAATCGTCGTGCTACCGGCAATGCCTGCGCAACCTGCGATGACGGTGTAAGCGCCGATCCTGCAGTTGTGGCCGATCTGCACGAGATTATCGATCTTCACGCACTCTTCGATGATCGTATCGGCCATCGCGCCGCGATCGATCGTCGTGTTGGCGCCGATCTCCACGTCGGGCCCGATCGATACGCCGCCGACCTGCGGAATCTTGACCCAGTTACCCGTGCGCGCGTCGCCTTCCCCGGTGAAATCCGGGGCGAACCCGAAACCGTCCGATCCGATCACGGCGCCCGCATGAATGATCGCACGCGGACCGATCCGGCAGCCGTTGTAAACCGAAACGTTGGGATACAGATGCGAACCGTCGCCGATCTGGGTGCCACGCCCGATAACCACGTTCGCATCAAGCCGCACGTTCTCGCCGATCACGGCGCCCGCTTCGACGGTCACATTGGGACCGATCACCGCGCTTGCCGCGACTTTCGCCGACGGGTCGATCGTCGCACCCGGATGTACGCCGGGTGCGGGCTTCGGGGCGGCAAGATCGATGAAAGCTTGGGCAAGGCGCGCGAAGTAAGCGTAAGGATTCGGCGTGACGATGAAGTTACGACCCTCGCTGGAAGCGAGCCTGGCGAGGTCGCCGGCATTGATCAGCACGGCGCCCGCACGGGTTGTCTCCACCTGCGACAGATATTTCGGGTTCGCGAGGAATGCCAGTTGTTCCGGGCCAGCCTGATCCAACGGCGCCAGGCTGCCGACGCGATGCGCCGGGTTGCCAACTACTTCGCCGCCAAACCGCCGTGCAACTTCCTCGAGCGTAAAAGCCATGCGTGTGCTGCTCCTGCGTTTCAGTTGGCGTTGTTCGACGCCGCCAGTGCCTTCAGCACCTGATCCGTGATATCGATGCGCGGGCTGACGTAAACCGCCTCCTGCACGATCAGGTCGTAATGCTGCTGCTCGGCAATCTGCTTGATCACCTTGTTCGCACGATCCAGCACCGCCGCCAGTTCCTCGTTGCGACGCTGGTTCAGATCTTCGCGAAACTCACGCTGCTTGCGCTGGAAATCGGTGTCCAGTTGCGACAGGTCCCGCTGTTTCTGTGCGCGGTCTGAGGCTGACATCGCCGGGCCACTCTTGTCGAGCGAATCGGACATCGATTTCAGACGCTGTGCCATGTCCTGCAGATCCTTGTCGCGCTTTGCAAACTCGGCTTCGAGCTTGGTCTGCGCCGCCTTCGCCGCCGTCGACTCACGCAGGATCCGGTCGGAATTCACCGCCGCGATCCTGGCTTCCTGCGCCTGTGCCGCAGCGCTTATGCCGAGTGTCATCGCCAGCGCCAGCATACACATCGCTCGTTTCGAAAACATACCGGTTAGCAAAGTCATCCTCTCGATACTGTAAGTGATTCCGGACTGCGCGCTCAGAATGCCGTCCCGATCTGGAACTGGAACTTCTGGTACTGGTCGCCGTCGTGTTTCTGGAGCGGGAAGCCAAGGCTCAGCTTGAGAGGCCCAATTGGCGAAATCCAGGCAAGACCCACACCGTAGCCATAGCGCAGCCCGTTCGCACCGGTCGAGTTGGCGGAAGCGCTGGCATCCGCCCACACGTTACCGGCGTCGAGGAACGTGAACACCCGCAGCGTGCGGTCATACCCCGTACCCGGAAGCGGGAACGTCAGCTCGATGTTGCCGACCACCATCTTCGAGCCACCGATCGGGTCATTCGTGGTCTTGTCGCGCGGGCCCAGCGAGCTTGGCTCATAACCCCGCACCGAACCGATACCGCCGGCGTAGTAGTTCTTGAAGATCGGGAACGGCTTGCCGGAGAGGCCGTTACCATAACCGCCCTGCAAGTTGAAACCAAGCACGAAGCCACGCGCAAACGAATAATAGTACTGCGCCTGCAGGTCAGCCTTGTAATACTGTGTGCCGCCGATCGGCGTGCCGTATTCCGCGTTGGCCTGCGTGAAGTAGCCGCGGCTCGGGACGAGCGCGCTGTCACGTGCATCGCGCGACCAGCCAACAGTGAGCGGTACGTTGTTCGATACGCGGCCGAAGTCCTGAACGTATTGCCGGTACGAGGCCGGCGTGTTTGCGTCGACGTCGAGCGTGTTCTGTTCGAAGCCGGCGCCGAAGTAGACGGTATCGACTTCGGAGAACGGGATCCCAAACTTCAGGTCAGCGCCCATCGTGACGATCTTGAAGCTCGAATCCGTCGAGTAATACAGCGGCTCGTAGGTCCGGTAGTAGACGTCCGTGATCCGTTTGATGCCGTCGACCGTGAAGTACGGGTCGACCTGCGAGACCGTCAACGTACGGTAAGTTTTCGCCGTATTCACGTTGACCGACAGACTCGTGCCGGAACCGAACACGTTGTCCTGCGACACGCCCGCCGACAGCACCACCTTGTCGGTCGACGAGAAGCCCGCACCCAGCGTAATCGCGCCAGTCGGCTTTTCGGCCACCTTGACGTCGACGTCCACCTGGTCGGGCGTGCCTTCCACCGGAATCGTCGTCACGTCGACATCGGTGAAGTAGCCAAGACGGTTGATCCGGTCTTTCGACAACGCAAGCCGGTTCGAATCGAACCACGAGCTTTCGAGCTGACGCATTTCACGGCGCACGACTTCGTCGCGCGTTCGCGTATTGCCGACCACGTTGATCCGGCGCACATACACGCGACGGCTCGGATCGACCTGCAGTGTCAGGTCGACCGTGTGATGTTCCTGATCGATCTGCGGCAGCGCGTTCACGGTGGCGAACGCATACCCGTACTCGCCGAGCTTGTCGACGATCGCCTTCGTGGCGGCCTGCAGCTTCTCGGCCGAGAACCGGTCGCCCGCCTTGATCTTGACGAGCTTGTTGAGCTCCGCCTCGCGATCAAGCAGATTGCCCGCGAGCTTGATGTTTGAAATCGTGTACGGCTCGCCTTCGTGCAGCGAGATCGTCAGGTACATGTCCTTCTTGTCCGGCGAGATCGAGACCTGGGTCGACTCGATGCTGAACTCCAGATAGCCGCGGTTCAGGTAGTACGAACGCACATTCTCGAGGTCGCCGGTGAGCTTTTCCTTCGCGTACAGGTCGTTCTTCGTGTACCACGAGAACCAGTTCGGCGTGGACAGCTGCATTTCGTCGAGCAGCGTGCCGCTGCTGAACGTCTTGTTGCCGATGAAGTTGATCTGGCGGATCTTCGCGCTCGGACCTTCGACCACCGAGAACAGTACCGACACGCGGTTTCGGTCTATCGGAGTAATTGTGGTGGTGACCTCTGCGGCATAGAAGCCACGCGTGAGGTACTGGCGCTTCAGTTCCTGCTCGGCCTTGTCGACGAGCGCCTTGTCGTAATAACGGCCTTGCGACAGCCCCACGGCGCGCAGCGCCTTGATCAGGTTGTCCTTTTCGAATTCGTGGATGCCGGCGAAATCGATCGTGCCGATGGCCGGTCGTTCCTGAACCTGCACGACAACGACGTTGCCTTCGGTGGCAATCTTGACATCGTTGAAGAAGCCCGTTGCATACAGCGCGCGAATTGCTTCAGAAGCCTTGTCGTCGCTGAAGGTGTCGCCCTGCTTGATCGGCAGATACGAGAACACGGTACCGGGCTCGACGCGTTGCAACCCCTCGATCCGAATGTCTTGCACCACGAAAGGTGTCGTCGCGTGAGCCACCAGCCCATGCGCGGCAAATGCCGCGGCTACAACCGTCTTTGGAACAAAGCGATGAGGTTTGAACAACGTGCTTCCCCAGTATGTATAGCTGCATCGGGTCGGGCGGTCGCCATCGTGAACGCCGCCAGACACTTTAAAAATGGATTAAACGAGCCAGATCGTTGAAGAGCGCAATCGCCGACAGTGCGACGATGCAAACTAGCCCCGCTCTTTGCAAAACGAGCTGCCAGCGATCGGATACGGCTTTGCCAGTTACAGCTTCAACCAAATAATATAACAGATGCCCCCCGTCCAATACCGGAATTGGTAAGAGGTTTAACACGCCAAGGCTGATACTGACGAGCGCGAGGAACGACAAAAACGCAGACGGACCCAGGCGCGCGCTCTTGCCCGCATAGTCCGCGATGGTCACCGGACCGGACAGGTTCTTCAGCGACGCCTCGCCGACGATCATCCGGCCGAACATCCGCAACGAGTAGATCGCGATGTCCCACGTCCGGCGCACACCGAGTTGGAGACTTTCAACCGGGCCGTAACGCACGTCGACGGACGGCACCTGGGTTGCGAGCGCCGCACCGATACGGCCGACGTTCTGCCCGGTAGCGTCGTCGTGCGACATCACCGGAACGAGGCTGATGTCATGCCGCGTACCCGCCTCGCTACCCTGCGTGCCACGCTCGATCTGCAGCGAGATCGTCTTGCCGGCGTGTGCCTTCACGTATGCGATGAAACCTGTCGCGCTGTCGACCGGTTTGCCATCGACGGCACGCAGACGGTCACCTGCCACGAGACCGGCATGTTGCGCCGGGCTCCCCGGCTCCACACCTGCGACCGACAACGTCCCGCCGCCCGGCTCGAAACCCAGTCGTGTCATGAAGTCGTCGTCGACATCGTGTTCGGTGACGCCACTCAGGTCCAGCGCGAAATCAAACGTGCCGCGGCCGTCCTTCGCGCTGAGCACGACGCGACGCTGATCGAATGCCGCACCCATCAGCTTCCACCGCAGGTCCGACCACGAGCGGACCGATTCGCTTTCGCTGGCGTTAGCATCGCGGATCGAGACGATCTTTTCACCGCCGTCGAAGCCCGCCTGCGCGGCCGGCGTATTCGGCGCCGGGGCCGCGACGATCGCAGCCGGCTCGGTCACCCCGCCTGCAAACACGGCGGCGAACAGCACGATGGCCAGCAGGAAATTGGCGATCGGGCCGGCCGCCACAATCGCGATCCGTTTGCCAACCGACTGCCGGTTGAACGCGCGCGGCAACTCGTCGGCAGGAATGGGCGCACCTTCCTCGCGCTCATCGAGCATTTTCACGTAACCACCGAGGGGGAGCGCCGAGATCGTCCATTGGGTGCCGGTCTTTTTGCTGACCCATTGCACAAGCGGCTTGCCGAACCCGATCGAAAAACGCAGCACCTTCACGCCGCACAGGCGCGCGACGCTGTAGTGGCCATACTCGTGCACAACGACGAGCACGCCTATCGCAACCGCGAAGGCAACGAGTTCGATCAACAGGTTCATGAACGCCTCACTGGACGGCGTGTTCCGTGCGGCGGGCACCCGCCGGCAGGCTGTCGATGAGAGTGGCAGCGGCACGGCGCGCGATGGCGTCGGCTTCGATCACATCGTCGAGTACCGCCGCACTGCGGTTCGGCAACGCATTCAGCACGGCATCGACGACCTGGGCAATCGCCATGAAACCGATCCGGCGCGACAGGAACGCTTCGACGGCAACCTCATTGGCGGCGTTCAGCGCCGCACTTGCGACACCACCTTCGGCCAGCGCTTTCATCGCCAGCGCGAGACACGGAAAACGCGCGTAATCGGGTTTCTCAAACGACAGCGACGCGACCTCAACCAGGTCGAGCTGTGCGACGCCCGAATCGACGCGATCCGGGAACGCCAGCGCGTGCGCGATCGGCGTGCGCATGTCGGGGTTGCCCAGTTGCGCGAGCACCGATCCATCAGCGTACGACACGAGCGAATGGATCACGCTCTGCGGGTGGATCAGCACCTCGATGCGCTCGCCTGGAAGATCAAACAGCCAGTGCGCCTCGATGACTTCAAGACCCTTGTTCATCATCGTTGCCGAGTCGACAGAAATCTTTCGACCCATTACCCAGTTCGGATGTTTGCAGGCTTCGTCGGGTGTGACGTCGACGAGCGTTGACGGTTCGCGTGTGCGGAACGGGCCACCCGAGGCTGTCAGGATGATTTTCGAAACGCCACCATGCAGCGCGGCTTCGCGCGGCAGGCACTGGAAGATCGCGTTATGTTCACTGTCGACCGGCAGCAGGATCGCACCATGATCGCGCACGGCGTCCATGAAGATCGAGCCGGACATCACCAGCGCTTCCTTGTTCGCGAGCAGAATGCGTTTGCCGGCGCGGGCGGCGGCAAGGCTCGGCGCGAGGCCCGCAGCACCGACAATCGCCGCGACCACAGTATCGCAGGCATCGCTCTTCGAGACGTCGACAAGCGCTTGCGGACCGTAGGTCACTTCAGTCTTGCAGCCGGCTTCGCGCAGCTTCGCCGCGACGCTCGCAGCGGTTTGCGCATCCCCGACCACGGCCACTTCGGGCCTGAACCGCACGCACTGCTCGACGAGCTTGTCGCCGTTGCGGTGCGCGGTCAGCGCATAGACAGAAAAACGCTCGGGATGACGCGCGACGACGTCGAGCGTGCTGTCTCCAATCGAGCCCGTGGAACCGAGCAGAGTTAATCTTTTTTGCATGTCTCTTTCTCTAGCCGAGCAGCAGCATCGCGAGCGGCAGCACCGGCAACAACGCGTCGACACGATCCAGCACACCACCATGGCCCGGCAGCAGACCGCTGGAATCTTTCACGCCGGCCTGGCGCTTCAGCATCGACTCGAACAGGTCGCCGACTACGCTGAATACGACCAGCACAGTCAGCGCGATCAGGGCGCGCGGTGCGCCCAGGCGCTCCAGCAGCGCCGAATACAGGGTTGGCTCGAACGCATGCAGGAGCGCGGCCAAAGTGGCGACGACCAGCACGGCGACCCAGCCGCCGAGCGCACCTTCCCAAGTCTTACCCGGACTGATGGCAGGCGCAAGCTTGTGTTTGCCGAATGCCTTTCCCGAGAAGTATGCGCCGATATCGGCCAGCCATACCACTAGCAGCAGCGACAGCACGAATGGCACACCTTCGATGCGGGCGGCGACAAGCGCGTGCCAGCAGGCGACGAACACGACAATACCGGCCACGAACAGGAACAGACGCCACGAGCCTTGCGCCAGCACAGGCTTGCGCAGCAGGACAAACGGCCCGGCCAGCGCCCAGAACACGGTCGCCGCCTGAAACAGCGGCCGGGGCTGCTCGACGCCGGTGCCGAGCGTCGTGCTCGCGACCAGCGCCACCGCGGTCACCAGCGCATAGATGACCGGCCCGGCGCCGCCGAGCTTGAGAAGGCGCGCCCATTCCCAAGCGGCGAAAACGACGACGAACGCGATCAGCGCGCCAAACGCGCCGACCGGCGCAAATAGCGTGACCGGCAAAAGCACAGCCAGCAGAACGATCGCCGTGATGACACGGGTCTTCAGCATGGAAGCGAATCGACGTCGTTCGATTGCGGTTCGAGCTGGGCGCTCGTACGACCAAAGCGACGCTCGCGCTCCGTATAGGACGCGATCGCGTGCCCCAAGGCATCGGCGTCGAAATCCGGCCAGAATGTATCGGTGAAATAGAACTCGGTGTACGCGAGCTGCCACAGCAGGAAGTTGCTGATGCGCTGCTCGCCGCCGGTGCGGATGAAAAGATCAGGCTCCGGCGCGTAAGCCATCGCCAGATGCCCGGCGAAAGCCTCCTCGGTCACGTCGGTGGGCCGGCCTGCAGCCACTGACTGCTCGACCAGCTTACGCGTGGCCTGCATGATGTCCCAGCGGCCGCCGTAATTGGCGGCGATGGTCAGGGTGAGGCGGGTATTGCGCGCGGTTTTCGTTTCCGCGCGACGGATCAGGTCCTGAATGCGTGTATCGAACATCGACAGATCGCCGACGACGCGCAGACGGATGCCGTTTGCGTGCAGCTTGCCGATTTCACGTTCGAGCGCCGTCACGAAGAGACGCATCAGGAACGAGACTTCGTCGTTCGGACGACGCCAGTTTTCGGAGCTGAATGCGAACAGCGTCAGGTATTCGACGCCACGGCGCGCGCATGCCTCGACCGCCGCACGGACCGCGTCGACGCCGCGCGTGTGGCCCGCTACGCGGGGCAGTCGGCGCTGCGTCGCCCAACGGCCGTTGCCGTCCATGATGATCGCGATATGTCGCGGCACTGCTGCGACATCAGGCACGCGAACGGTAGAGCTGGTATAGGTCATGGCCGTCGGGACAGTGACTGCAAACAGAAAGTGAAGACCACGAAGGTTCTGGCGCCTTCCGGCCTCAAACCGTCATGATCTCGGCTTCTTTCGTCGTGACGAGCTTGTCGATTTCCGCGACAAACCTGTCCGTCAGCTTCTGGACATCGTCGCCAGCGCGGCGCTCGTCGTCTTCGGAGATTTCCTTGTCCTTCACGAGCTTCTTCAGTTGCTCGTTAGCGTCGCGGCGCAGATTGCGGATGGCAACCTTGGCCGTTTCGGCTTCGCCCTTGACAACTTTCGTCAGCTCACGACGACGCTCTTCCGTCAGCGCGGGCATCGGCACACGGATCACGTCGCCCTGGGTAGCCGGGTTCAAACCCAGATCCGACTCACGGATCGCCTTTTCGACCACCGCCACCATCTTCTTTTCCCACGGCTGGACGCCGATGGTGCGCGCGTCGATCAGCGTCAGATTGGCGACCTGCGAAATTGGCACCGGCGAGCCATAGTAGTCCACCTGGATATGATCCAGCAGCCCCGTGTGTGCGCGACCCGTGCGGATCTTCGACAGATCGTTGCGAAACGCTTCGATCGAGCGCTGCATCTTCTGGTCAGCGCCCTTCTTGATGTCAGCCACAGACATGATTAAACCTCCGAACCTTTAAAACGGTGCAGGCCGGCCAGCGCGCGCACCGGCGGCGACCTGCGTTCAAGCCCACATTACGTGGAAGAGAGTTTACACGTGGACGAGCGTGCCTTCGTCCTCGCCCAATACGATGCGCTTGAGCGCGCCCGGCTTGATGATCGAAAACACGCGGATCGGCAGCTTCTGATCGCGGCACAACGCAAAGGCCGTCGCGTCCATAACCTGCAGATTGCGACCGATGGCCTCGTCGAAGCTGATCGTCGTATAGCGGGTCGCCGAGGCGTCTTTCTTCGGATCGGCCGAATAGACGCCGTCCACCTTGGTGGCCTTCAGCACGACTTCCGCGCCGATTTCCGAACCGCGCAGCGCAGCAGCGGTGTCAGTGGTGAAAAACGGGTTGCCGGTGCCGGCCGCGAAGATCACTACCTTGCCTTCTTCCAGCTGACGGATCGCGCGGGGGCGAATATACGGCTCAACAACCTGGTCCATCCGCAGCGCCGACTGTACGCGGGCCTCGATGCCCGCGTGCCGCATGGCATCCTGCAGCGCGAGTGCGTTCATCATGGTCGCAAGCATCCCCATGTAGTCTGCCGTCGCGCGGTCCATACCGGCTGCACCGCCTGCCACACCACGGAAAATATTGCCGCCACCGATGACGACCGCCAGCTGCGTGCCGAGCCGGACCACCTCGGCTACATCCGCCACCATTCTTTCGATCGTCGCGCGATTAATGCCGAAGGCGTCATCGCCCATCAAGGCTTCGCCGGAGAGTTTGAGGAGGACGCGTTTATAGGCAGTGGGCATAGAGATATCCAGATCGCGCAGAGAGGACGACAACAACTCGGAACTGTAGGGGTGAAATGCTGATTCGGGCAAGCGCCGCCAAATTGGTGAACCGGAAGGTTCACCGGCAGCGGCCGCCATGCCGGCCCAACCCCGAGATTCATCCCGGCGGCCGTCCCGCATGCAGCCTTGCGGCGCTGCCGGCCGCGGTAGGGTCTTGCCCCACCGCGGGTCCAACGGTGCTGCCTTGATACTTATTGCTGCTTTGCAGCAGCGACCTGAGCAGCCACTTCGGCGGCAAAATCGTCCTGGCGCTTTTCGATGCCTTCGCCGACCACGAACAGCGCGAACTTCTGCACGCTCGTGTTCGCTGCCTTCAGCATCTGCTCGATCGTCTGCTTGTCGTTCTTCACGAACGGCTGGTTCAGCAGCGACACCTCCTTCAGGTACTTCTGCACGCTGCCGTCGACCATCTTCGCGACGATTTCAGCCGGCTTACCCGATTCGGCGGCCTTCTGCTCAGCGATGCTGCGTTCCTTGGCGATCAGGTCGGCCGGCACTTCGTCCGACGACAGCGAAACCGGCTTCATCGCAGCGATGTGCATCGCGACGTCCTTGCCGACCTGTTCGTCTGCGCCCGTGTACTCGACCAGCACGCCGATACGCGTGCCGTGCAGGTACGCTGCCAGCTGGTTCGAGGTTTCGAAACGCACGAAACGGCGGATCGACAGGTTTTCACCGATCTTGCCGACCAGCGCGAGACGCACCGCGTCGACCGTCGTGCCATCCAGCGGCAGCGCCGACAGCGTAGTCACGTCAGGCGGGTTTTGCTTGGCAATCAGTTCTGCGATGGTCTTCGAGAAGGCCAGGAAGTCGTCGTTCTTCGAAACGAAGTCGGTTTCGCAGTTCAGTTCGACGATCGCGCCTGCGTTGCCGCCGATGAACGATGCGATCACGCCTTCAGCCGTCACGCGCGATGCCGCCTTGCTGGCCTTATTGCCCAGCTTCACGCGCAGCAGTTCCTCGGCACGGGCCATGTCGCCCTCGGCTTCCGTCAGCGCCTTCTTGCATTCCATCATTGGCGCGTCGGTCTTCGCGCGCAGTTCTGCAACCATGCTTGCGGTAATTGCCGCCATCATTCGCTCCTTGAGTCTGTCTTTCACACGCCGCCCGCACTTCGATGCCAGCGGCAATAATTCGTTTCCGCGTCAGCGCGAAATTTTTATCGCGCTGTTTCCACACGTGTGCTCGCGCCCATCCGGGCGTCGCGGCTTAAAAAAAGGGGGCCTGTAGAAAGCCCCCTTTTTTGCCGGACACGGGGCAGCCTTATGCCTCCGAGTTGACCTCGACGAACTCGTCGCCATCGCCACCGCGTGCAGCCTGCACCACTTCGTTGACCGCATTCGCACGGCCTTCAAGGATCGCATCAGCCACGCCTTGCGTGTACAGGGCGACTGCCTTGCTGGCGTCGTCATTACCCGGGATCACGTAGTCGATGCCTTCCGGCGAGTGATTCGTATCAACCACAGCGATGACCGGCACGCCGAGCTTGTTCGCTTCGGTGACGGCAATCTTGTGGTAGCCAACGTCGACCACGAAGATTGCGTCCGGAATGCCGCCCATGTCCTTCACGCCGCCGATCGACTTTTGCAGCTTGGCGATTTCGCGTTCGAACAACAGCGCTTCCTTCTTGCTCATGCGCTCGAGTTCGCCTGCCTCAACAGCCGCTTCCATGTCCTTCAGGCGCTTGATCGACACCTTGAGCGTCTTGAAGTTGGTCAGCATGCCACCGAGCCAGCGGGCGTTGACGTAGGGCATGCCGGCGCGCTGCGCCTCTTCAGCGATCGTGTCGCGCGATTGGCGCTTCGTGCCGACAAACAGGATCGTGCCGCGGTTCGCTGCCAGTTGACGCACATACTTCAGTGCGTCGTTGTACATCGGCAGCGTCTTTTCGAGGTTGATGATGTGGATCTTGTTGCGATGGCCGAAAATGAAAGGGGCCATCTTCGGGTTCCAGAAGCGCGTCTGGTGACCAAAGTGGACACCGGCTTCCAGCATTTGACGCATGGTAACTGCCATGAAATTCTCCGCTAGGGTTGGGTCTTAAGCCGGCTGCCGTATTCGCCGCGCCGCCTTCGCCACCCCACTGTGACCAAAGATCTGACGCCGCGAACACCCTGGGTGCGCCGGCTTGCGAATCTGCTACTCTTGCTGCCGCTTTCTTGATGTCACTTTCGCGGAGCATCAAAGTCACCCTGGACAATGCAAATAACCAAGGACGACTTAGCCAAAGATTATAGCACGTGACTATCGGACGACTCAACTCATCCGCCCCCGATCAGCCACCGGTTGCACCTTGCGAGCTCTCCCTGCTCGAATGCGCTGCCGGAGTACCGGCAAACAGGCGCCCAGACCGGCAAACACCCTCGCAAAAGCCTGCGGCAGGCCCCATATGGTGCGATAATCCTTGCATAAATCGCATTTCAGGCTCGACTCATGGCTATTACGCTCAAAAACGAAGACGATATCGCCCAGATGCGCATTGCCGGCAGGCTCGCGAGCGAGGTGCTCGACTACATCACACCTTTCGTGAAGGCTGGCATCACAACCGGCGAGCTCGACCGTCTGTGCCACGAATACATGCTGAAGGAACAGGGCACGATTCCCGCCCCGCTCAACTATCAGCCGCCAGGCTACCCGCCCTATCCGAAGGCCACGTGCATTTCCGTCAACGACGTGATCTGCCATGGCATTCCCGGCGACAAGGCGCTCAAGAACGGCGATGCGCTCAATATCGACGTCACCGTCATCAAGAACGGCTATTTCGGTGACACAAGCCGGATGTTCATCGTCGGCGAAGGCTCGATCCTCGCAAAACGCCTTGTTCAGACCACTTTCGAATGCATGTGGCTCGGCATCGAACAGGTTCGCCCAGGCGCCCATCTGGGCGACATCGGCCACGCGATCCAGCGGTATGCCGAAGCGCAGGGTTACAGCGTGGTGCGCGAATATTGCGGCCACGGTATTGGCACCGTCTTCCACGACGACCCGCAGGTCCTGCATTACGGCCGCCCGGGCACCGGCATTGAACTGCAAAAGGGCATGATCTTCACCATCGAACCAATGATCAACGCCGGCCGCCGCGATATCCGCACCATGCCCGACCAGTGGACGGTCAAGACCAAGGATCGCAGCCTGTCGGCGCAATGGGAACACACGGTGCTCGTCACGGAAACCGGTTACGAAGTCCTGACCGTTTCCACCGGTACGCCGGCCCGCCCGGCGCTCGTTGCCACCACCGCCTGAGCGGCCCTTCCGTCCACTGCCCCGTTTGCCCATGAGTGTTCCAGCGGTTGCTCTTTCCCAAGCCACATCGCTCAAGGCGGACTACAAGGTGGCCAAAACCTCATTGCTGGAACGCTTCAGGACTGCGACCAACGTCGATTCGCTGATGCGCGCGCTCGCGCGCCTGACCGATCGTGCACTGCGCGGCGCCTGGGATGCCTGCGAGCTGCCAGCATCGCTCGCGCTGGTGGCCGTGGGTGGCTATGGGCGCGGCGAGCTGGCGCCGCATTCCGATATCGACATTCTCGTCCTGCTGCCCGACGAACCGGTCGCGCACCTCGAGGCCCGCATCGAGCGCTTTATTGGCCTCGCGTGGGACCTCGGACTTGATCTCGGCAGCAGCGTGCGATCGGTCTCGCAATGTATCGAGGAAGCGGGCAACGACGTCACGGTACGCACCTCGCTTCTCGAAGCGCGGCAGATTACGGGCAGCGCGACACTCTTCGAAGACTTCTCCCGGCGCTACCGCGACGCACTCGATCCCCGCGCCTTTTTCCAGGCGAAAATGCTGGAAATGCGGCAGCGCCACGCCAAATTTCAGGACACCCCCTACGCGCTCGAGCCGAACGTCAAGGAAAGCCCGGGTGGCCTGCGCGACCTGCAACTGATTTTGTGGATTACCCAGGCGGCCGGATTCGGCAGCAGCTGGCGCGAACTCGACGCGCGGGGCCTCATCACAGAACGTGAAGCACGCGAACTGCGTCACAACGAAGGCTTTCTGAAGGCGCTGCGGGCGCGGCTGCATGTGATTGCCGGACGTCGCCAGGACATTCTGGTGTTCGACCTGCAAAACTCGGTGGCGGAAAGCTTCGGCTACAAGGCGACCGCCACGAAACGCGCCAGCGAACAGCTGATGCGACGTTACTACTGGGCCGCCAAGGCCGTCACGCAACTCGCGACGATCCTGGTCCAGAACATCGAGGCGCAACTTTTCCCGACTACGAGCGGCGTAACGCGCGTGCTGTCGGACCGTTTCGTCGAAAAACAGGGCATGCTCGAAATCGCAGCCGATGACGTCTTCGAACGCGAGCCGAACGCCATTCTCGAGGCGTTTCTGCTATATGAGGATACGCCCGGCGTGAAGGGGTTGTCCGCACGCACGCTGCGCGCGCTCTACAACGCGCGCGACGCAATGGATCAGCGCTGGCGGCGCGATCCCGAAAACCGGCGCCTCTTCATGGAGATCCTGAAGCAGCCGCAAGGCGTCACGCATGCGCTGCGGCTGATGAACCAGACGAGCGTGCTCGGGCGCTATCTGCTGAATTTCCGTCGTATTGTCGGACAGATGCAGCACGACCTGTACCACGTCTACACGGTCGACCAGCACATCCTGATGGTATTGCGTAACCTGCGCCGCTTCGCGGTGGCCGAGCACGCGCACGAGTATCCGTTCTGCAGCCAGCTGATCGCGAATTTCGAGCGCCCGTGGGTGCTGTACGTGGCCGCGCTCTTTCACGACATTGCCAAGGGCCGCGGCGGCGACCATTCGACCCTCGGCATGGCCGATGCCCGCCGCTTCTGCCGCGACCACAATGTCGGGGGCGCCGACGGCGACCTCGTCGTCTGGCTGGTCCAGCACCACCTGACCATGAGTCAGGTGGCACAAAAGCAGGACACGAGCGACCCTGAGGTCATCAAGCGATTCGCGGAACTGGTTGGCTCCGAGCGGCGGCTGACGGCCCTGTATCTGCTGACGGTCGCCGATATTCGCGGCACCAGCCCGAAGGTCTGGAACGCGTGGAAAGGCAAGCTGCTCGAAGACCTGTACCGCAAGACGCTCGCCGTACTCGGCGGCGCGCGCCCGGATGCGCACTCGGAACTGAAAGCGCGCAAGGAAAAGGCGGTTGCGCTGCTCAGGCTCGAAACGGTGCCAGAGAACGCCCACTGCGCACTGTGGGATCAACTCGATGTCGGCTATTTTCTGCGCCACGACGCCGCCGACATCGCCTGGCAGACGCGTGTGCTCTATCGGCACGTGCAAACGCCGGTTCCCATCGTCCGTGCCCGTCCTTCGCCGATCGGCGAAGGGCTGCAGGTGCTCGTCTATGTGAAGGACCAGCCGGATCTGTTCGCCGCCATCTGCGCCTATTTCGACCGGAACGCGCTGTCGGTGCTCGATGCGCGCATCAGCACGACGCGGCACGGTTACGCGCTGGATAACTTCCTCGTCGCACATGCCGAGGAAGACGTGCATTATCGCGACATTGCCAATCTGGTCGAGCAGCAACTCACCGCGCGGCTCTCGGGCGAAGGCCCGCTGCTGCCGGAACCGTCGAAGGGGCGTCTTTCGCGCCTGTCGCGGACCTTCCCTGTCACGCCGCGCGTCGACCTTCGGGCTGACGAGCGTGGCCAGTACTACATCCTGTCCGTGTCTGCGAACGACCGGCCAGGCCTTCTTTATTCGATCGCGCGCGTGCTGGCGGAACATCGGGTCGGCGTCCATGCGGCGCGGATCAATACGCTCGGCGAACGCGTCGAGGACGTGTTTCTGCTGGACGGTCGCGGCCTCTCGGACAACCGCCTGCAAATTCAGGTCGAGACCGAACTGCTGCGCGCGATTGCAGTGTGAGATTTCATGCGAGTCAAACTGACAGCCAAGCACCCGCGGCCGGCCACTGCCGATCGCGCCCCCGTTCGCTCCGGCAGCGCTGCCGCACGCAGCAAGTCGAAGCCTGTCGGCCCCAAGCCGACGTCCATGCTGGGAGCCGGCGCCCGAAAAGGCGCTGAAAGCGGCGGCGCACGTCGTGGCGGCCCGGCAGCCCCTGCTGGCGCAGCGAAGCGGTCTTTCGGCACGAGCGCTCCAGCGGCGGGCGGCAAGCGCGCCGGCGCTGGCGATCGGCCTGCACGCGCCGAGGGCAGCGCACCGCGCGAACGTACTCTTGGCGAACGCACCGAGCGGCGTTCGCAGGCAGATCGCCCGCCGCGCCGTGAAGGCGCTGGCGGTGCACCCCGACGGGGAGACAGCGAGCGTGGCGAACGCGCAGCGGGTTCTTTCGCCGGTGCCCGCGACCGTGCGGATCGACCACCGCGTCGTGCAGACAGCGAGCGAAGCAGTGGCGAACGCGCACCGCGCCGTTTTGACAGCGAGCGAGATCGTAGCGACCGGCCGGCGCGCGCGCCCCGCGAGGACGGTGCAAAAAGGCCGTACAGTGGCGCCCGCGGCACGGACGAGACCCAGCGTCCGTTTTCGCCCCGCCCCGCCCGCTCGGCTGATGCCAGCCCACACGGCGAGCGGCCCGCGCGTCGCGAACGCGACGAATCGCGCGATCGCAGTGAAACCGCGCGCCCGAAGTTCGGAGCGAATCGCGGAGTACCCGGCGCGCGTCGCGATTCGGACCGCCCGGCACGCAGCGCCGAAGGCCGTCGCCAGGATGACGATCGTCCGTCGTTCCCGAAGGAGCGTCCTTCGTCCGAGCGAGGCCCGGGCGGAGAGCGCACCTTCGCGAAGCCGGTGAAAAGCGGTTATGCGGACCGGTCCGGACGCCCCGCGCGGGACGACCGCACAGCGGGCACGTCCGCGAGGCGCGGTTCGGGCGATCGTATCGAGCGCAGCGATCGCGGTGACCGCTCCGCTTCGCCGCGCGCCCCCCGCACGGGCGACACCACCGGTGCCTACGCCCGCCGCCCGGCCGATCGGGAGCGCCCGGCACGCGACGACAAACCGGCACGACGCGCACCTTCCACCGCAACGAGACCGGAACGCGCCCCGCAAGCCGCTTCGCATGCCGTCGAACGTGAATACGACGACCAACCGGGCGTGTTGCGCCTGTCGAAGCGCATGTCGGAACTGGGTCTGTGCTCTCGCCGGGAAGCGGACGAATGGATCGAGAAAGGCTGGGTACTTGTCGACGGCGTGAGGATCGACACGCTCGGCACCAAGGTCCGTCCGGAGCAGCATATCGAGATCGACCCGGCAGCCCAGGCGGCTCAGGCAAAGCAGGTCACCATCCTGCTGCACAAACCGGTGGGCTATGTGTCGGGACAGGCCGAGGACGACTATCTGCCCGCGGTGACACTGGTCACGCCGGAAAACCACTGGGACGGCGATCAGTCGAATATCCGCTTTTCGCCCGCGCAACTGCGCGCGCTCGCGCCTGCCGGCCGTCTCGACATCGACTCCACCGGCCTGCTCGTGCTCACGCAGGACGGCCGCATCGCGAAACAGCTGATCGGCGAGCATTCGGATGTCGACAAGGAATATCTGGTACGCGTGACGTGGGGCGAGCAGACCACGGATATCGACCAGAGATTCCCCGCCGAAAGTCTCGCCCTGCTGCGTCACGGCCTGTCGCTCGACGACGTGCCGCTCAAACCGGCGACAGTGAGTTGGCAGAACGGTGAACAGTTGCGCTTCGTCCTGCGCGAGGGCAAGAAGCGCCAGATCCGCCGCATGTGCGAACTGGTCGGACTTGAAGTGGTCGGCCTGAAGCGGGTGCGGATGGGTCGCGTATTGCTCGGCGCGCTGCCGCAAGGGCAATGGCGCTATCTGGACGCGGATGAGTCGTTCTGAGCCAGTCGTTCGTCGCCCCGCGTCGTTGTCTGTCAGTCGAAGCAAAACGCCCGCAAATGCGGGCGTTTTGCCTGGTGAGCATGCAGCCAGTGTGGTAGAAACCGCACCTCACTCGTCGATGTTCGGATCGAGATCCGGGAACAGCACCTCGGTAAAGCCGAACTTCGAGAAATCCGTGATCCGCATCGGGTACAGCTTGCCGATCAGGTGATCACATTCATGCTGGACAACCCGTGCATGGAAGCCTTCGGCAACCCGATCGATCGGCTTGCCGAACTGGTCAAAGCCGTGATACCGGATCATCGTCAAGCGGCTAACCGCGCCGCGCAGACCGGGGACGGACAGACAACCTTCCCACCCCTCTTCCGTGTCCAGCGACACCGGTGTGATGACCGGATTGATCAGCACCGTTTCCGGCACCGGCGGCGCGTCCGGATAGCGTTCGTTCTGGCCGAAACCGAAGATCACCACCTGCAGATCGACGCCGATCTGCGGCGCAGCGAGCCCCGCGCCGTCTGCATCGTGCATCGTCTCGAACATGTCGTTGACGAGCTCGTGCAACTCGGGTGTATCGAAATGCTCGACCGTCGCGGCGATGCGCAGGAGGCGCGGATCGCCCATCTTGAGGATTTCACGGATCATGTCAGATGCCCCTCCAGGAGCTTGCGCATACCATCTTCGTCGAGTACGGGGACGCCGAGTTCCTCTGCCTTGGCGAGCTTGCTGCCCGCTTCGGCGCCGGCCACCACGTAGTCGGTTTTTTTCGACACCGATCCCGCCACTTTCGCGCCGGCCGCTTCGAGCATTTCCCTGGCTTCCTCGCGGGCGAGACTTGGCAACGTACCCGTCAACACAACCGTCTTGCCAGCCAGCACGCCTTGCGGCGCTTTCGGCGCTGGCGGCCCCTCCGTCCACGTCACCTTGCCTGACGCGCGCAACTGGTCGATCACGGTGCGGTTGTGCTCTTCCGCAAAGAACTGGTGAATCGATTCGGCGACCACCGGCCCGACGTCGTTAACCTCCAGCAGTTCTTCGACCGAAGCGTTCATAATCGGATCGAGGGAGCCGAAATGCTTCGCGAGATCCTTCGCCGTCGATTCGCCGACGTGGCGAATTCCCAGCGCATAGATAAAACGGGCGAGCGTGGTGTGTTTTGCCTTTTCGAGCGAATCGAGCAGGTTCTGTGCCGACTTGTCCGCGAAGCGATCCAGGGCCGCGAGCGTCGAAAAGCCGATGTTGAACAGATCTGCGGGCGTGCGGACGAGATTCTGTTCGACCAGCTGATCGATGATCTTCTCACCGAGGCCATCGATATCAAGCGCGCGGCGCTGGGCAAAATGCCACAACGCCTGCTTGCGCTGCGCCGGACAGAAGAGCCCACCCCTGCAGCGTGCGATCGCTTCGTCGGGAAGACGCTCGATAGCGGAGCCGCAGACCGGGCAGTGCGTCGGCATCACAAACTCGCGCGCATCGTCCGGACGGCGATCGAGCAGCGCGCTCACCACTTCGGGAATCACGTCGCCGGCACGCCGGACAATGACCGTATCGCCGATACGGATGTCCTTGCGACGCACCTCGTCCTCGTTGTGCAGCGTTGCATTCGTCACGGTCGCGCCCCCGACGAATACCGGTTCGAGCCGCGCCACCGGCGTGATCGCGCCGGTACGGCCGACCTGCACGTCGATGGCGAGCAGCTGGGTCAATGCCTCCTGCGCCGGGAACTTGTGCGCGAGCGCGAAGCGCGGCGCGCGCGACACGAAGCCGAGCCTGTCCTGCTCCTCGCGCCTGTTCACCTTGTAGACGACACCGTCGATGTCATAAGGCAAGCCGTCGCGCTTCTCGCCAACCGCGTGAAAAAACGACAGCAGCCCTTGCGCACCCTCAACCACGGAGCGCTCGCCGTTGACCGGCAAGCCGAGTTCGCCGTACCAGTCGAGCAACGCGCTGTGCGTCGCGGGCATCTCCATACCTTCCAGCACGCCGATCCCGTAAGCGAAAAATGACAGCGGGCGCTGCGCGGTGACCTTCGGATCGAGCTGGCGCAGGCTCCCTGCCGCGGCATTGCGGGGATTGGCGAACTCGCGTTGCTCCGCTTCTCGCTGCCGTGCATTGAGCCGTTCGAAGTCTCGGCGGAACATCAACACTTCGCCGCGCACATCGAGCGTTGCCGGGATATGTTTGCCCTTCAACTGAAGCGGAATCGAGCGGATGGTCCGGACGTTCCCGGTGACGTCTTCGCCGGTCGTGCCGTCTCCACGCGTCGAAGCCTGAACGAAGTGCCCATCGACATAGCGCAACGAAATCGCCAGACCGTCGAACTTGAGTTCGCACGCATACTCGACGGGCGACTTGCCCAGCGCTTCAGAGACGCGCTTGTCGAACGCGACGATGTCTTCGTCGGCGAAGCCGTTGTTCAGCGACAACATCGGCATCGAATGCAGGACCGGTTCGAAGCCGCGCGCCGCCTCACCGCCTACGCGCTGAGTGGGCGAATCGGGTATGACGAGGTCCGGGTGCTCCGCCTCGACCTGCTGCAGTTCCTTGAAGAGCCGGTCGTATTCGGCATCGGGCAGGTCCGGCTGGTCGAGCACGTAGTACGCGTGGTTGGCGCGCTCCAGTTCAGCGCGCAGCCATGCGGCCCGGTCGGCCGGGGACGTAGTGGCAGGATCGGAGACAACAGTTCGGGCCATGCTTTGAAGGCGTTCGCAGAGGTCATTGAGATGTCAGATTATCGCAGGAAGCGCGGGCCGTGACATCGACTGGATGGCAAGGTTTGTGCGCACGCCGGCACTTGCGTATCGGGGCTCCCCGGTCTCTTCGGCAAGCGCTCGCCGGATCGCGTTGGCATCGATTCGATATGGCGCGGGACACCCGCCCAGGCAATCACGCGTCACGATATCCGCGGACGAAAACAGCCAATGATCGCCACGATGGCGGTATGGCTCGACAGCGCGAGGCGGCTAAAGCAGTGGGGAAATGAAAAGCAGCGAGTTGCCGGGCGACGTGGGCAAATATCGCCCGGCAGTGAGAAGATGAATGAAGCGGTGTTACTGGCTGAACAGCCGGCGCGTCGCCGGCGAGCCCGCGGGGATGCCCGCCTGCTCCAGTTTCGCGTACAGCGTCATCAACTGCTTTTCGATCGCGAGCAGCGAGCTTTCAGGCAGCGGGCGACGCTGATCGTCGACAACCCGGGCGCCGATCCGCTCGGACAGCGACTTTGCGTAATCACACATCAGACGGAACGGCAGGATGTCCTCGTCAGCGACCGGTACGTCGAGCACCAGTGTGATCATCTGGCCGCCCTTGTAAGTCAGGTCGTCGCGCAGGAAGTTGGTGTCGCCGAACTGCAGCATGAAGACCGGGCTCTGCTTCGCATCGAGCTTCACGAAGCGCGTGCCATCTCGTGACAGCAGCAGGCCATCCTGCGAAGCCACCGCCTGCACATAATTCGCCGACCACGGCGCACCGTCGGACATCACGTTGATCGACAATTGCGCATCGCATTGCGCGGCGAAGCCATCCAGCTCGCGCGCCATGGCGACCGTCTCCAGCATGTCGGGAAACTCCGGTGAAGCGTCGATCGCGTCGGCGAACTGCTGCACGCCGGTGACGAATTCGGAGAACTCCAGTTCGTTGAGCGGTCCGCTGCGATTCGCGAGCTGGGCTGCCGCCCGCAGTTCTTCGTAGCGAACGCCGTTCTGCAGCAACTCCCAGATGCCGCCGCCTTCGGGCTTGCCTTCGATATACACCGGCTTGCTGCCCGCGCGACGCAAACGCTGCGCAAACGGGATCACCTTGTCGCCGGCCACGGGCCCCGCAGGACGGATCGGCACGATGCAGTCGATGCGCCGGTCCACCACGGCGGGCGGTGCGGAAGAGATGGTCGTCGCGGCAGGCAGGATCGGTTCGATCTGCTCCTTGCCGGAGGCCGGCGACAGCTCTTCGTCGACCGGCTCGGGAAAGCCGTTCGGCGTCGTGGTTTCTGCCTGGATATCGGCAGGCGTATCGAGTGGCGCTACGCCCGCGCCCCCAAAGCTCGGCTCGACCCGAGCGGCGCTGGCAGCGTCGGCGGATTCGCCGAGCGATGGCTCGCGGCGCGTGGTCGGCCTTGCGGGTTCGATGAATGGGCTCTGTTCTTGCTGGTCGTCTCGCGCAAAGGTTTCAGCGGTTTCGGGTGGCATCGGCCGTGGCATCCTGCGGCGCACCTTCGCACCCTGCCACGCGTTGTACACCACCACACCCCCGACCACCACGGCGCCTGCGCCGATCAAACCGAGTGTCAACTCGTCCATGCATGCTCCGTCAGCAATTCTTTTATCTGCGCCGCGGCGTACCGCGCCCGCCCCGCGCGGCATGGAGCCGCAGCGTGATGCAGGTGCGCCGCCTGCTCAAATCCGCTTGTTCAGTTCAAAAGCTCAAACACCACTCTGGACAAAGCCCGATGCCGTTTCCATATCGACTGCAACGATCCGCGACACGCCCTGCTCCTGCATGGTCACCCCGATCAGTTGCTGCGCCATTTCCATCGCGATCTTGTTGTGTGAAATGAACAGGAACTGCGTCTTGTCGGACATCGCGCGCACGAGGTTGGCGAAGCGTTCGGTATTCGCGTCGTCCAGCGGCGCGTCCACTTCGTCGAGCAGACAGAACGGCGCCGGGTTCAACTGGAACATCGCGAACACGAGGGCTGTCGCCGTCAGCGCCTTTTCGCCGCCCGAGAGCAGATGAATCGTCGAATTCTTCTTGCCCGGCGGTTGGGCCATCACCTGCACGCCGGCGTCGAGAATTTCGTCGCCGGTCATGATGAGCCTCGCCTGACCGCCGCCGAAAAGACGCGGGAACAGTTCGCCGAAGTGCTTGTTGACTTCGTCGAACGTGCCCTGCAGCAGCGTGCGGGTTTCCTGGTCAATTTTGCGGATCGCGTCTTCGAGGGTCTCGATTGCGTTCGTCAGGTCGGCTGACTGCGCATCGAGGAAGGTCTTGCGCTCGCTCGCCGCCTTGAGTTCGTCGAGCGCCGCCATGTTCACCGGACCAAGCGCCGTGATCGCGTTGTTCAGTCGCGTGACTTCACCCTGCAGATACGACGGCTTCATATCAGGCGTGAGCTTCGCCTGCAGTTCAGCTTCATCGACGCCTGCAGCGGCGAGTTGCTCGACGAACTGCTCGCCGTTCAGGCGCGCGGCCTGCTCCTTGAGCTGCAGTTCAGTGATGCGGTCGCGCAAGGGTTGCAATGCGCGTTCGGCAGTCAGGCGCGTTTCGTCCGCCGCGCGCAGTTTCGCCGTCAGGTCATCGAGCTCAAGGCGCGCCGCGTGCAGCGCTTCTTCCTTCACCGCACGCACTTCCAGCGCTTCCTGCAGCCCGGTGTGCGCGGTCTGCCGGTTGATCGTTTCGAGTTCGACACGCGCATCTTCCAGCGATGCCGCCACGCGTTCGCTCTGTTCGTGCGCAACCTGGATGCTGCGTTTCAGCTCATCGATCCGGTTCGCCATGTTGCGCGCGGCAAACCGGGCGTCAGTCGCTGCCCGGTCGAGATCGCGCGAATGGGCACGCGCAGCGGTCAGCTCCTCATCGAGCGCTTCGAACGCGAGCTGGTTGTCCTCGAAGCGCGCCTGCAACTCGGCCAGCTGCGCATCGTGACGCTCGAAGTTCGCTTCCGATTCGCCACGCAACGCGCGCTGCTCTTCGATCTGGGCGGTAATCTCTGCGAGTTCCTCGCGGATCTGCGTGCTGCGTTGCGTGTAGCGCTCATGCGCCTGGGTCAGCTTCAGCACGTCCATCTGCAACGCGTGGACGCGCTGCGTCGCGCGCTCGACCTGCGAGCGTACATCGGACAAGGCCTGCGATGCCTGCGTGTGTGCCGCTTCCGCTCGGATGGCGGCCGCCTTTGCCTCATCGGCGAGAAGCGCCTGGGCCCGCACCTGGCGCGTCAGATTTTCGATTTCCTGCTGACGGGCCAGCATGCCGGACTGCTCGGAGTCGGCAGCGTACAGCTGCACGCCGACCCGTGTCACCACATGCCCGGCCTTGACGACAAATGCGCCGCCTGCGGGCAGTTGCGAGCGCATAGCGAGCGCTTGAGCCAGATCGTCGGCGACGAACGCCTGACCCAGCCAGTCGCTCAGCACCGCACGCAAACCTGCATCGTCAATGCGCACGAGCGCCAGCAACGGACGCAGCACAGGCGGCGCGTCGACCGGCAGACCGGCAGCCGGCGGCGCGTAGAACGCGAGCTTGGCGGGCGGTGCATCGGTCGCGAAGGCCTTGACCCAGTCGAGGTTCGACACTTCCAGCGCGGCGAGACGCTCGCGCAGCAGCGCCTCGAGGGCCGTTTCCCAGCCGGCTTCGACGTGCAGCTTTTTCCACAGACGCGGCAACGCGCCCAGCTCGTGTTTGTCGAGCCACGGCTGGATCTTGCCTTCCGTCTGGACGTTTTCCTGAAGCTGCTTCAGCGCCGCGAGGCGCGCTTCGAGCTGGTGAATCTGTGCGCTTTCCGCCTGCACGCGTTCCTGAGCAGCACGACGCTCGCCATCGAGACGCGGCAGCGCCTCCTGCGCATCCGCGTGACGTGTCTGTGCGTCGTTGAGGACCTCTTCGTGCTCGGCGAGCTGCATGCGCGACTCTTCGAGCTGCGCTTCGTCCGGGGCGTCGAGGCCGCCCGCTTCCTGCTTCAGACGCTCGTGGCGCTGCTGAAACTGCTGCAGTTGCTGATCGGCATTGCGTTGATGCGCGGCTTCGAGCTTGAGCGCCTGTTCGGTCTGCGCGATACCCGCACGCTCTTCGTTGAGCTGCGTCTGCGCGTCGCGCCAGCGGGCTTCGAGGGCCGGCATCGCGTCGTGCTTCGCGGCCGCTTCGTCTTCGGCTAGCGCGGCCTTTTCCTCCGCGACGGCCAGTTGCTCTTCGGCGTCTTCAATGTCGCCCTGGGCCTTTTCGGCCTGCGACTGCCACTGCTCACGCTGCGCGGTCAGCGCCGCGATCTGCGCCTGCACGCGGTTGCGCGATTCGACGATGAACTTGATCTCTGCCTCGAGGCGGCTCACTTCGGCGTTCGCTTCGTACAGCGCGCCTTGCGCACCCTGCATCGCGTCGCTGGCGGAATAGTGCGCCACGCGCAGCGTTTCGAGCTGCGCTTCGACTTCGCGCAGCTTCGCGGTATGCATTTCGAGGTCGATCTGGGCCTGCTCGATGGCGCGTTGCTGGCGCTCCTGCTCGCTGCCCGCCTCGTTCTTGCGCAACAGCCACAAGAGACGCTGCTTCTCTTCGCCGTCCGCCTGCAGTTCCTTGAACTTCGTTGCGACGACCGCCTGCGCTTCGAGCTTTTCGAGGTTCGTGCCGAGTTCGCGGACGATGTCCTCGACACGCGTCAGATTCTCGCGCGTGTCGTGCAGACGGTTTTCCGTTTCGCGCCGGCGTTCCTTGTACTTCGACACGCCTGCGGCTTCTTCGAGAAACACGCGCAGCTCTTCGGGCTTCGCCTCGATGATCCGCGCGATCATGCCCTGCCCAATGATCGCGTAAGCGCGCGGACCGAGGCCCGTGCCGAGGAAGATGTCCTGGATGTCGCGCCGCCGCGCCGGGAGGTTGTTGATGTAGTAGCTCGACGTGCCGTCGCGCGTCAGCACGCGCTTGACGGCGATTTCGGCATACTGGCCCCACTGGCCGGCAGCACGGCCATCGGCGTTGTCGAAGACGAGTTCGACGCTGGCGCGGCTGCCCGGCTTGCGCGCGGTCGAGCCATTGAAGATCACGTCCTGCATCGACTCGCCGCGCAGCTCGGAAGCACGCGATTCACCGAGCACCCAGCGCACGGCATCGATGATGTTGGACTTGCCGCACCCATTGGGACCGACCACGCCAACCAGCTGGCCCGGAACCTGGAAATGCGTGGGATCGACGAATGACTTGAAGCCAGCGAGTTTGATCGAGGTCAGACGCACGGCGATATCGCTGATTGAAAAGGGAAAATTGGAACGGACCGCGTACGCCGCTCGCGCCGTTCGCAAACGCTGCATAACGGCACGCGGCCACGCCGCGGTGCTGGCGCCGCAGGCGCGCGATATGGCGCGCCCCGACAGGCAGAGGCAATCATACCATCGCGCGTCCCCGTTCCTGACGGTCTGGATCGGAGTGAGAACCGATTTCAGGTTTTGCTTTCGCGCGGTGCACCCAGCTCGACAGCGCCGAAGCCAGCACGATGCACGCACCACCCGCCCATTCGCGCGGGCCGGGCGTCTCGCCGGCAAAGAGCCATGCCGACAGTGCCGTGATCACGATCTCGAACAGCATGATGATCGATGCGCGGTTGGCCGGCACGCGCGACAGCCCGTACTGCACGAGCATGTTGTTCGACGCCAGCACGAAGCCGAGGCCAAGTACGAGCAACGCGGCCGTGCCGAGATGGGCGCCCACGGGCGGCGCCGGCATCGCCTCGAACAACGAGGCAAACGCACCGAAGAGCGCCGCGCCACCGAAAATAACGGCGGTGCGCATCTCGGGTTTCATGTCGGGCAGCACGCGGCTTGTCTTCACGATCAGCACGTTGCACAACGCAAAGCCCATGCCGCCGGCGAGCCCCGCCCATTCGGCGAGGTTCCCCGGCACCGGAATGCCGAGCTGCGGCAACCACAGCATCATCATCGCGCCGGCCAGCGACAGCGCCGAGAGCGCGGCACCCGACCACGTCAGACGTTCGCGCAGGATGAAATGGGCAAAGACCGCGGTCCACGCCGGCGTGAGATAGAAAAGCAGCAGCACGCGCATGACTTCGCCGTGAATCGAACCCCAGACGAAGCCGATGTTCGTCACGCCCGCTGCCAACGCCAGTGCCAGCAGCAGCCAGTGCCACTTGACCGTCGCGATCGCGCTCCGGCGCACCAGCAGCACGAAGAGACACCCGGCGCCGCTCGTCAGCGCGCTCGCCGCCGTGCCCGTGACCCCCAGCGCCGCGAGCATGCGCAGCGGATACCAGACGAGGCCCCATACCGAAGCGCCCATCATGATTGCGAGCGTGGGCCAGCCGGTTCGGATCCAGTTTTTCATTGTTCGAAGCTCCTGCCGCGGCACGCCCCTGCACGGCCGGCGCAGCGCCGCCCATCAAAGGTCATTCCGCCTGTTACTGCCTGCATGCCTCCTCCTTGCTGCGACCGCCGCGCCGGGGTCTCTCTCCCGCGCCGTGTCTGCCGCGTCTCCTGCCGTGGGCCTTGAGCCCTGGCCCCGTCCTGCAAGCTATAATCGTGCGGTTCTCGCGGGCGGCCAAGCTCATTGTGGTCGCCATGCGCTGCCGCCACCTGTCTTCGCCCGTCTTCGATCAGGCTCGATCCGCCAAGTGAACCCGCTACTCGACTCCCTCCAGCCCTATCCATTCGAAAAGCTCCGCGCGCTTTTCAAGGACGTCACGCCGCCCGCCGCGCTCGCCCACATCAGCTTCGGCATCGGCGAGCCGAAACATCCGACGCCTGCGCTGATCCGCGATGCAGTTGTCGCATCGCTCGGCGGTCTTGCGTCCTATCCGGCCACCCTGGGCTCGGAAGCGTTGCGCGAGTCGATCGCGCGCTGGGTCACGACGCGCTACCACCTGCCGCCCGTCAATCCGGGTACCCAGGTGCTGCCTGTCGCGGGCTCGCGCGAGGCGCTTTTTGCGCTCGCGCAGACGGTGATCGATCCGCAGCGCAGAATCGATGGCCAGCCTGCGATCGTACTCTGTCCGAACCCGTTCTATCAAATCTATGAAGGCGCGGCGCTCCTCGCCGGCGCCCAGCCGTACTTCGCGAATAGCGACCCGGCGCGCAATTTCGCCTGCGACTACGCGGCGGTTCCTGCCGACGTCTGGGCGCGCACGCAGCTGCTGTACGTGTGCTCGCCGGGCAATCCGACGGGCGCCGTGCTGACACTCGACGACTGGCGCGAGCTGTTCGCGCTGTCGGACCGCTATGGCTTCGTGATCGCCTCCGACGAGTGCTACTCGGAAATCTATTTCGACGAGGCGAAACCGCCCCTTGGCGGCCTGGAAGCGGCGCACAAACTGGGCCGCGGCTTCGAGCGCCTCGTAATGCTGTCGAGCCTGTCGAAGCGCTCGAATGTGCCGGGCATGCGTTCGGGCTTTGTCGCCGGCGACGCCGCGATCCTGAAGAAATTCCTGCTGTACCGCACCTACCACGGCACGGCGCTATCGACCGTCTACCAGACCGCCAGCATCGCCGCCTGGAACGACGAAGCCCATGTGCGCGAAAACCGCGCGAAGTACGTGCAGAAATTCGCCACCGTCACGCCCATGCTCGCCAACGTGCTCGACGTGCGCCTGCCGGACGCGGCGTTCTACCTGTGGGCCGACGTGTCGCGCACCGGCCTGTCGGATACCCAGTTCGCCCAGCGCCTGTACGCCGACTATAATGTGACGGTTCTGCCCGGATCGTTTCTGGCGCGCACCGCGCACGACACAAACCCGGGTCGCAATTTCGTGCGCCTCGCGCTCGTGGCCGGTGTCGACGAGTGCACCGAAGGCGCCCAGCGCATCGTCGACTTTTGCCATTCGCTCGGCACGTCGTGAGGCAACTGAGCGACACCCTCTTCATCAGATTTCAACTTTCCAGAAACCACGAATATGTCGCAACAACTTCAGCAGATCATCGATAACGCTTGGGAAAACCGCGCCGAGCTGTCGCCGAAGGCCGCGCCCGCCGAAGTGCGCGATGCCGTCGCGCATGCAATCGAACAACTCGACAAGGGCGCGCTGCGCGTCGCCGAGAAGAAGGACGGCGACTGGGTTGTCAATCAATGGCTGAAGAAAGCCGTGCTGCTCTCGTTCCGCCTCGAAGACAACGTGCCGCAACCGGCTGGCGGCTACACCCAGTTCTACGACAAGGTGCCGTCGAAGTTCGCGAATTACACCGCTGAAGACTTCGCCGCCGGCGGCTTCCGTGTCGTGCCGCCCGCCATCGCGCGCCGCGGCTCGTTCATCGCGAAGAACGTCGTGCTGATGCCGTCGTACACCAACATCGGCGCTTACGTCGACGAAGGCACGATGGTCGATACGTGGGCCACCGTCGGTTCGTGCGCACAGATCGGCAAGAACGTGCACCTGTCGGGCGGCGTCGGCATTGGGGGCGTGCTCGAGCCGCTGCAGGCGAACCCCGTCATCATTGAAGACAACTGTTTCATCGGCGCGCGCTCGGAAGTGGTGGAAGGCGTGATCGTCGAAGAGAACTCGGTGATCTCGATGGGCGTCTACCTCGGCCAGAGCACGAAGATTTACGATCGCGAAACCGGCGAAGTCACGTATGGCCGCATCCCGGCAGGTTCGGTGGTGGTGGCGGGCAATCTGCCGTCGAAGGACGGCTCGCACAGCCTGTACTGCGCAGTGATCGTCAAGAAGGTGGATGCGAAGACGCGTGCCAAGGTCGGTCTCAACGAGCTGCTGCGAGGCGATTGATGGCTCGCGCCAACAAAACCGTCGTCTACGGCATTCCGAACTGCGACACCGTGAAAAAAGCCCGGGTATGGCTGGAAGAGCACGGCGTCGAGTTCGAGTTTCATGATTTCAAGAAAGCTGGCGTGACTGCGCCGCTCGTGCAGGACTGGTTAAAGGACGTGTCGCTCGACACGCTGCTCAACCGGCGCGGCACGACGTGGCGCGGCCTGTCCGACGACATGAAGGCCGCCGCCGACACCGAAGCGGGTGCGATTGCGCTGATGATCCACAAGCCTTCCGTGATCAAGCGGCCGGTGGTCGTGGTCAACGGACGGGTCAAGACGCTCGGGTTTTCGGAAGATCAGTACGCGACGTTGTTTGCCTAGCCGTTCCGGTTGACCGCGACTGTCATGATGGAACCATCTGAAACCATCGGGCCGCCGCATCAGACAAGCGGTTGCCGGCGCGCGCGCCGGCATTTTTTCATCCAAAAGTGGTTTGCAAAGTATCCATGTCCGGCACTCTTGCCCTTACTGAACAACTGATCGCACGCGCCTCCGTTACGCCCGACGACCAGCACTGCCAGAACCTGCTGATCGAGCGCCTGTCCGCGATCGGTTTCGTCTGCGAGACGATCGAATCGCAGGGCGTGACGAACCTGTGGGCCGTAAAGCGCGGCACCGACGGCACGAACGGCAAGCTGCTTGCGTTCGCCGGCCACACCGACGTCGTGCCGACCGGTCCGCTCGAACAATGGACGTCGGCGCCGTTCAAGCCGACCCATCGCGACGGCAAGCTCTATGGCCGCGGTGCGGCGGACATGAAAACATCGATTGCGGGCTTCGTGGTCGCGAGCGAGGAGTTCGTCGCGGCGCATCCCGAACATCGCGGCTCGATCGCGTTTCTGATCACGAGCGACGAAGAAGGCCCCGCCACCGACGGCACGATCAAGGTCGTCGAAGCACTGGAGGCGCGTGGCGAGAAAATGGACTACTGCGTCGTCGGCGAGCCGACGTCAAGTCAGACGCTCGGCGACATGGTCAAGAACGGCCGGCGCGGCTCGATGTCGGGCAAGCTGACAGTCAAAGGCGTGCAGGGGCATATCGCCTACCCGCACCTTGCGAAAAATCCGGTGCATCTGCTGGCGCCGGCGCTGGCTGAACTCGTCGCCGAAAGCTGGGACGACGGCAACGAGTATTTCCCGCCGACCACCTGGCAGGTGTCGAATCTCCACAGCGGCACCGGCGCGAGCAACGTGATACCTGGCCACGCCGAGATACTGTTCAATTTCCGTTTCTCGACAGCGAGCACCGTCGAAGGATTGCAGCGCCGCGTGCATGCGATTCTCGATAAACACGATCTGGAATACGACCTGAAATGGTCGGTCAGCGGCCTGCCCTTCCTCACGCCGCGCGGCAACCTGTCGAACGCCGTCGAAAAGGCGATCTGGGACGAAACCGGCGTGAAGACCGAACTGTCGACGACGGGCGGAACCTCCGACGGCCGTTTCATCGCACGCATCTGTGAACAGGTGGTCGAGTTCGGGCCGCCCAACGGCAGCATCCACAAGATCGACGAGCACATCGAAGTAGCGTTCATCGAACCGCTCAAGAATGTGTACCGCCGGGTACTCGAACAACTGATCGCCTGACCAAGGACACTCTGCGATGACGCTCCCGTTTTCAACCGTCCGCGACCTGCTGCGTTTCGCGGTCACGCGCTTCAATCAGGGGCAACTGTCGTTCGGCCATGGCTCATCGAACGCCTATGACGAAGCCGCCTATCTGATCCTCCATTCGCTGCATCTGCCGCTCGATCTGCTCGATCCGTTTCTCGATGCGAAGCTGACCGCCACCGAAGTCGACGCGATTTTGCGCGTGATCGAGCGTCGCGCCACCGATCGCGTGCCCGCCGCGTACATCACGCAGGAAGCGTGGATGCATGGCTTCCGCTTTCATGTCGACGAGCGGGTCATCGTGCCGCGCTCGTTCATCGGCGAGCTGTTGCAGGATGGCCTGCAGCCGTATGTCGAGGATCCTGAGCAGGTCAGCGCAGTGCTGGAGCTGTGCACCGGCTCGGCCTCGCTCGCGATCCTCGCGGCGCATGCGTTTCCGAATGCCGATATCGATGCGGTCGACCTGTCCGCGCCCGCGCTCGAAGTCGCCGGGAAAAACGTCGCCGAGTATTCGCTCGACGACCGCATCGCACTCTTCGAAGGCGATCTGTTCGCGCCATTGGCCGAGCGCCGCTATGACGTGATCATCGCGAATCCGCCATACGTCAACGCGGAGTCGATGAAATCCCTGCCCGCCGAATACCGCCACGAACCGGAGATGGCGCTTGCGGGCGGCGCGGACGGCATGGACATCGTGCGCCGCATCATCGGCGAAGCCCGAAACTGGCTGACCGACGAGGGCGTGCTGGTCGTCGAAATCGGCAACGAGCGGGCAAACGTCGAAGCGGCATTCGGCGGGCTCGACCTCGTCTGGCTGTCGACGAGCGCCGGCGACGACAACGTGTTCCTGATCCAGGCCGCCGATCTGCCAGGCTGAGATCTGGCTTGTTCGTCACATGCCGTCTTCAGGACGGCCGTGCCGCGTTGCGCGGTGTGACGACGTCGTCAGTTCGGGCGCGACGCACCCGACAGGTCGAGCATCAGGTTCGGTAAGATAAGAAGACTGCCTTCGGCGCTTCCACGGGGAGGCGTCGGCGGGAATATTTCGGATGCTTATGCAATTCGACCTGCTTCATCTGGGGACACTGGTCGCGCTCGCTCACGTGCTGGGCACGATCGCGGCCTGCCACGCCATCCTGAACACCCGTACGTCGCAAGGCGCGATTGCATGGGCGGTATCGCTCGTCGCGATGCCCTATCTGACGCTCGTGCCGTATCTGTTCCTTGGCCGCAGCAAGTTTGCGGGCTACGCGGACGCGCGCCGGATCGAGAACGAATCGCTGCGCACTCTCTCTCATCCGATTGAGTGGGATACATGCGTATCGTCCAGCGGACGCCCTACCGACGAACTGGGTCATCGCGTGATCCGCTCGCTGACGCTGCTGGGCGGCATGCCTTTTCTCTCGGGTAATACGGTTCGCACACTGGTCAATGGAGAAGCCACGTTCGCATCGATCCTTGAAGCGATCGACGCCGCGCAGAAGTACGTGATCGTGCAGTTCTTCATCGTGAAGGCCGACGCGCTCGGTGAAATGCTCAAGGACGCGCTGCTGGCGAAGGCCGCGCAGGGTGTGCGCATCTTTTTCCTGTATGACAGCATCGGCAGTTTCGACCTGCCGCACCGCTATACGGCGGCCCTTCGTGCGGGAGGCGTCGACGTGCACCCGTTCGCAACCAACCGGAAGTTCGTCAACCGCTTCCAGCTCAATTTCCGCAATCACCGAAAGATCGTGGTGGTCGACGGCGAACGTGCGTTTGTCGGTGGCCATAACGTTGGCGTCGAGTATCTGGGCGGGCATCCGCCACTCTCGCCATGGCGCGACACGCACATCGAGGTGCGCGGCCCCGCGGTGGCAAGCATCCAGTTCGTCTTCACGGAAGACTGGTACTGGGCCACGCAGCAGTTGCCACCGTTCGAAGCGCCGTCGCGCGAATCGACCGACGAAGGCATGCATTGCCTCGTCATCCCCAGCGGGCCGGCCGACAAGGTGGACACCTGCTCGCTGTTTTTCGTCGAAGCAATCAATGCCGCGCAGGAACGCATCTGGATCACGACGCCGTATCTCATCCCCGACGAAGCCGTGTCCTCCGCGCTGCGGCTCGCCGCGATGCGCGGCGTGGACGTACGAATCCTGATCCCGTGCAGGCGCGATCACATTGTCGTATTCGAGGCGTCGAAGCTGTATGCGTACGACGCCGTGCGCGCCGGTGTGCGGATCTTTCGCTACCGGCCGGGCTTTCTGCACGAGAAAGTGGTGCTGATCGACAGCATCGCCGCAGCGGTCGGCAGCGCGAATCTGGATAACCGGTCGTTCCGCCTGAACTTCGAGATCATGGTGTTGACCGTCGACCGCAAGTTCGCCGCCGAAGTCGAAGCGATGCTCGTGAAGGATTTCCAGGAGGCGTTCGAAATCAACCGGGACGAATACAGAAAAGCCCCCGCCTGGCGAAGGGTGGCGATGCACGTGGCCCGACTGTTCTCGCCTGTGCTCTGAGCGCCTTTGGATTTCCGCCTGACGTGGCAACGCCAGAACACGACGCCTATAGCGCCTTCTCGATATCCGCGACGATGGCTTCAGGTTTGGTGAGCGGCGCGTATCGCTTGATGACGGTGCCGTCGCGGCCAATGAGGAACTTGGTGAAATTCCACTTGATCGCCTCGAGCCCGAGCAATCCGGGCGCTTCGCCTGTCAGGTACTGGTAGAGAGGATGCGCGTTTGCCCCATTGACGTCGATCTTGTCGAACATCTGAAACGTAACGCCATAGTTCTTTTCGCAGAAACTGCCGATCTGCGCGGCATCGCCCGGCTCCTGTTTGCCGAACTGATTGCACGGAAACCCCAGCACCTCGAGCCCACGAGCAGCGTACTGCTCATGCAGTTTCTGCAGACCGGCATACTGCGGCGTGAAACCGCATTCGCTCGCGGTATTGACGATCAGCAGCACCTTGCCCTGATACCGCTCCAGCCCGATTGGCTCACCGCCCAGCGTGGTAGCGGAAAACGTGTAAATCGATGTCATGTGTCCTCCAGCGGAAAGCGCCCAGTCTAAGCGAAAAGCCGCCCGGCGACAGCCGGCCGAACGGCCGATGCCTGCATCACGCGGCACAGTCTAAAATAGCGTTTTTTCCCGGCCGGCCATCTTGTGATCCGCTTCAATCAGTTCAGCCTCGCGCGCGGCACCAAACCGCTCTTCGAACAAACCACGTTCACGCTCAACCCTGGCGAAAAAGCCGGTCTCGTGGGTGCGAACGGCGCGGGCAAGTCAACCCTGTTCGCCGTTCTACTCGGCGAACTGCACGCTGACGCCGGCGATTTCTCGATGCCGCCGACGTGGCAGATCGCACACGTCGCCCAGGAAACGCCCGCTGCCGACAAGACCGCCCTCGCCTACACGCTCGACGGCGATACTGCGTTGCGCGCGATCGAAGCGCGCATCGCCGCCGCGTCCGCTGCACACGATGGTGCGGCCGAAGGCGAAGCGCATGCCGCCTTCGCCGACGCCGATGGGTACACCGCGCCGGCACGGGCGGAAGCATTGCTGCTCGGCCTCGGCTTCACGCTCGAACAGACGCGCGAACCGGTCAGCAGTTTTTCCGGCGGCTGGCGTATGCGCCTGAATCTGGCCCAGGCGCTGATGTGCCGCTCCGACCTGCTGCTGCTCGACGAACCGACGAACCACCTGGACCTCGACGCGATCGTGTGGCTCGAAGAATGGCTGCACCGCTATCCGGGCACCCTGATTGTGATCTCGCACGACCGCGAGTTCCTCGATTCAGTCTGCAATGTCACATTGCACCTCGAGAACCAGCAAATCAAGCGCTACGGCGGCAACTACTCGCAGTTCGAAATCCTGCGTGCGCAACAGATTGCGCTGCAACAAAGCGCGTATGAAAAGCAGCAAAAAACCGTCGAACATCTGCAGAGCTACATCAACCGCTTCAAGGCCCAGGCCACCAAGGCGCGTCAGGCGCAGAGCCGGGTAAAGGCGCTCGAGCGGATGGAGTTGATTGCGCCGGCGCACGCCTCTTCGCCGTTCACGTTCGAATTCCGCACGCCAGACTCCGCGCCGAACCCGATGATGGTGATGGAAGACGTGCTCTGCGGCTACCGGTCAGAAGAAGGGGGCGAAATTCCGATCGTCTGGCATGTCACGCTATCGATCCAGAACGGGCAGCGTATCGGTCTGCTTGGCGCCAACGGCCAGGGCAAGTCGACGCTGATCAAGACTCTTGCCGGCACGCTTGCCCCGCTTGGCGGTCACGTGCGCGAAGGCAGAGGCCTGCGCATCGGCTATTTCGCACAACATCAACTCGAAACACTTCGGCCGGACGACTCACCGTTGCAACATCTCGCCCGCCTTGCGCCCGACACTCGGGAGCAGGAACTGCGCGACTTCCTCGGCAGCTTCAATTTCTCGGGCGACATGGCAACGGCTGCAATCGCACCGTTCTCGGGCGGCGAAAAGGCGCGTCTCGCCCTTGCGCTTATCATCTGGCAGAAGCCAAACCTACTGCTGCTCGACGAACCAACGAATCACCTCGACCTCGAAACGCGGCATGCGCTCACAATGGCGCTGGCGCAGTTCGAAGGCACGCTGATCCTCGTATCCCACGATCGCCACCTGTTGCGGGCCACCACTGACCAGTTCATGCTCGTCGCGAAGCACCGGCTGCAGCCGTTCGACGGCGATCTGGACGACTATCGCGACTGGCTGCTGCAACATGCCGCCGACCAGCGCGCGGCGGCCAAGGCCGCGTCCGCGTCGGGCTCGACTGAAGGCACCGGCGATCCGGCCATAAACAGGAAGGAGCAGCGTCGTCTGGAAGCCGAAACGCGGCAGAAGCTGGCTCACCTGAAGAAGCCGCTACAGTCGCGCATCACGAAGATCGAAAAGGAGATGGATACACTGAACGCGGAGAAAGCGACGCTCGACGCGGTCGTCGCCGATCCAGCCAGTTACGAGCCTGATCAGAAAGCGAAACTGACGGATACCATCCGGCGTCAGGCGGATGTCACCGCGCGCCTCGAAACACTCGAAGCTGAATGGCTCGAAAAACACGAGGAACTCGAACAAATCGGCTAGCGGCGCTCATCATGGGCGTCGCACCGGCATCGATGAGAGGTTGGCCTTGCCGTCTCCTGCTGCATTGAAAGGCTTGCGCGTGCTCGACCTGACGCGTCTGTTGCCCGGCCCGGTTGCGACACTCCGGCTCGCCGAGCTGGGTGCCGACGTCCTGAAGATCGAGGCCCCGGGCGTGGGAGATCACGCCCGCACGATGATGCAAAGCCAGGCGGACCGGCTCGCCGGCAGGCCGGGGGCGTTCTACCGGCTCGTCAACCGCGGCAAGCGTGAGACCCGGCTGGATCTGAAATCGGAAGCCGGTCGCACGGTGCTTCGTGCGTTGGCGCGTGAAGCGGACGTGCTGGTCGAGAGCTTCCGGCCTGGCGTGATGGAACGGCTCGGCGTCGGCTATGACCTGCTGCGGGTGGAAAATCCGAGGCTCGTCTATTGCGCGATCACAGGTTACGGGTCTGAAGGACCGTACGCGGCTTTCGCCGGACACGATCTGAACTACGTCGCCTATGCAGGCGTCCTCGATCAGCTGGTTGCGCGCGACGGCACGCCGATCATGCCTAATTTCCAGATCGCCGACCTGCTGGGCGGTGCCCTCTCGGCGGTCACGCAGATACTCGCGGCGCTCTGGCACGTCGCGCGGGGAGGAAACGGCCGTTTCATCGACGTCTCGATGACACACGCCGTGCACGCCAACAATATCGTCGCCCAGATCGCGCTCGCCAACGAGGGGGCAGCGCCACGTGCCGCCGGCGGTCTGCTGAATGGCGGCGTGCCCTGCTACAACCTGTATCGCACGCTCGATGGGCGCTGGCTTGCGATCGGCGCGCTGGAACTCAAATTCTGGGAAACGTTGTGCGCGGCGCTGGGCCGCGAAGACTGGACAGACCGGCACTGGAGCCTCGGACAGGCGATCGGTGGCCCGGACGCCGCCGCGCTGACGCTGGAACTGGCCGCCGTGATTGTTCGCGAGACGCTTGACGACTGGCTCGCGCTGCTGGAACCGCTCGATTGCTGCGTCGCCCCGGTGCTGACAGCCGCCGAGGCAGCGCGGCACCCGCTGTTCAATCCCGAGCTCGCAGAATCGCCGGACGACCAGGATGATCTGGACCCGTACCCTGCCCCGTAGATGACCCGTCCAGGACGGTACTTGCGTTGCCAACCTGGCCCGCATTACACCGGCCGCCGGATACTTTCAACGCCGCGGCAAGGTCTGCCGGGGCGCGCTCTCGTCGTCGATGAGCACGTGCTTGCGCCCTTCGACGTGCCGTTCAATGGTGGCGCGCACTTCATCGGCGGTCACATCTTCGGCGACGACCCGACGCGAAATCTGCCCGGCCGTGTCGATCCATTCGACAATCCGGCAACCACGGCCACCCCACGGTTGCCGGATCGGCTCCGACACACGACAGCCGCGCAGATTCATGAGGCGCTCGGCCACGGATTCATGAGACTGTTTCAAGACGCCATCCTTTCCGCTCTTGACGGACTCCTAACCCGGGCAGGATAGGGGAAAACGCGTGTCCCGCGGGTTACAGGCGGCGTAGAGATATTTACGACACATTACGCTGTATGGCACGCCGATTGTTTGTCGCGCTGGCCCAGCGGGACGAGCCAGCCGGCCTCAGTCGAGATCCCGGACCTGATCGATAGCCTGTTCGATCCGCTCGACAGCAATGACGCGCAGACCGTCGATCGCCTGTTTGGGCGCATTCGCCTTTGGAATCACCGCGATCGTAAAGCCAAGTTTGGCCGCCTCCTTCAGGCGCTCCTGGCCGCGCGGCGAAGGTCGGATCTCGCCGGCAAGTCCCACTTCACCGAACACGAACAGTCCCTTTGGCAGCGGCTTGTTGCGCAGCGACGACTGAATGGCGAGCAGCACGGCAAGATCGGCAGCCGGCTCGGTAATTTTCACGCCGCCGACCGCGTTCAGAAACACATCCTGGTCGAAACAGGCGATGCCCGCGTGTCGATGCAGTACCGCGAGCAGCAGCGCGAGACGATTCTGTTCGAGCCCGACGGCAAGCCGCCGTGGGTTGGGCACATGGGCTGTATCCACCAGCGCCTGGATTTCGACGAGCAGCGGCCTCGAGCCCTCCTGCGTCACGAGCACGCACGAACCCGGCACCGTCTGCTCATGCTGTGACAGAAACAGCGCCGACGGATTCGCCACGCCGCGCAGCCCACGCTCGGTCATCGCGAATACACCGAGTTCGTTCACCGCGCCAAAGCGGTTCTTGAAGGCTCGCACCAGCCGGAACGACGAATGCGTGTCGCCTTCGAAGTACAGCACGGTGTCAACGATGTGCTCGAGCACGCGAGGACCGGCGAGGTTGCCCTCTTTGGTCACGTGGCCGACCATGATGATCGCCGTGCCGGACTGCTTGGCCACACGCGTCAACTGGGCCGCGCACTCTCTGACCTGTGCGACCGAACCGGGCGCCGATGTGAGCGCGTCTGAATAGATCGTCTGGATCGAATCGATCACGGCGACATCGGGACGCTCGGCCTCGATCGTTGCCTGAATCTTTTCCAGCTGGATTTCGGCGAGCAGTTTGAGTTCGCTCGCCATCGACAGCGGATCGAGTAGCGAAAGCCGTTGCGCGCGTAACGCAATCTGTGCGGCGGACTCTTCGCCGCTCACATAGAGCGCCCGTCGCTCGCTGGCGATTTCCGCGAGCGACTGCAGCAGCAACGTCGATTTGCCGATGCCGGGGTCGCCGCCAATCAGCACGACACCGCCCGCCACCAGCCCCCCGCCCAGCACCCGGTCGAACTCGCTCACGCCAGTCGAAAAGCGCGGCACATCGGATGCGTCGATGTCCGCGAGCCGCTGCACCGCAGCGCTTTTCGCGAGCGACTGGAACCGGTGTGCCGAGGGGGATTCCGCAACGCTTTCGACGAGCGTGTTCCACGCTCCGCACGCCGGGCACTGCCCTTGCCACTTGGGCGCCTGCCCGCCGCACTCGGTGCAGGTGTACAACGTCTTCTGTTTAGCCACGCGCCCTTCCCGTTACTGCACTGTTCTTATCGTTGTCCGGCAGGACACGGCTATTCGGCACGCACGGGCACGCGCGGCGCCACGGCACACATCAGTTCATAGCCGATCGTTCCGCACGAGCGGGCGACGTCGTCGATCGGCAGGTTCGCACCCCACAGCTCGACGCGCGAGCCGACGTTGGCAGTCGGGCACGGGGTCAGGTCCACGGTGATCATGTCCATCGATACCCGGCCAACCAGACGTGTCAGCACACCGTCGACGATCGCCGGCGTACCTTCCGGCGCGACGCGGGGATAGCCGTCGGCATAGCCGCACGCCACCACGCCGATGCGCATCGGACCGCGGGCCGCAAAGGTCGAACCGTACCCGACGGTTTGCCCCTCGGCGAGCATCTGCACGGCGATCAGCTCGGAGGCAAGCGTCATGGCCGGCTGCAACCCGGTTCCTTGGATGTCCGCCGTCACACCTGACGGCGACGCGCCATAAAGAATGATGCCCGGGCGCACCCAGTCGAAATGGGCAGCGGGATGCCACAACGTCGCCGCCGAGTTCGACAGGCTGCGCGCGCCCGCAATCCCCTCTGCGCCGCGCTCGAAGGCTTCCATCTGGTCCGCGACGCCGCGCTCGCTGTCGGCGTCGGCGAAATGCGTCATGAGCGTGATCTGGCCGACGCCCTGACACGCACGGGCCCGCTCCCACGCAGCGCGAAACCGCTCAGGCGTATAGCCGAGACGGTTCATGCCGCTGTTCATCTTCAACTGGATATTGACGGGCTTCGACAGACGCGCCATTTCCAGCATGCGCATCTGCTCGTCCGAATGCACTGCCGTGCTCAGACTGTAACGGTCGACGACATCGAGATCGGTCGGACGGAAAAAGCCTTCCAGCAGCAAAATTGGACCGGCCCAGCCCAATTCCCGCAACTTCACGGCTTCTTCGAGGTCGAGCAATCCGAAGCCGTCTGTTGCGCGCAAACCCGGGAATGCCCGGGCGAGCCCGTGACCATAGGCATTAGCCTTCACGACGGCCCAGATCCGGGACTTCGGCGCGTAGCGGCGGACGACGGCGAGATTATTGGCGAGAGCGGCGGTATGAATGGTGGCTGAGAGCGGGCGCGGCATGGGATGTTTTCGTAAAGACGCTTGCGAATCAGCGGCTTACAGTGCGTTTTCAGCACACTGGAGCCCGCTGGACGGTGCGATCAAGGATTCTGCTAGTCTGAATACAGCTATTTTCGTGATATAAAGCCGTGCGCACAACCCATTTCGAACGGAATAAGCCCGGACGCACTCCACACGGCCGGGGCGGACGGACCGCAGCGAGGACAGCATCGCATCAGATGAAAAAAGGTTTTTACACCATCATGGCCGCGCAGTTTTTTTCCTCGCTGGCCGACAATGCGCTTCTGATTGCTGCTATTGCACTGCTGAAAGATCTTCACGCCCCGAACTGGATGACGCCGCTGCTCAAGCTGTTTTTTGTGCTGTCGTACGTCGTTCTGGCTGCCTTCGTAGGGGCCTTCGCCGACTCCCGACCGAAGGGTCAGGTGATGTTCGTGACCAATACCATCAAGGTCGTCGGCTGCATCACGATGTTGATTGGAGCGCACCCGCTCATTGCTTACGGCATCGTTGGATTTGGCGCCGCCGCTTATTCTCCGGCGAAATACGGCATTCTCACGGAGCTGCTGCCGCCTGACCGGCTCGTCGCGGCCAACGGGTGGATCGAAGGCACGACGGTCGGATCCATCATTCTCGGCACCGTTCTAGGCGGCGCGCTCATCAGCCCGCACATCGCAGCCCCCATCCTCCGGCACCACATCCCCACGATCAACACTCCCGCCGAAGCCGCGATGCTCGTGATCGTGGTGTTCTATGTGATCGCTGCGCTCTTCAACCTTCGGATTCCCGATACGGGCGCCCGCTATCCGCGACAGGAACGCGGCCCAATCAAGCTCATTACCGATTTTGCCGACTGCTTCCTGATCCTGTGGCGCGACAAGCTCGGTCAGATCTCGCTCGCCGTCACGACGCTCTTCTGGGGTGCGGGCGCGACGCTTCAGTTCATCGTGCTGAAGTGGGCGGAAGTGTCGCTCGGCATGTCGCTGTCGGAAGGCGCGATCCTGCAGGCCGTGGTCGCGGTCGGCGTGGCGGCGGGCGCGGTCATCGCCGCCGCGAAGGTGCCGCTCAAGAAGTCGCTGTCGGTGCTGCCGGTCGGCATCATGATGGGCATCGCCGTGATGCTGATGGCCTTCTATACGAAGGACCTGTTTCCGTCGCACTGGGGCCTCTATTTCGGCAGAATGCACGTCTCCGGCTATCTGCTGATTGCCTATCTGTTCCTGATGATCGTCGGCGGCCTGTCGGGCTTTTTTGTGGTGCCGATGAATGCGCTGCTGCAGCATCGCGGACACGTGCTGCTCTCGGCTGGTCACTCGATCGCCGTGCAGAACTTCAACGAAAATCTCTCGGTGCTCGTCATGCTGTGCCTCTACGCGGTACTCGTGTGGCTCGACGTGCCGGTATCGGTGGTGATCGTGCTGTTCGGCACCTTTGTCTGCCTGATGATGTGGCTGGTGATGCGGCGCCACCAGGCCAACCAGCGCGCCTTCGATTCGGTCGCGCTCATAGGCGAAGTCAAGCACTGACCTGGCAAGCGGGTCCGGCGTTACGGCGCCCACGCGCTTCGGGCGTCCGGCCCAGCCCTGTTTCGCGGCTGTCCTGAGCGCATGCTTTTTTCACGCTTTCCGCACGTTCTACGATGACTCAACCGATTCCCAACGTTCTGACGATCGCGGGTTCCGATTCCGGCGGCGGCGCCGGGATTCAGGCCGACCTCAAGGCGTTTTCCGCACTCGGCGCGTATGGCGCAAGCGTGATCACGGCGCTGACCGCCCAGAACACGCGCGGCGTGACAGCCATTCATACGCCCGATCCGGCCTTCATCACGGCACAACTCGACGCCGTGTTCGACGACATCCGCATCGACGCAGTGAAGATCGGCATGCTCGCCAATGCGCAAATCGCGCACGCAGTCGCCGATGCCTTGCGACGTCACCGGCCGAAATACGTCGTCCTCGATACCGTGATGATCTCGAAGAGCAATCACGCGTTGCTCGCCCCCGATGCGGTGGCCGCTGTGCGCGACGAACTGTTGCCGCTCGCTGACCTGCTCACGCCGAACCTGCCGGAAGCGGCTGCGCTACTCGGCGAGACTGCCGTCACCGATGAAGCCGGCATGATCCGCCAGGGCGAGGCGCTACGCGCGCTCGGCGCGCGCGCGGTGCTGATGAAGGGCGGTCATCTTTCCGCTGTCGACAGTCCGGACTGGCTGATTCAGGACAGCGGCACGCTGCGGCTCGGCGGCCCACGTGTGCCGGTCAAAAATACGCACGGGACCGGCTGCACGCTGTCATCGTCGATTGCCGCGCTGATTCCGCAACGCAACGATCTCGCGAGCGCGGTCGCGGACGCCAAGCAATATCTGACCGGTGCACTGCAGGAAAGCGACCGGCTCGATGTCGGCAGCGGCGTCGGCCCGGTGCATCATTTTTATCGCTGGTGGTGACGCTGGCGATCGATATGCAGGCGAGGCGGCGTGCAGGTTCAGCCGCTGCGCTGTGAACATCCGCTCCCATTCAACCACTACCGCGCGAAGCGTCGCCCTCCGGTCGGTCACTGACGCGCGAACGCCTGCCCCCGCCTTGGCCAGTCATCGGGAACAATGAAGCCACGCGAGCGTTCCAGCCAGCGGCCGGTCTCGTCGTGTGCGAACGCCGCGACCATCGTGGGGCCGGTCTGCCGCTCGAGTCCACCGAATAGCGTGGCCGCGTCGACGAATGCAGCCTCCGGGGTAACCTCCCCCGTTTCGTAACGCCGCGGCGCCAGCCACTCGAGCCGCGGCAGCACCTTCCATGCGTCTGCATGTCCGTCGGCGAAAGCCGGCCAGTCCTCGCGCGGCGTCCACCAGCCACGCGCATGCGCCGGATCGATTTCCGGCGGATCCTGCGTCGCCTCGCCAGTCCGGTAAAAGAGCCACCCCTTGACGCACATCTGCGGCTCCCACGGACCGCGGTGGCCGAGCGTCGCAAATTCTTCGCGCGCGCTGAGCGGCAACTGATGATCGAGCAGATGTGACAGCTTCAGATCGAAGCGATCCTGCAGATTCGGGCCGACGTAGTCCGCAAGCCGCGCACGCCCGTCGCCCGCATGCAGATAGCACTTCACCGCGAGTTCCCAGTGCAGGCGCCGCCCGCTTCCCGTTTCCACCAGAAAGTCGCATTCGCCGAGCGTCACGCCCGCACGCCGCAGCGCGACGTTGGCTGCCACGAGCCGGGCGGCGGGTCCATTCAGCAGAAACCAGCCCAGCAGACATTCGGCGTAGCGGCCGAGCCGCGTGATGCGCGACGCCGCGATGTGGCGATGCAAGGCCTCTGGCGCGGCGTCGAGCGCGAACAGCCAGTCGATGGTGGCGGCTTCTTCGTCGCCGGTTTCGAACGGAATCGCCAGTCTTCCGAAAGGCGGTTGTGCACGCAACAGGTCCGGGCTGAACAGCAGCCAGGCTAGATCGCGCACGACCGCGTCGCGCAGGGCATCGAACCGCGCAGCGGGTGCCACGGCAGGCGCGACTGGCCCAGGTGCGGCGTTCATCAGCTGGCCGGCCCGCCGGCCGCCTTGCGCCACGTATCGCGCGCGAGACACAGATCGGCCCAGGCTTTCGCCTTGTCGGGCAGGCTGCGCAGCAGGTACGCCGGGTGGTACGTGACGATCACCGGCACGCCTTCGTACTCGTGGACGCGACCGCGCAGCGACGAGATGCTCGCGTCCGTCTTCAGCAGGCTTTGCGCGGCAAAGCGGCCAAGCGCGACGATTAGCTTCGGCTTGACGAGCGCCACCTGCCGCTGCAGATACGGCTCGCAGCGCGCGACTTCGTCGGGCTCCGGATTGCGGTTGCCGGGCGGCCGACACTTGATGACATTCGCGATATAGACGTTGGTGTCACGGGCGAGCGTCAGCGCCCGCAACATGTTGTCGAGCAGCTTGCCTGCCTGACCGACAAACGGCTCGCCCTGGCGATCTTCGTTTTCGCCAGGCGCTTCTCCGATCAGCATCCAGTCGGCGTTGCGGTCGCCTACGCCAAATACCGTGTTGGTGCGTTTCTCGCACAGGCGGCAGCGTTCACAGGATGCGACGCGCGCGCTCAACGCGTCCCAGTCAAGGGTTGCAATCGACGCTACCTTCGCATCGACGCTGTTTTCGCGCGCCTCTGCGGGCACTCCGGTTGAGAGATCGTCGAACCACGCGAGATCGTCGGGATCGGGCACCGGTGCGGGTTGCTCAGATGCACCGGTTTTGTCCGCTGGCCGCGGCATGTCACGCGACCCCGTATCGTCGCGCAGGCGTATCGCGGACTCCCCGCGATCTGTGGCTTGTCGCATCGCCGGTTGTACGGCAGCGTCTGTTACCGTGGCCGCTACCGGCTCGGGCCACCGGCCAGTAGCCGGACGTGACGGCTTGCGCCAGCTTTCTTGCGCAACGCTGGCAGCCTGGCGGGCGGGTACGGCTGCCGCCATTGCCGCTTCCGCGACGGGCGCCGTCGGCTGCCCCATTCCGCGCCGCACCCAGAGCGGCGAGAGTCCGAGCTCTTCCAGAGCGGATTCATGCAGCGCCATCTGCGCCCTCCCTTGCAAACGAAAAACGCATCACGATGGCATCCTCCCGACCGCGATGCCGCGCCGGATAGTAGTTCTTGCGCCGACCGATCGACGAGAAACCGAATTGCTCATATAGCCGGATGGCGCGGTGATTGGACGGACGTACCTCGAGCAGGAGTCCGTCGAGCTTCTCGGCGCGCGTAATGCGCACCGCCTCGCGTAACAACGCGAGACCCGCGCCCGCACCCTGCGCCTGCGGCGCCACGCACAGATTCAGCAGATGCATTTCGTCGACGACGGGCATCAGCACGCAATAACCGATCAGCGTACCGGTGACATGCCGCAGACACACGCCGAAATACCCGTTACGCAACGAGTCGCCGAAGTTACCGCGACTCCACGGAAATTCGTAGGCGATTTTCTCGATGGCCGCGACCTCGTCCAGGTCGCTTTCTGTCATGGGCGACATGTAGCGGTCGGCCAATAACACGCCACTCATCGCCCACCCTCGCCCGCTGCCTGCCGAACCGCGTGCGCGCGCTTCGCAGCCATGCGCTCGGCGGTGGTTTGTGCAACCTTGTCGCGGATGTATTCCGGCGCGGCCTGATCGGCGGGCACGGTGCGGCCCGCACGCAACGCACGAAACCCGGCCATCGCGACCGGCAGTGCATTCGGCAGCGCTTCTGCGTCGATCACCTGGGCGCGCGTGCGCGCCTCGAGCCGCGCACCAAACGCAGCGGCTGCGTTGCCCGCGAGCGTGAACGGCACCTCGGGCAATACGAGCCGGTCGGGGGCATCGAGCGATGCCGGATGGACCACGCGCCAGTCGCCCTGTTCGACATCCCAGGCGTAGTCGGCCCAGTAGACTTCGTCCATGCGGGCGTCGAGCGCGGCGAGCACGCGGTTCGTCGACGGAGCGCGCAGCCGCGCGCTTTCGGCGCAAGCGAGCAGCGTGCCGACCGGCACAACCGGCACATCGAGTCCGAATGCGAGCCCCTGCGCGACGCCGGTCGCCGTGCGCAGGCCCGTGAACGAACCGGGGCCCGCACCGAACGCAATCGCATCGCAGTCGGCAAGCGTCAGGTCAGCTTCGGCAAGGAGCTCGCGGATAGCGGGCAAAAGGCGCGTGCTGGACGCCGCACCGGTCGCTTCATGGCGCGTCCAGACGCGCGGCGCGGAAGCAGTCGAATCCGTCGACGACGCGTCGGCGGACAAAAGTGCGACCGAACAGAACTCGGTCGACGTATCAAGGGCAAGCAGCACAGTGTGAGTCATGACCGCTATTGTAATGCGGCGCCCCGTGTTGCCGGACGTGATCCGCGCCGCCCGCCAGCGATGAACTGTCTGGAAGAATCGTTCCAGCCCTGTCACCGGCTTCGCTTGATATGATCACCGGCCAATCTCGAAATGGTATGGAGGATCAAATGAGCGACGTCGACGCGCTGTTTACGAAAGCCCACGAAGAAGTGCAGCAACTGCCGGAGCGGCCGGGCAACCTGACGCTGCTGCGTCTCTATGCGCTGTACAAACAGGCGACCAGGGGTGACGTCCACGGTGACAAGCCGGGCTTCACCGACATCGTCGGCAAATACAAGTACGACGCATGGGCCGCGCTGAAGGGCACGGCGCAGGACACCGCGAAACAGCAATACGTAGAACTGGTCGAATCGCTAAAGAACGGCACTGCCGCGTGACCAAAAGCGGGCGGCCGCCTGAACGCGCTCTCCGCCGCGCAAGCCACCCTGTCCGGCCCCGACCTCCGGGAATCAGACAGGACGGCCGCTCCGCCCCAATCTGCCAAAAACAGTTCTCGAATGTGGCGCACTGCAGCAAAACCCGATACAATGCTGCCTGCGCTTCACTGCTTTGCCCGGTTTTCAGTCCGGCCGTTGCGGCGCAGCGCCTCGTAGCGTTTTGCTCCAATCCAGTTTAGAACCTGTCCCCTCCTGCCAGCAGGCCTTCTTTCAGGCCGTCAAGTACCAGGCTGGCGACAATGCCAATATCGGCTTGTCGCATCCGATACAGCTTCTAACGAAAAGCTCGCCTTTATTGTTGCGAGCTGCCCCCGTTTTTCGATTTGCTCGCTGCTTCTTTGCTCGCTGAATCCGACGACTTGGGTATGCCGATTGGCGCCGACGTTTCATTCCCTGTGTTTCAAGGATTCTCATGACTTCGAGCAATACCCCCAGCCCGCTGAACGCCATCGCCGATCAAGCCCTCGGTCTCGATACGCCCGCCGCCGTTGCTACGCCTCACGCAGCGACCGTTGCAGCCGTTGCCGAAACCGCCGCACCGACCGGCCCGTCGTTCGCGTCGCTTGGCCTGTCGTCGGATATCGTTTCCGCGTTGACGGCCGCCGGCTACTCGGCGCCGACGCCCGTCCAGCAGCGCGCGATTCCCGCTGCCATCGCCGGCCGCGACCTTCTGGTGTCGAGCCCGACCGGCTCAGGCAAGACGGCAGCCTTCATGCTGCCCGCCATTGAGCGCTTCGCGCAGTTGCAAAAGGCCCAGGCGGCCCAACCGCGTGAGCCGCGCGCAGCCGACGGCGACCGCCGCACGCGCCGTCCTCAGCCAGTCGCACGTCCGGCCCTGCTGGTCCTCACACCGACCCGCGAACTCGCCATGCAGGTGACCACGGCCGCATCGACGTACGGCAAGCACCTCAAGCGCCTGCGCACCGTCAGCATTCTCGGAGGCGTCGCGTATGGCCAGCAATTGATGCTGCTGGCCAAAAACCCTGAAATTCTCGTTGCCACGCCGGGTCGCCTGATCGACCACCTCGAGCGCGGCCGCATCGACCTGTCGCAACTGCAGATGCTGGTCCTCGACGAAGCCGACCGCATGCTCGACATGGGCTTCATCGATGACATCGAAACGATCGTCGCAGCCACGCCTGCTTCGCGTCAGACGATGCTGTTCTCGGCTACGCTCGACGGCAAGATCGGTTCGCTGACGGGCCGTCTGTTAAAGGATCCGGAGCGCATCGAGATCGTCCAGCGGATGGAGCAGCGCACGAACATCGCACAAACCGTGCACTATGTGGACGACCGCGATCACAAGGATCGTCTGCTCGATCACCTGCTGCGCGATGCCGGTCTCGACCAGGCAATCGTGTTCACGGCGACCAAGATCGACGCCGACCAGCTCGCCGGCCGTCTCGCCGACGCGGGTTTCGAATCTGCTGCCCTGCACGGCGACCTGCCGCAAGGCGCGCGTAACCGCACCATCAAGGCACTGCGCGAGCGTCGCGTGCGTGTGCTCGTGGCGACCGACGTCGCTGCACGCGGCATCGACATCCCGGGCATCACACACGTGTTCAACTACGACCTGCCGAAGTTCGCCGAAGACTACGTGCACCGTATCGGCCGTACTGGCCGCGCCGGCCGCTCGGGTATTGCCGTGAGTCTCGTGCATCACGCCGAGCAAGGCGCGCTGAAGCGCATCGAGCGTTTCGTGCGTACCCCACTGCCGGTCAATGTCGTCGAAGGCTTCGAGCCGCGCAAGTCGGCTCCGTCCGGCAATGGCCGCGGCGGTTTCGGCGGCGGCCGTGGCCGTCCGGCCGGCGGCAACGGCGGTGGCCGCCGCTTTGGTAGCGGCGCTGGTGGCGGCAAGCCGTCTGGTAACGGAAGCGGTGCACGTAGCGGCGGCGGCTGGGCCGGCAAGTCGTCGGGCGGCGCTTCGCGCGAAGGCTACGGCGGTTCGCGTGACGGCGGCTACGGCGCACGCCGCAGCGACGGTCCGCGTACTGCTCGTCGCGGCAGCTAAGAGGTTCAGAGATAGCTGAGCAGTAGCCGACGGGCGCAGAGGTCGCGGATCGATCTCCCGCAGAGGTGCCGGGGCGCCCACGCCGCCCGGATGGAAGCATCAGCGGAGAGCAATCTGCTGCCTGCATAAAGAGAACCGGTGCCCACGCACCGGTTTTTTTTCGTCCTCGTTTTCATCCATGGCCAATTTTCACAATGTGGGAAATTTTTTTGCGTCGTAAAAAATCTTGCTGCGTGGCACAACCAACCCCGTTGCAGCAGGGAAAATGTGATTTCTTATTGCGAAATAGAATCAATAACATATTGATTAATAACAGATAAAAAACCAAGAAAAAGCTTCTTCGACGCCTGTCGGAGCGATCCTCATTTGCCTAGACTCTTATATAAGACTTCACGAAACGAAGTACCCGCGAAGCGGGCGACGCTGAAGACACGAGTTGACTGATCCATTACCCAGGCAATCAAGGAGCACACCATGTCACGTCAAGAGCAAGCACAGCAACTTCAGCAGCAATGGGATACCGATCCGCGCTGGAAAGGTATCAAGCGCACCTACACCGCTGACGATGTGGTGCGCCTGCGTGGCTCCGTGCCCGTCGAGCACACGCTCGCAAAGCGCGGCGCGGAAAAGTTGTGGGAATCGATCCACAACGAGCCGTTCGTCAACGCCCTGGGCGCGCTGACCGGCAATCAGGCGATGCAGCAGGTGAAGGCCGGTCTGAAGGCGATCTATCTGTCAGGCTGGCAGGTGGCCGGTGATGCCAACGTCGCCGGTGAAATGTATCCCGACCAGTCGCTCTATCCGGCGAATTCGGTGCCGCTCGTCGTGAAACGCATCAACAACACGTTGACGCGCGCCGACCAGATCCAGTGGTCCGAAGGCAAGAATCCGGGCGACGAAGGCTACGTTGATTTCTTCGCACCAATTGTCGCCGACGCAGAAGCCGGTTTCGGCGGCGTGCTGAATGCATTCGAATTGATGAAGTCGATGATCGAAGCCGGCGCCGCCGGCGTGCACTTCGAAGACCAGCTCGCATCGGTGAAGAAGTGCGGCCACATGGGCGGCAAGGTGCTCGTGCCGACCCGCGAAAACATCGCGAAGTTGACTGCCGCGCGTCTGGCCGCCGACGTGTCCGGCACGCCGACCATTCTGCTCGCCCGTACGGACGCCGAAGCCGCCGACCTCGTGACGTCGGACATCGACGACAACGACAAGCCATTCCTGACCGGCGAGCGCACGGTCGAAGGCTTCTACCGCACGAAGCCGGGTATTGAACAGGCCATATCGCGCGGCCTCGCCTACGCGCCGTACGCCGACATGATCTGGTGCGAAACCGGCAAGCCGGACCTCGAATTCGCGAAGAAATTTGCCGAAGCGATCCACAGGCAGTTCCCGGACAAGCTGCTGTCGTACAACTGCTCGCCGTCGTTCAACTGGAAGAAAAACCTCGACGACGCGACGATCGCCAAGTTCCAGAAAGAACTCGGCGCGATGGGCTACAAGTTCCAGTTCATCACGCTGGCCGGTTTCCACGCGCTGAACTACTCGATGTTCAACCTCGCGCACGGCTATGCACGCACGCAGATGAGCGCGTTCGTCGAAATGCAGCAGGCGGAATTCGCTGCGGCCGAAAAGGGCTTCACGGCAGTCAAGCATCAGCGCGAAGTCGGCACCGGCTACTTCGACGCTGTGACGCAGACGGTCGAGCGCGATGCATCGACGACCGCACTGCACGGTTCGACGGAAGACGAGCAGTTCTTCGACAAGAAGGTCGCATAACGTCGGGAAAGACTGAACAGGCGCAAGTCAGGGAGAAGCGGCCCCGCAGAGGGCCGCCGTCAGAACAGATACGGCAGTGGGTTACGACCTGCTGGCCGGGGCTGAGCTTGCCAGAAACCGCGGCGCAGCATCCCCGCACCGCGGGCGAGCATCACGCGCTGGCCTACCCGCCGGCGCGTTTTTTCCTTGTCCGTACGAAATGCGTTGCGCGAGGCGCAGCCGACCCCGGCGCCGTCGCAAAACGAACTCATCGATAGACGATCACTGGAATCTTCGTATGCGTGAGCACCCGTTGCGTCTCGCTGCCGATCAGCAGGCTGCCCAGCCCGCGACGCCCATGCGACGCCATGAAGATCACGTCGCAGCCGTCCCGCTCCGCCGCCTCGATGATGCCGAGATAAGGGGACGGATGCACGCTCGTCCTGCTCGTGAATGCGACACCCGCGTCGCGCGCGGCCGCCTCGACCTCCTGCAGGTGCAGACGCGCTTCGCGCTCGCTGCGCTCCTGAAAGTCGACGGGCGGCTCGATCACGACCTCGGAAAACGGCGAGTACGGATATTGGGGCAGGCAGGCGTAGGCTGTAACGCGCGCGCCCACTGCTTTAGCCAGGTCGATTGCGCCGTCGATCGCCTTTTTCGACAGGTCTGAACCATCGGTCGGAACCAGGATGTGCTTGAACATCGCGCCCTCCGTCGTCAGCTGCGCCTATCCGGCAGGGCCGTGCGATACCTGTGGATCGGAACGCGCGGCACCTCGAATCGATTGTAGTGCGCCGAAATTGACTGCAAGGCGTGCGTGCGGGTCTGTACCCATATCGAAAACCCGCGCGCGACGCGTTGCCAGCTGTAGCGCTGTACTAGCCCCAGTAGCCCGGATGGCCGTAAGTATGTTTAAGAAGATCGAGAAAAAGCCGCACTCGCAACGGCAGGTGGCGGCGCTGCGGGAATACCGCGTGAATGCCGATAGGCGGCGCGGCGAACTCATCGAGCACCGTGACGAGGCGCCCGGACGCGATATCCGTGCCAACTTCCCACCACGAGCGCCAGGCGAGCCCGTAACCTTCGAGACACCATTCATGCAGTACCGCGCCGTCCGAACATTCCATCGTGCCGGAGACCTTGATCGACACGACCTTGTCGCCCTGCTGGAATGTCCAGCCGCGCTGCTGGTTGGCGCTCGCGCCGAGCGCGAGGCAATTGTGATGCGCGAGCTCGGCGAGCGTCCTGGGCGCCCCGCGACGGCCAAGATAAGCCGGCGACGCCACGACGACGCGCCGGTTGTCGCCGAGACGAAGCGACACAAGCGACGAGTCCGGCAGCTCACCGAGCCGCACTGCACAGTCGAAGCCTTCGTTCACCAGATCGACCATGCGGTCCGACAGATCGAGCGTGATCGACACGTCCGGGTGCGCAACGGTAAATACCGGCACGAGTGGCGCAACGTGACGCCGCCCGAAGCCGGCAGGTGCCGACACGCGCAGATGCCCGCTCGCCTTCACGCCGCCGGCGGACACGCTCGCCTCGGCGTTCTGCATGTCGTGAATGATGCGCTGGCAGTCTTCGAGGAACGCCGAGCCCTCGAAGGTCAGCGTGATCCTGCGCGTGGTGCGGACCAGCAGTTTCACGCCCAGGCGCTCTTCGAGCGCATCGATGCGCCGGCCGATGATCGCTGGCGCCACACCTTCCGCCTGTGCGGCAGAGGACAGACTGCCGCGCGCTGCGACAGTAACGAAGGTTTCGATCTGCTTGAACCGATCCATGGCGTGCCAGCGCGAAAGTTGCGCGCTAAAACGAAGTTGATCGTCAGATTAGATATGGGAAAGTAAAAGATCAAGTGATGTTTAGGGTCTTTTTAGACCTAAGGCATGACTAATAGAATCGACCCTGACCTCTGAATGGAGCGCACGGCAATGTCGGCCACAACGACACTCTTCCCGAAGGCAGTGATTTTCGACGCGTACGGCACACTTTTCGACGTGCATTCGGTCGTCGCTGCGGCGGAACAGATGTTCCCGGGCCACGGCGATACGCTTTCGCAGCTCTGGCGGCAAAAGCAGATCGAATACACGCAGTTGCGCTCGCTGTCCGATCTTTCCGGCGCGCATTACGAACCGTTCTGGAACATCACGCTCGACGCGCTGCGTTTCGCCGCACGCAAACTCGGCCTCACCCTCAACAGTGCCGCCGAAAAGCGTCTGATGGACGAATACGCGTGTCTGTCCGCCTTTCCGGACGCGATACCCGCCGTGCGACAGTTGCGCGACAGGCTTGCGCCTGCGGGCGACCTTGGCGATGCACGCCTCGGCCTCGCGATTCTGTCGAACGGGAATCCGCAAATGCTCGACATCGCCGTGAAGAGCGCCGGCATGACGGGCCTCTTCGACCATGTGCTGTCCGTCGATTCCGTCCGCGCCTACAAACCCGCGCCAGCTGCCTACGCGCTCGGCACGCAAGCCTTCGGCGTGAGCCCGCGCGAAATCGTGTTCGTGTCGTCGAACGGCTGGGACGCGGCCGGCGCGACCTGGTTCGGCTACACGACTTTCTGGGTCAACCGCCTGCGCGCGCCGGCCGAGGAACTCGGCGTCAAACCGCATGCGAGCGGGGCGAGCCTCGCCGACCTGCCCGCTTTTCTGGACACCGTTTCGCCGCCCGACCGAGGTTCAGGCCGCACGCGCCACAGCCCTGGCACGTGAGCCCCAGAACCACACCGAGCCGGGCATTCATTCATCACACATTGCAACGCATCTTTGTAATCCGACCGACCAAGGGAGAAACCATGGCGAATACGCTGTCGCTGCCGCAGGGCATGCAAATCACCGCTGAAATCAAGCCGGGCTTTGAATCGATCCTCACGCCCGACGCGCTCAAACTCGTCGCGACGCTGCATCGTGCATTCGAACCGCGGCGCCAGCAACTGCTGAAGGCTCGCGTCGAACGCACGAAACGCCTCGACGCGGGCGAGCGCCCCGACTTCCTCGCCGAAACGAAGCGTATCCGTGAAAGCGACTGGAAGATTGCGGCGCTGCCGAAGGATCTGGAATGCCGTCGTGTCGAGATCACAGGGCCGGTCGAGCGCAAGATGATCATCAATGCGCTCAACTCAGGGGCGGATTCGTACATGACCGACTTCGAAGATTCGAACGCGCCGAGCTGGGATAACCAGATCACCGGTCATATCGATCTGAAGGATGCGGTGCGCCGGACGATCTCGCTTGAACAGAACGGCAAGTCGTACCGCCTCAACGACAAGGTGGCCACGTTGATCGTGCGGCCGCGTGGCTGGCATCTCGACGAAAAGCACGTCACGGTGGATGGCCAGCGCGTGTCGGGCGGCATCTTCGACTTTGCGCTTTTCCTGTTCCACAATGCGAAGGAACAGGTGGCCCGCGGCTCGGGCCCGTACTTCTACCTACCGAAGATGGAGAGCCATCTCGAGGCGCGCCTTTGGAACGACATTTTCGTCGCCGCCCAGGAAACCGTCGGCATCCCGCGCGGCACGATTCGCGCGACGGTGCTGATCGAGACGATCCTCGCCGCATTCGAAATGGACGAGATCCTGTACGAGTTGCGCGAGCATAGCTCGGGCCTTAACGCTGGCCGCTGGGACTATATTTTCTCTGCGATCAAGAAGTTCAGGAACGACCGGGATTTCTGCCTCGCCGACCGCTCGCAGATCACGATGACCGTGCCGTTCATGCGTGCCTATGCACTGCAGTTGCTGAAGACCTGCCATCGCCGCAATGCGCCGGCGATCGGCGGCATGAGCGCCCTGATCCCGATCAAAAACGATCCGGCTGCGAACGACAAGGCAATGGCCGGTGTGCGCTCGGACAAGGCGCGCGACGCCAACGACGGTTACGACGGTGGCTGGGTCGCCCACCCGGGACTCGTACCGATCGCGATGGAAGAGTTCGTGAAGGTGCTCGGCGACAAGCCGAACCAGATCAGCAAGCAGCGCGACGACGTTCAGGTCACGCCGAAGGATCTGACCGACTTCCGGCCGGAAGCGCCGATCAGTGAGGCCGGACTGCGCAACAACATCAACGTCGGGATTCACTACCTCGGCTCATGGCTCGCGGGCAACGGCTGCGTGCCGATCCACAACCTGATGGAAGACGCAGCGACCGCTGAAATTTCGCGCTCGCAGGTGTGGCAGTGGATCCGCTCGCCGAAGGGCAAGCTCGAAGACGGCCGTCAGGTCACGGCTGAACTCGTGCGCGAGCTGACGAAACAGGAACTCGAGAAGGTCAAGGCATCGATCGCAGGCGAAACGAAGACGTACGATCGCGCCGCGCAGATCTTCGAAGAGATGTCGACTTCCGCCAGTTTCGCCGAATTTCTGACGCTGCCGCTGTACGAGGAAATCTGAGGTAAGCGCATGGACCTGCTGACGGCCTCAGCCAGCGGTCCTGCGCGCAGGAGACCGGCCCGGCAGGTTCAGATCTGCCGGGCCAATTGCTTTTCCGTTCGCCCCGTTCAAACCCAGGCACACCCGCTACGGGCCAACACCGGGTTATCGCGTGCGACGATGCGCGACCCAGTCCCCGGAAGCGATTTCAGCCAACCCAGCAACGGCGTCTCTAGCGACTGGATAGAAGCGGCACGCCAGCGTTGCGCCATCGACATCGACCGTCACATCGCGGCCGAGAAACAGCCCTTCGACACCCGGATAGACATGCTCGATTTCGTCGAGCACGGCAACGAGCGCGTCGTCGATTTCATAAACGTCGCCAACCACCGGCACACCCTTGTTATCGACCACGAGGCCCGGGTATGAGCCGAAGTCGTACAGCCGACCTTTCACCGTCGCCGGGCCGATGTAGGTCGGCGTTGTAATGTCGTGACGCGCGGCAGCCGCGCTGATGTCGTTGACTTCTCCAGCTCGCAACGTGCCGTAGACGAAGACGTTCTGCATTCCCCTCTATCCTCACTGTGAGTCACCCAAGCGGCGCGCTCGCCACGAGCACACCATCGATATCCGCATAAACCCATTCCCCCGACCGCACGGTCGAACCCGGCAGGCGTACGGTCACGTCGCGCACGCCGCCACCGCGCTTCTGGCTGCGTTGCGGATGCGTGGCGAGCGCAGCGATGCCGATATTGCACTCGTTGAGTTCAAGCGTGTCGCGCACGCATCCATAAACCAGGATGCCAGCCCAGCCGTTCCTCTCGGCAATCTGCCCGAGATTACCGCCGACGAGCGCGCAGCGCAGACTGCCGCCGCCATCGACCACCAGTACGCGGCCCGCGCCCTGCTCCTCGAGCGTTGCACGCACGAGCGTATTGTCCTCGAACAGTTTCAGCGTCACCGCCTCGCCGCTGAAGCACGGCGCGCGGCCCCAGAGCCGAAACACGGGATCGAGAACGCGCAGCGTGCCGGCGGCAAGCTGGTCCTCGTTTGCGTCGCACAGATCTGCGGTTGCGAAGGTCATATACGTCTCCAGGATGGATGAACCGAATCGGATGCATTATGCCTCGCCCCCGCTTTCATCCCCCTCTCGCCGAATGGCTAACGTGGCCTGTGTCGCGGGTCGTTCGAGCGCGACGCCCCTACAATATGAGCACACGTCATCCCCGACCCTGCCATGTTTCCGCCATGAACCAGCCCGCTCCGTCCGCGCTTTCCACACGAGTCGATTTCGCAGACATTCCGCCGGAGTTTGCGCCGACACCCACGCATCCGATCCGGGTCCGGTCACGGCCGATGCCGGCCGGTGTACGTATCGCCCGTCACACGCATGCGTGGGCGCAGGTGGCCTACGCGTCGCGCGGCGTGCTGCGCATGGCAACGGTCGGCACCACGTGGATGGTGCCGCCGTCGCGCGCGATCTGGGTGCCACCTTACGTCACGCACGAAGTGGTGATTGTCGAGGATGCGTTCCTGCGCACGCTATACGTCAACGAGTCGGTTATTCCGCCGGGGCTCGACGCGTGCCGGGTCGTCGAAGTATCAGGGCTTCTGCGCGAAGTGATTGCTGCGCTCGATTCGCCGGGGCTCACTTCCGCGCGCGAGCGGCTGCTCGGCACGCTCGCGCTCGATGAGCTGACGCGCTCTGAACCACTGCCGCTATCCGTACCGATGCCGAATGAGAAACGGCTGAGGGCGTTATGCGAAGCCGTCATCGCCGACCCGGCCAATCCGGATTCTCTCGAACGCTGGGCGTCGATAGTCGGCGCGAGTACGCGAACGATCGCGAGGCTATTCCGGCAGGAACTCGGCGTGAGCTTCTCGCAGTGGCGTCAGCAGGCGATCCTCGCGCGCGCCATTCCACTGCTAAGCCAGGGGCGCCCCCTTTCCCACGTCGCTCAGGAGCTGGGCTATCAAAGCCAGAGCGCCTTTTCCGCCATGTTCCGGCGGGCATTCGGAGAAAGTCCCCGTGCATTCATCGAACGTGGCGTCGAGCATCGCCACGGCCACGACGAAGAAGACAGCGACCTGTCACCGGACGAACAGGATGTGCACCGCGGTCAACTCAAATAATTGCGCAAAGGCGAAGCTGTGGTCAGACGCGGCGCGACATATGACGAATCGAGCCGAGCTGCGCGAGACGCGGTCCGGCCAGACGATAGCCCATCCGGAGATAGAGCCGTGCCGCAGGATTGTCGACAAACACACGCAGTTGAAGCTCCCTCAGCCCGCGTGCGCGCGCCCATCGATGCGACATGTTGAGCATGTAGGTGCCCGCGCCCTGACGGCGATGCCCTTCGGCGATCTGTACATCACGGATGTGCAGCGAGTCGCCTTCCTCGGTGATGCGCAGCACGCCGATCGCTTCGCCGTCCACCTCGAGAATAAAATTCTCCGACTCACGCCAGCTTGCGAGGAACAGATCCCTACGCCACACGAGATGATGTCGCTTGTAATAACCGCCCATGTTGTTACGGGTAAGCGCTTCGGCAAATACGAAGTCATCCATGCTGGCTTGGCGCAGCTGAAAGGAAGGCGTCGGGAACTCGGTCGGATCGAGCATGGCGCAACGGACGGGATGGTGGTCCGCACAACGGTAAGACAGGCTACACGCGCTGGCAAGGGCGGTTTGCCCGAAGCGAGGAAAGGAAGCGAAGCAGGGAATGAAAAAAGAAAAAAGCCCGCAGAAAACTCAGCGGGCTTTTTCATCTGGCGGAGCGGACGGGACTCGAACCCGCGACCCCCGGCGTGACAGGCCGGTATTCTAACCAACTGAACTACCGCTCCAGTTTTTTGCATCGTGGCTTGTGAGCGTTGGTTATCTCTCTACAAGCTGCATCGCCGGAATCTGTTGGCGCTGCTGATGTCTGGCGTCCCCTAGGGGATTCGAACCCCTGTACTCACCGTGAAAGGGTGATGTCCTAGGCCTCTAGACGAAGGGGACAACGTACGCTTACACCTTTAACGAAAAAGCCCGCTCAAGCGCACCTGAACGGGCTTCGTCTGGCGGAGTGGACGGGACTCGAACCCGCGACCCCCGGCGTGACAGGCCGGTATTCTAACCGACTGAACTACCACTCCAGTCTTTACATCGCACCCTGCAGAGCGTCGGTTAAATCTCTACAAGCCGCACCACTTCAACTACCAAGTGACGCTGATGTTTGGCGTCCCCTAGGGGATTCGAACCCCTGTACTCACCGTGAAAGGGTGATGTCCTAGGCCTCTAGACGAAGGGGACATAATCTTTTCAGACTCTGTCTTGTTTCTGCCGTTGATTCAAACAACTTTTCATCAACAACGAAGACCAATATTCTAACTGCTTTACTACCGTTTGTGAAGTCTTTTTTGCTACAACTTACCGCGTTTGCGAAAGACTTCAACCTGCTCTGATGGTGGAGGTAAGCGGGATCGAACCGCTGACCTCTTGCATGCCATGCAAGCGCTCTCCCAGCTGAGCTATACCCCCTTGCAGAACAGAAGCGAGATTGTAGAGAGCGAATCTCAATTTGTAAATACCCTTTGAGCCATCACACGCGACTTTTTTTGAGGTCGCATGTACGCGCTCTTATGCCTCGCTTCGCGTGCGTTTCAAACGAGCGCTTTTTCGATGCGGCTCACCACGACGTCGCGACCAAACAGCATCAACACCGTATCGATCGAGGGTGTATGCGTCGTACCCGCGACGAGCAAACGAACCGGCATCGCCAGTTGCGGCATCTTGAGCTTGTGTGCGGCAAGCGTTGCCTTCAGCGCAGCGGAGATCCCCTCCTTCGTCCACTCCCCCGCCTTCAATGCGGTGACGAGATCAGCCAGTGCCGGGCGGACCACGTCGGTCACGTGCTGCGCCAATGCTTCCGGCTCCGGGGCCGGCTTGCGATAGAACATCGCGGCGTTGTCGGCAATCTCCTTCACCGTCGACGCGCGATCCTTCAAGAGTGCCACCACGGCCACCAGATCCGCGCCCTTCGAAAGCACCGTGTCGTCGATACCGAGCTGCGCGAGGAACGGCTTGGCGAGACCGGCAAGGTGCGCGTTGTCGGCTTCCTTGATGTAATGCGCGTTGAGCCAGTTGAGCTTGTCGTGATCGTACTGTGCGGGCGACTTGCCGAGATGTTCGAGATCGAACCACTCGATAAACTGCTCGCGCGAGAAGATTTCCGCGTCGCCGTGCGACCAGCCAAGACGCGCGAGATAGTTCAACACCGCTTCGGGCAAATAGCCTGCGTCGCGATAGCCCGTCACGCTCATGGCGCCATGCCGCTTGCTCATCTTTTCACCCTGCTCGTTCAGCACGGTCGGCAAATGCGCATAGACGGGCGGCTCGCCGCCAAGCGCGCGCAGGATGTTGATCTGGCGCGGCGTGTTGTTCACGTGATCATCGCCACGGATCACGTGCGTGATCCGCATGTCCAGATCGTCGACGACCACGCAGAAGTTGTACGTCGGCGTGCCGTCCGGACGCGCGATGACGAGGTCGTCCAGTTCTTCGTTCGAAATCTCGATGTGCCCCTTCACCGCGTCGTCCCAGGCGACCACGCCGGTGAGCGGATTACGGAAGCGCAGCACCGGCTCGACGCCTGCCGGCGGCGTCGGCAGCACCTTGCCCGGCTCCGGACGCCATGTGCCGTCATAACGCGGCTTCTCGCCCGCTGCGCGCTGACGTTCACGCAGCGCATCGAGCTCTTCGGTCGACATGTAGCACGGGTAGACAAGCCCCTGCTCCACCATCTGCTTCAGCACTTCGCGGTAGCGGTCCATTCGCTGCATCTGATAGTACGGACCTTCGTCGTAGTCGAGGCCGAGCCAGTTCATGCCTTCCAAAATCGCGTCGACGGCTTCGGACGTCGAGCGCTCGACGTCGGTGTCCTCGATCCGCAGCACGAACGCGCCTTTCATCTTGCGGGCGAACGCCCACGGATACAGCGCGGAACGAATGTTCCCGAGATGGATGAAGCCAGTGGGACTCGGTGCAAAGCGGGTACGAACGGGTGTGGTCATGTGCGGTTACTCGAGGGCAGGCGCCGACGCGCGGTCATCATCATTCTGACGCGGCAGCGAAACGTGTCCGCGCTGCAATGTGCCTGCTGGCAACGCAACGCGCGGACTCGAATGACAGAAGCAAGACCGCGATTATACCCGCCGGGCGGTCCCCTCCGCCTTGCCAGCGTCGCGTTTGCGCGCGCCACGCGCGCTTTGCTTTATGATGTGCGCGCGCCGCATGCTCGCGGCGCAGTACGATCGCCGCCGGCGGTCGTGTTTGCGTGATCGTGACGCTCTGGAAACGCGCCCCCATCGGGTTGCGCAGGCGTCGCTGCTGGAGAAATCGTTGAAACCGTCATCCCCTCGCCTGAGCCGCCGCAGCTTTTCGCTTGCCGCGGCATCCGCCGTTCTCACTGCCTGTACGACCACCGGCAGCCGGTCCGACAACGTCGCTTCCAGCGAAAGCCCCGTCGTGACCGCCTTGCCGCCGCCCGTCGTCAAGCCACCGCGGCCGCTGCGTGTCGGCCTCGCGCTTGGCGGCGGCGCGGCGCGCGGCTTCGCGCACATCGGCGTGATCAAGGCGCTCGAAGCGCGCAACATCCAGATCGATCTGGTGTGCGGCACCAGTGCAGGATCGGTCGTCGCCGCCCTGTACGCGTCGGGCATGAACGGCATCGCGATGAACCGGCTGGCACTCAACATGGACGAGGCGTCGATCAGCGACTGGGCCATGCCCTTTCGCACCCGCGGTTTCCTGCAGGGCGTCGCGCTGCAGAACTACCTGAACACGACCCTCAACAATCGTCCGATCGAAAAGATGGCGAAGCCGCTCGGTGTTGTGGCAACCGATCTGAAGACCGGTCAGCCGATCCTGTTCCAGCGCGGCAACACCGGCATCGCGGTGCGCGCGTCGTGCAGCGTGCCTTCGGTATTCGAACCGGTGAAAATCGGCGCGCACGAATACGTCGACGGGGGCCTCGTGAGCCCGGTGCCGGCCTCGTTCGCGCGCAAGATGGGAGCAGACTTCGTCATCGCAGTCGATATTTCGGCGCGCCCTGAAACCGGGCTCACCCAAAGCTCGTTCGACATGCTGATGCAGACGTTCACGATCATGGGTCAGACGATTAAGGCCTACGAGCTCGACAAGTACGCAGACGTCGTGATTCGCCCGAACCTCGCGGCGATGAGCGGCAGCGATTTCGGCCAACGCAATGCCGCGATCCTCGCAGGCGAGGAAGCCGTAGCGAAGATCATGCCGGAGTTGCAGCGGAAGATGGCAGCGGGACGACCGGTGGTGTAACGGGTTGCATCCGGTGCCCCCTGCGGGCGTCCCGCGGGTACGGACCAAAAGAAAATGCCTGCTTCGAATGAAGCAGGCTTTTTTATGCGCCCCGAAACAGAATGAATCGCCTAGTTGTTGCCGCCAATCGTCGCGTTAACGCGCTGCCGCAGATCCTGCTGCTGGGAAAACGACGTTTCGATACGGCGCGCACCGGTAAAACGCTTTTCCCAGTAGCCGCTATCCATATCATCGACGCGGATCGTGCTGCCGGTAGACGGGGAATGCACGAACTTGTTGTCGCCGATGTAGATGCCGACGTGCGAGAACGTGCGCCGCATCGTATTGAAAAACACGAGGTCGCCCGGCTTCAGGTCGCTTACGCGAACTTTTTCGCCGACACGACTCATTTCTTCTGCACGCCGCGGGAGCGCCATTCCGAGCGTGTCCTGGAACACGTAGCGGACGAAGCCGCTACAGTCAAGTCCGGAGTCCGGCGTGTCTCCGCCCCAGCGGTAGCGCACGCCGATCATGTTCAGCGCGCCCACTACTACGTCACCCGCCTTGCCGGCCATGCCGGACAGAAACGAGCGGGCGCCACTATCGCTCGACGATAGGGCGCCCTGGAGATTCGGGTTTTGCGAATTCGGGGAGGACGACGAATTCGACCCGTTCTGGATCGAAAATGTGGCGTTCTGGTTAATACTGCCTACTTCATCGGCGAACGCGCCGGGAGCTGCAGCCATCATGACGCCGATGAACATCCCGGCGACGACGCGCGTGCAAGCCTGGGTCAGATATCGGTGCTGCATTGGTCGGTAGATTTTGCCCAAAAATCAGTGGGATACGGAAAGTTTTGACGATACTAGCCAGTAAGTATTTATCTGTCAAAACAAATAGAAAAATACAATCGAGACACGCACCCAATTGGTGAATGTCAAGTCGCAAATGACGCTTTCAGGAGCTTTCGCGTGTAAGGGTGGTGGGGCGCGGCAAAAATCTTCTCCACATCACCGGATTCCACGATAGAACCGTTCTGCATCACCGCCACGCGGTGTGCCATTGCACCGATCACCGCAAGATCATGGCTGATGAAAATAAAACCGAGGTTGTATTTGTGTTGCAACCCGGCCAGAAGCTTGAGCACCTGGTGCTGGATCGACACGTCGAGTGCACTGGTCGGTTCATCGAGAATCAGGAGGCGCGGCTCCAGCACCAGCGCGCGGGCGATCGCGATGCGCTGCCGCTGCCCGCCGGAGAATTCGTGCGGATAGCGCTGCAGCACCGTGCGATCGAGTCCGACCTCACGGAGCACCGAAATGACCTTTTCGCGACGCCCCTGCGCGCCCAGGTGCGGCCGGTGCAGAGCAAGCCCTTCGCCGACGATCCGCTCGATGGTCTGGCGCGGCGAAAGCGAACTGAACGGATCCTGAAAGACGACCTGCATATTCGAGCGCAGAACTGTCTGTTCATGCCCCCGAAAGGTCCCGAGTGCTTTGCCCTGGAAATCGATTTCCCCGCTGGTCGTGCGCTGCAGCCCCAGAAGCGCCATCGCCAGGGTCGATTTTCCCGATCCGGATTCGCCGACGATACCCAGCGTCTCCCCCTGGCGGACCGACACATTGGCCTGCGCGACCGCACGGAAACGACCCGAACGGAACCAGCCGCCGACGCCCGGCAACTTCGTCGGGAAATCGACCGAGACGTCGCGTGCTTCGAGAATCACCGGCGAAATGGGCAGCACCGGCACGACCGTGCGCTCCGGACGGCTTTGCAGCAGGCGCTGCGTGTACGGGTGCTGCGGCGCTTCGAAAATCTGCTCGACAGACCCGCTTTCGACCAGCACGCCCTGCTCCATCACCGCGACACGTTGCGCGAAGTGGCGCACCAGATTGAGGTCGTGCGTGATCAGCAGTACAGCCATGCCGCGCTTCTCGGCTTCGTCGCGCTGCAGTTCAAGCAGCAGCTCGACGATCTGCGCGCGGATCGTGACGTCGAGCGCGGTCGTCGGCTCATCGGCAAGCAGCAGACGAGGCCGGCACGAGAGCGCCATTGCAATCATCGCCCGCTGCCGCTGACCGCCTGAAAGTTGATGCGGATAGCTGTTGACGCGCTTCTCCGGCTCCGCAATACCGGTGCGCGCGAGCAACGCGACGGTCCGCTTGCGCGCCTCGAGCGGCGTGACGCCATCGTGCAGCACGATCGTCTCGGCGATCTGGTCGCCGATCGTGTAGAGCGGATTGAGCGCGGTCATCGGCTCCTGGAAGATCATCGCGATATCGGAGCCGCGCAGGCCCCGCATCTCGCGCTCGCTTTTCGCGAGCAGTTCCTCACCATTGAACCGGATTGACCCGCTCACCTGTGCGTCGCTCAGAAGGCGCAGGATCGACAGCGCCGTCACGCTCTTGCCCGACCCCGATTCACCGACCAGCGCCACGCGCTCGCCGCGTTCGATGGCCAGCGTGACGTCGTTGACGGCGATCGTGTCGCCAAAGCGCACATGTAGACGATCGAGCGACAGCAACGGGCTCGGTGCAGGTTGCTTCACAGAGTCGCTCACTGGTTGCCTCCGCCGGCGCGCATCGCATCGGCAATGCGGGTATCGAGCGCGTTACGCAGTGCATCGCCCATGAACGTCAGCAGAAGCAGCGTCGCCACCAGCACGCCGAAGGTCGAGAGCGAAATCCACCACGCGTCGAGATTCGCCTTGCCCTGCGCGAGCAGTTCGCCCAGGCTCGGCGTCGGCGACGGCACGCCGAGGCCCAGGAAATCGAGGCTCGTCAACGCTAGAATCGAACCGCTCATGCGAAACGGCAGGAATGTGATGACGGGTGTCAGACTGTTCGGCAACACGTGACGCCAGATGATCTGCCAGTTCGATAGCCCCATCGCGCGCGCGGCGCGCACGTAGTCCTGCTGGCGGTTGCGCAGAAACTCCGCGCGCACGTAGTCTGACAGGCCGATCCAGCCGAACAGCGACAGCAGCACGATCAGGAGGATGAAGCCCGGCTCGAAGATCGACGCGAAAATGATCAGCAGGTACAACTCAGGCATCGCGCTCCAGATTTCGATCAGGCGTTGCCCGACGATGTCGGTCCGCCCGCCGAAGTAACCCTGTATCGCGCCCGTAAAAATGCCGATCACCGTGCCGATGACCGTCAGCACCAGCGCGAACTCCACAGAGACGCGAAAGCCATAGAGCAGCCGCGCGAACAGATCGCGGCCCCGGTCGTCGGTACCGAGCCAGTTGTCGCGCGACGGCGGCGCCGGGTTCGGCACCTTCGAAAAATAGTTGAGCGTGTCGTAGTAGTACGGATTCGGCGGGTAAATCGCGAAGTTGCCGGGCGTGTCGAAGCGGTGCCTGATGTAGGGATCGAGATAGTCGGCGGGGGTCGGAAAGTCGCCGCCAAACGTTGTCTCCGGATACGTTTCGAAAAGCGGAAAATACAGATGGCCTTCGTAGCGAACGACGATCGGCTTGTCGTTCGACCACAGCGGGCCCGCCAGGCTCGCCGCGAAAGCCACGACGAATATGATCAGGCTCCAGTAGCCCAGCCGCTGCTGCCTGAAGCGCAGCCAGACACGTCGCGCCGGCGACGGCGACACGAAAGCTCGAACCGGCTCGGTGCGGGTTTGTGGAACGGCTCGGCTCAAGTCAGCGCTCCAGATGTCCGAATTGAATGCGAGGATCGACCCAGACGTAGCAAAGGTCCGAGATGAGCTTGGTCGCAAGACCGATCAGCGTGAACAGATACAGCGTACCGAGCACAACCGGATAGTCGCGCCGCACGACCGATTCATACGACAGCAAACCGAGCCCGTCGAGCGAAAACAGCGTCTCGATTAGCAGACTGCCTGTAAAGAACGCGCCGATGAACGCCGCCGGAAAGCCCACGATCAATGGCAGCATCGCATTGCGAAACACGTGCTTCCACAACACGCGTCGCTCGGACAGACCTTTGGCGCGCGCAGTCAACACGTATTGCTTGCGGATTTCGTCGAGGAAGGCGTTCTTCGTGAGCATCGTGATGACGGCGAAGCTGCCGATCACCGACGCGACGATCGGTAGCGTGATGTGCCAGAGATAGTCGAGAATCTTGCCGCCGAGACTCAGTTGCGCCCAGTTGTCGGACGTGAGATTGCGCAATGGAAAGAGTTGCAGGAACGACCCGCCGCCGAACAGCACGAGCAGCAGCACACCCAGCACGAAGCCTGGAATCGCATAGCCGATCAGTACGATCAGACTCGTCGAGACATCAAAGCGCGAGCCGTTGCGCACCGCCTTCGCGATGCCGAGCGGCACCGATATCAGGTAGGTCAGGAAGAACGTCCATAGCCCGATGCTGATTGATACCGGCAGCTTCGACACGACCAGCGACCACACGCTCTGATGGCGGAAATAGCTGTCACCCAGATCGAAGCGCGCAAAGCGCTTGAGCATCAGGAAGTAGCGTTCGAGGGGCGGCTTGTCGAAACCATAGAGCGCCTTCAATTGCGCGATCTGCTGCGCGTCGACACCTGTGTGCGTGCGCAAGCCGAACGGCGCGCCCTGCTCCGCACCTTTGCGCAGGTCGTGCACGGCCTGTTCGACGGGGCCACCGGGAACGAACTGGATCACGACGAAGGTTAGCGTCAACACGCCGATCAGTGTCGGGATCATCAGCAGCAGACGTTTGAGGATGTAGCTCCACATGGGCGGTGATCCGGTGCGCAATCAAGCGACAATAAAGGCAATGAGTGACGGGCAGACGCTCGAAGCAAACCGTCAAGGCTTCGGCGTGAACCACCAGGTCGAGATGATCCAGTCGTTTGCCGAATAGTACAGGGGCAAGGTCTTGGGCCATGCCATGCCGCGCCGGTAAGCCACCCGGTGCGTCGCGCTGTACCAATGTGGAATCACATAATAGCCATGCATCAGCACGCGGTCGAGCGCATGCGTCGCATCGACGAGCTGTTCGCGTGTCTGCGACTGGATCAACGCACTCAGGATCGAATCGACGACCGGCGACTTCAGACCGATCAGATTGCCGGACCCCTGCTCGTCGGCGGCCTTGCTGCCAAAGCGATCGATCTCCTCCGAGCCCGGCACCTGAACGTCGGGAAAGCGGATCGTCGTGGCGTCGAAATCGAACGCATCGAGGCGCTTTTGGTAAAGCGCGTAATCGACCACGCGGAATCGCGCAGCGATGCCCAGCTTGCTCAGATTGCGGACAAACGGCGCGATCACCGGCTCCATCCCGGCGGACGAACCGGAATCGTCGAGGATTTCGAATTCGAACGGTTCACCTTTCGCGTTGCGCAGCGCGCCGTCGCGATAGGTCCAGCCTGCCTCGGCAAGCAGCGCACGCGCCTGCAGCAGGTTGGCGCGTAGCGAACCCGGCAAATCCGTATCCGGCTGCTTCGGTGGCGGGCCAAATACCGCGGGGTCCAGCTGGGCCTTCCACGGATTCAGGAGCGCCAGTTCGCCTGCTGAGGCCATACCTGTCGCCTGCAGATCCGTATTCGCGAAAAAGCTGTCGAGCCGCTTGTACTGGTTATAGAAAAGCTGCCGGTTGAGCCACTGGAAGTCCAGCGCCAGATCGAGCGCCTTGCGCACCCGCACGTCCTGAAACAGCGGCCGGCGCTGATTCAGGATGAAGCCCTGCATGCCCGTGCCGTTGTGCTGCGGGAATTCGCGTTTGATCAGCTCGCCGCTGTCGAACTTCTTGCCTACGTCGCGGCGCACCCAGCTGCGCGCGATGTACTCGACGAATGCGTCGTATTCGCCGGCCTTGAAGGCCTCGCGGCGCGCAATCTCGTCCGAGTACAGCTTGTACGTGATGCGATCGAAGTTGTTCATGCCGACGCGCACCGGCAGCGCCGCGCCCCAATAGTTCGGATCGCGTCGATAGGTGATGTTGCGACCGTTGTCGTAATGCTCGATCACGTACGGACCGCTGCCGATGGGTTCCTGAAATGCAAACTGATCGAACGGGATACGGCTGCCGTCAGGCTTCATCCCCCACTTGCGGGAAAAGACGGGTACGCCGCCGGCAATCAACGGCAGTTCGCGATTGCGCTGCCGGAATTCGAAGCGGATCGTCTGCGGGTCGACCACGACCGCCTGCGTAATCTCCGCAAAAATGGACGCGAACTGCGGTGCCGCCTTTGAACTCTTGAGCGTGTCGAACGAGAACTTTACGTCGTCCGCCGTGACGGGGTCGCCGTTCGAGAAGCGCGCGCGCGGATTGATGTGGAAGGTCGTCGACATGCCGTCAGGCGCGATACGGATGTCGTCTGCCAGCAGGCCGTAGGCGGACGCGACTTCATCGGAACTGCCAGTCGTGAGGCTCTCGAACAACATGCCGATGCCAGGCGCCGCGTTGCCGCGCAGCGTGAACGGATTGAACTTGTCGAAACTCGTGAGGCGGTCCGGGTTGGCCAGCACCAGCGTGCCGCCCTTCGGCGCATCCGGGTTGACGTAGTCGAAGTGCTTGAAGTCGGCCGGATATTTGGGCTCGCCGTATTGCGCGATCGCGTGGACCGCATGGACCGGCGGCGTCGCCAGTAGCGCGCCGAGGCCGCACGCGACGGCGAGGGAGCAGGCCGCCATCGAACGTGGCAGTGCTTCAAGACCGACACGCGACAGCGCGCGAACCACGGTGCGCCATGCGACACGACGTGTGTGCAGCCATCGCGATCCAGTCGTCATAGGGGCCTTGTTGGTCAGGTGGCGGTTGCAATATGAGAGAATTCTACCCAATAATCCCGCGCGAACCCGCACGTCAGACGTCGCGGCGCGCAGACTTCATTGGAGATTTCATGGGCTTTCTCGCTGGTAAACGAATCCTGCTGACCGGCCTGCTGTCGAACCGTTCGATTGCGTACGGTATCGCGCAGGCTTGCAAACGCGAAGGCGCCGAACTGGCCTTCACCTATGTTGGCGACCGCTTCAAGGATCGCATCACCGAATTCGCCACCGAGTTCGGCAGCAACCTGATATTCCCGTGCGACGTCGCCGACGACGCGCAGATCGACGCACTCTTCTCTTCGCTGAAGGAACACTGGGATAGCCTCGACGGCCTCGTCCATTCGATCGGCTTTGCGCCGCGCGAGGCTATCGCCGGCGACTTCCTCGACGGCATGACGCGCGAAAACTTCCGCATCGCGCATGACATCTCCGCATACAGCTTCCCCGCGCTCGCCAAGGCAGCGCTGCCGATGCTGTCGAAAGATGCAGCCCTTCTCACGCTCAGCTACCTCGGCGCAGAGAAAGCCATCCCGAACTACAACACCATGGGTCTCGCAAAAGCATCGCTCGAGGCGAGCGTGCGTTATCTGGCGGTGTCGCTGGGTGGTCGCGGCATTCGCGTGAACGGCATTTCCGCCGGCCCGATCAAGACGCTCGCGGCAAGCGGCATCAAGGGCTTCAGCAAGATCCTCGAATTCGTCGAAAACAACGCGCCGCTCAAGCGGAATGTGACGATCGAACAGGTCGGCAATACGGCCGCGTTCCTGCTGTCGGATCTGGCGGGAGGTGTATCCGCCGAGATCGTGCACGTCGACAGTGGCTTCAGCCAGGTGGTCGGCGGCATGGCCGGCATCGGCGAGTAACGTTCACGGGCGACGCCTGAAAGCGTTATCCCGGCTCGTTGCGCACGCAACAAAAAAAGAGCCGCCCGGTTGGGCGGCTCTTTTTTGTTTCCGGATATTACTTTTTCAATGCCAGCCGCCGTGACGACCGTTGTCGTGGTACCCGCGATCGTAATGACCCGGATGATGGCGGTACCAGTCGTCACGGGCCCAATAGCGACGACCGTCCCAGTAGCGGTCGCCGTGCCAGCCAATCACGATCGCCGGGCCGCCATAGACAGGGGCTCCGTAGACAGGGGCTCCGTACACCGGCGCGGGTTGATAGACGACGGGCGGCGGAGGCGGCGGCGCGTAGACGGGCGGCGGCGCGACGTAGACGGGAGCTGGAATGCCGATGTTCACACCGACGCTCACTCCGGCCATTGCCGCGCCCGACGCGCCAATCGCCAGCGCACCGACCAGAAACGGAACAAGACGAGCGACCTTCATGGATTCACCTTTTAGCGAGTGGGTTTTGCTGGCGGGAATATAACGTAAGGCGGTGAATCGCGCATTTCAACTTTGTAATAACTGATGCACAAGATCGCAACTTGAGACCACCGTTACGTGTGTTTACACGACTGGCCAATCGGATAACGCCATAGTGCGCCGGAAAAGTGCCAGATCGCGATATTCACTTAAGCATAGGATGCGAGAGGAAAAAGCGCATCATCTCGGCGCTCGCATCCGGACCCCTCGCATCCGTGTAACTACCGCGCCCGCTTCCGCCGGACCATGCATGCGGCGCTCCGTGGATGATCCACAGTTCGGCTTCGACGCCATCGGCTGAAATCCGCCGCTCGACGGTATGGGCACGTTCATCCGGTTTCCTGCGACGCACTTGAGCATTGCTGTCGATCGTTGCATGCGCATCGAAACCCTGCAGTATGCGCAGCGCGTTCGACACGTGCACGGTCGCGTCGGCATCGCCGTGAAAGACAATCAGAGGACGCTTCGGCGCTTCGCCTACGTGACCGGCGTCATGCCTGTCTGCGCCGCGGCCCACTCGCGCACCGCGGCCGCCTTTCATCGCGGCCAGTGCGGACGGAAGATCGTGCGCGCAACCGTGCGCCAGCCCGGAATGCACGCCGGCCGCCGCGTAGAGTTCGGGATAGGCGCGGATCATGATCGCCGCCATCGCGCCCCCCGCCGACATGCCCGTGACGTACACGCGTGACGGATCGACTGCGTAGTCCGCCATGATCTCACGCGTGATGCCCGCGATCAGCGACGGCTCTCCTGTTGCACGCTGCTGGTCGGCCGGCTTGAACCAGTTCCAGCATTTCGACGGGTTTGCACCCTGAGGCTGAACCGGATACGCGACGAGGCAACGATGCCGCTCGGCAAGCGCATTCATCTGCGTGCCGGCCGCAAAGTCGTCGGCGTCCTGGGTGCAACCGTGCAATGCCACGACCAACGGCAACGGGTCGTCGTGATAGCCGCTCGGGACGTACAGCTTGTACTGCAGCCGCCCCGCTTCGTTTGAATACGCGCGCGTGCTGAAATGGCCACGGTCTTCCACGTCGACGGATTGTTCCCGCGGTGCGTCCACGACGGGTTTCACCGGACGGAGAAAGTCGCGCAGGGTTGGCAAAGTAAATGTGTTCGCATCAGCGTCACGAACAGCGCGCTCGCCGCGCAACGCACGCTGGATCGCTTCTGTCGCCTCCAGAGGGCCGCACGTGCGTAGCAGTGTCATTGCTTCCTGCATCGAATTCAGAAAGTCTTCGTTGAGCTTCATCGTCATCGTCCGGATATCTGACTGGGGGCTGTGGGGACTGTGGGGTTGTCGCGTGAACGGCGCTGAACGGCCTAGCTGATCCGGTCAGCCAGCGCCGCCTTCACAGCGGGCGAAGCGTGAAAAGCGCCAAGGACCATGACGCTGTCGATCGTTGCCAGCGCGAGTTCCGCAGACACGTCGCTGGCAATGCTGGCGAGCCCCAGCACCTGGATGTTCAGACGCTCGTTTGCGGCGCGCACCGTTTCCAGATCGCGTCGGGTGAAATGCTGCAGGCCAAGAACCAGTGCGCGGCGCGTAACCGTTTCATGGACAACCTGCGCATGCACCGAAAGCTGGTTGCGAATTGCAGTGCGGATCAGGTCAGTGCGGTTCGAATAAAAGCCCTCTTCAACGAGCAGATCGATCTGCCCAAGATCAACCGGGCCCAGGTTGATCGTAATCTTTTCAGTCTCGCCACCCTTCGGGTGCGGTGAACCGACAAGTTTCAGTTTTTTCATTTTTCCATCCCATTACCATCTCACAGGATGGTTATAGTCTGGTTTTTGTTGTTGTGCAACGCGCAAAACAGGGGCCACAAGCGAAGGAAGTGGTCTTGAAAGTCCCGGCGTGCATACAACGCAGTCAAGTATCGGTGGGGTTTCAATCCGGTGATCAGGTGGCCACCAGGCGGCTATTCTGCGTCGGCTGGCCGCGGTTCATCGCTTGCAGATCGTGCGGCAGATGCGCACGCGCCCGCCCACCTTGCCCCGAATGGACGTGGCGTAGTGATCGGCGCTAATTGCACTCTGAAGACTCTCACTCCACCTCGCCGTGTCGCCCGCCGGCCACTCGGGGCTCGCCGCGACGGCCAGCCCCGTCGCGAGCGCGGCCGCGATCCAGATGCCGACGTATGGCACAAGTCGCGGGAGCGCGGTGAGGATGCCCACAGCAATGTGGCTTGGCACGCCGAACAAAACAGCCCCGCTCCAATCGCGAAGCCGACCCCCGGCATTCACGCCGAGTTTGTGAGACGAAGTATCGGCTGAGCCGCCGCGCAGCTTCGTCCATGAGCATCATCGTTCGATGCAGATCGCTTGCACCCAACAGGCGAATCGCGCGATCGCGCAGGTCAATCAGCGGCGCGACGAGAAAACTCAATTGGACCGCGAGTGTGATCGGGATCAGCACATCACGGGGGAAGGCGGATACGCTCATCGACCGATGCGGAGTCCGACGTACTGTCCGCTGTGACGTCTAATTTGCTATGTTTCAAACAATTCTTCGACGAAGTGAGGGCAGCAATCGCCGTGCCTCGAATCGGCGAAGCGCACAGCACCCGCGATGAAAACACGTGATCAAGATCCATTGGCCAGCCGAAAAAACAAAAACCCCGTAAGTCCGAAAACTTACGGGGTTTCGCCGCCATCGCTGGCGGAGACGGAGGGATTCGAACCCTCGATCCAGGTTTTGGCCCAGATGCTCCCTTAGCAGGGGAGTGCCTTCGACCTCTCGGCCACGTCTCCCAAACTTTCAGTCGCGCAGGGAGTCAGCGCGACAGAGCCAAGATAATAGCGGGTTCACGAAGCCAGGTCAATTTCTGAGGCACATATTTTGTGCCAGTTCGCCATTGACCCGAAGCGAAACGCGACCTTCGCTCACCCACCATGCATTCGCAGTGCGCTTTTACGCCTGATCGAGTTCGAATGCCTTGTGAAGCGCGCGCACGGCGAGCTCCATGTACTTCTCGTCGATGAGCACTGAGATCTTGATTTCAGACGTCGAAATCATCTGGATGTTGATGCCCTCTTCCGACAGCGTGCGGAACATCGTGCTCGCGATACCGACGTGCGAACGCATGCCAACGCCGACCACCGATACCTTCGACACCTTCGGATCACCCAGCACCTGCTCTGCGTTCACGTGACCCTTCACCTGGGTGGTGAGGATATCCATTGCGCGCTGATAGTCGCCGCGGCCAACCGTGAACGTGAACGCCGTCTTGCCCTCGACGCTCTGGTTCTGGATGATCATGTCGACATCGATGTTCGCATCCGCCACCGGGCCAAGAATCTGATACGCGATGCCCGGCTTGTCGGGCACACCCATCACGGCGATGCGGGCCTCGTCGCGCTGGAACGCGATACCCGAGATGACTGCTTTTTCCATGGTCTCGTCTTCTTCAAAAGTAATCAGGGTGCCCGAGCTCATTTCGACGTCGAGCGACATCAGCGGATCCGTCAGGCTCGACAATACGCGCGTCTTCACCTGATATTTGCCGGCGAATTCCACCGAGCGGATCTGTAGAACCTTCGAGCCCAGGCTGGCCATTTCCAGCATCTCTTCGAACGTCACGTGGTCGAGACGGCGCGCCTCTTCGACCACGCGCGGATCGGTCGTATAAACGCCGTCGACGTCCGTGTAAATGAGGCACTCATCCGCTTTCAGCGCGGCAGCCACGGCCACTGCCGAAGTGTCCGAACCGCCACGGCCGAGCGTCGTGATGTGGCCTTCCGGATCAATGCCCTGGAAGCCCGTGATCACCACGACCTTGCCGGCGTCGAGATCGCGCAGCACGCGCTCGCCGTCGATGTCGCTGATGCGTGCCTTGGTGAATGCGCTATCGGTTTTCACCGGCACTTGCCAGCCGGCGTAGCTGACCGCGTCGACGCCTGCTTCCTGCAGTGCAATCGAAAGAAGACCGACGCTGACCTGCTCGCCTGTGGACGCGATCATGTCGAGTTCGCGCGGATCCGGCTGGGCGGAAATTTCTTTCGCGAGGCCGAGCAGACGATTCGTTTCGCCGGACATCGCCGAGGGCACGACGACCATCTTGTGGCCGGCCTGGTGCCATTTGGCGACGCGCTTCGCGACGTTCTTGATGCGCTCGACCGAGCCCATCGAGGTGCCGCCGTATTTATGTACGATGAGTGCCATTGTCGTTCTGAACTGGAGGAGTAACCGCGCTGGGCGCGCTGGAGACGACCGCACAACAGGCAACGTTCGGGAACACGACGAAGTGTGGCGGCGTAGATGCAGCGCGCGTGCAGCACGCGCGGAATTTGCCCGTACCTGGCGGAAACGGACGATTGCGAGCGGGGTGCTGCCGGCAACCGGATCCGGGAATGACCGGGATTGCGATAAAAACACGGCAAAACCTGATCGGGCAAACAGGTAAACGTACCCGATCAGAGGCGAAAAGACAAGCCAAAATCCTGTAGCGGAACGACGTAGACGCTTGAGTGCAAAGGATTTGCCCGCTACGTCAGGTTAACGGAGAAGCTGGCCGACCGGCCGGTCAGGCAATCAGCAGATCGGGACGCCAGTCGATCCGAAAATACCGCGAAGCGACGGAATGCAGCGTCTCGCGCGTTGCAGTCGCCTCGCGATTCACGCCGAGAAACGGCACGAACAACAGATCGCCTCCGACGAAGACGAGCGGCACATCGCGCTTCCATGCCGGCACGCCGCGTTCCTGAAAGAGGTTTTTCAGTGTGCGGCTCGGTGCACCCGGATCGACCCGCATCCGCTCGCCGCCGCTGCGCGAGCGCGCGTGCAAAGGAGCACAGGTGAGCACCGCTTCGGAGATCGCATCGGGATCGTCCGCCGGCACCTCGGCGAACACCAGCGTGCCGCGCCATTGCGGCAATCGCCAGATCGAGTCGCCGTGCCATGTCAATTCGCTGGCAGGTCGCGATTCAAGAGCGGTTTCGTCGATGGGATCGGCGCTGTCGCCGGCTTCCCAGAATATCTCGCCGCGATAGCTGCGCAGACACTGCCCCGCGTGGTCGACGCGCATGCCGTGATCGTCGTCCGCGTCGCGCAGTTGACGCAACGCATCGGTCAGGCGCGCCGTCGATGCGGCCGGCAAGCCGAGCGTGCGCATCCAGTAGCGCAGCAGATTGAGCGCGCGCTCGTCGTTGAGCGCGAGCAATGAATCGCGCGCCAGTGCGCGGCCTTCGTCGCGCGCCGCCACCTGCATGTCGATCCGGGCGAGATCGTCGAGCAGGCGTTGAGCCGCTGCGGCATGACTGGCGGTACGTGCGAGCGCGTCCCGAAAGCCAGGGAAGTGAACAGCCAGTTCGGGCAGTACGTCGTGGCGTAACGCGTTGCGCGCGTAACGGGTATCGGCGTTCGACTCATCCTCGATCCAGCGCAGGTCACGCGCATGTGCATAGTGCTCGAGCTGGGCGCGCAGCACGTGCAATAGCGGCCGTGTGCGCGATACCGCTGCACCGGGCGCCAGCCGTTCAGGCGCCATGGCCGCCAGGCCCGCGAGCCCCGCTCCGCGCAGCAATTGCAGGAGCACCGTTTCTGCCTGGTCATCCGCGTGCTGTGCGAGCCACAAGGTCATGACGCCGTGCTGCACGCACATGGCATCGAGCGCGCGATAGCGCGCATCGCGCGCCGCCGCTTCGACGCTCATCCCCGGCTCACGCGGTACGTCGACATGATGGGCCGCGAATCCGACACCGCGCTCACGCGCAAACGCCTCACATTGCGCGAGCCACGCGTCCGCGTTCGGACTCAACCCATGATGAATGTGCAGCGCCACGCAACGCGCGGCGCCACCCACGCGCACCGCGGCATCGAGGAGCGCCATCGAATCAAGGCCGCCACTGAACGCCACCGCTACGCGCGCGTCGGCGGGAAGCGATGCAAACGCCGCGCCGACCGCGTCGAGAACGAGGTGGTCGGCGGGGTTATCAGAGGAAGTAGTCACGGCGAAGAGGCGCAATGCGCCCAGGCAATCGTACGCCGGCTCATGCGCCGGGCGTCGTTTCCTTGAACCTGCCGTACGACATCAGCCGTTCGAAGCGGCGTTGGCGCAGGTCCTGAATGCTCATGCCCTGAAACTGGCGTAGCGTGTCGGCCAGCGCACGACGCAGCATCGCGGCCATGCCCTTCGGATCGCGGTGCGCGCCGCCGAGCGGTTCGTTGACGATCTTGTCGATGAGGCCAAGCGCCTTCAGACGATGCGCGGTCAGACCCAGCGCTTCAGCCGCTTCCGGCGCCTTCGCCGCGCTCTTCCACAAAATCGACGCGCAACCTTCCGGCGAGATCACTGAATAGGTCGAGAACTGCAGCATCAGCACGCTATCGCCCACTGCGATGGCGAGCGCGCCGCCGGAGCCGCCTTCACCGATGATCGTCGCGATGATCGGCGTCTTCAGTTCGGCCATCACATACAGATTGCGGCCAATCGCTTCCGACTGGCCGCGCTCTTCCGCGCCGATGCCCGGGTACGCGCCCGGCGTATCGATGAACGTGAAGATCGGCAAACCGAATTTCTCGGCGAGGCGCATCAGACGTTCAGCCTTACGATAACCCTCGGGACGCGGCATCCCGAAATTGCGAAGCGCCCGCTCCTTGGTGTCGCGGCCCTTCTGATGGCCGATCACCATACACGGCTGTCCGTTGAAACGCGCAAGGCCGCCGACGATCGACAGATCGTCCGCGTACGAGCGGTCGCCATGCAGTTCGTGGAAATCGGTAAACAGTTCGTTCACGTAGTCGAACGTGTACGGGCGCTGCGGATGGCGCGCGATCTGCGATACCTGCCACGGAGTCAGGTTCGCATACAGGTCTTTAGTGAGTTGCTGGCTCTTCTTCGACAGCCGCTCGATCTCTTCCGAAATATCGACGGCCGAATCGTCCTGCACGAAGCGCAATTCTTCGATCTTTGCTTCGAGTTCAGCGATTGGCTGTTCGAAATCCAGAAACGTGGTTTTCATTGGTTGTAATCCTTGGACTTACCGGCAGCGCGTATTCTAACCGCGCCCGCCCTTGTCAAAACCGCGTCTCAGCTATCGACGTCGACATTCCGATAGCCGAGGACGGTATCGCATTTTAGTAATCGACCGGCAACGGATCGAGGCTACGCCACATATACCAGGTTGCAACGGTGCGCCACGGTTCCCAGTTTGCTGCGACTTCCCGTGCCTCGCTGCGCGTAACCGGTTCGCCACTGAAATAATTGACGCTGATCGCGCGGATCAGGCCGAGATCGTCAAGCGGTAGTACATCGGGGCGCGACAGATTGAAGATCAGGAACATCTCCGCCGTCCACCGGCCGATGCCGCGAATCTGCGTCAACTCGGCAATGACCGCCTCGTCTTCCATTGACTCCCATTTGCCGACATGCAGCGCACCCGACACGAAGTGCTCGGCGAGATCGAGAATGTACTCGGACTTGCGCTTCGACAGACCGCACGCCATCAGCTTGTCCTGACCCAGCTTGATGAACTGTTGCGGCACGAGCTTCGGACATGCGCTTTCGACGCGCTGCCATACAGCCTGCGCAGCAGCCACCGAAATCTGCTGGCCGACCACCGAACGCGCAAGTGTCACGAACGGATCGCCGCGGCTGAGCAGATGCACCGGGCCGAATTTCGGAATCAACTTCTTCAGAATGCGGTCGCGCCTGACGAGATCGGCGCACGCCTTGTCCCAGTATGGCGGGCGCGTGACGGCCGGCGTCAGTCCGCCGATCTGCACCGGGACGGCGACTTCCGTCGACGTCGATGCGCGTGTCTTGCGCACGACTTCGCCCTCATGCAGCGTGTCGCGCGCGAGTTGCTGCAGGTCGTCAGCGAGCTCGATCGGCAACTCGCCGTTGCCCTTGAGACGCGACTTGCGCGCCGGCTTCGCCACCTTCTGCGGCTGATGCGACTTGCCGTTCAGAACGCGCCTGGCCGGGCCCTTCTTCGCTGCCGTGGCGCCCGCCTTGCCCGCCGCACTGGCGGCCTTGAGCGAGGGTGTTGCAGTATTGCGTGCGCGCGTCGTTTTCACTGCGACTGTCGCGCCTGTCTGAGACGCGGCCCGTTTAGCCGGCGTCTTCGTGGCCGTTGCCATCCTGCCTCCTGCCTGGCGAGTCGATCAGTGGGAAGTTCGGTGCGCGCTCATACTCGGCGCCACTCGGTCAACCCGCCCGGTTTGTCTTCAAGTGCAACACCGGCTTCGAGCAACTCGGCCCGGATCCGGTCTGCTTCGGCATAGTTCTTTGCCTGCTTGGCCGCGACGCGCTGCGCGATCTTCGCTTCGATCCCGGCCGCGTCGAGCGCGCCTTCGTTCGCGCTACCCGCAGCCTGCTGCAGATACGCACGCGGCTCGCGGCCCAGAAGGCCGAGCAAACGCCCGAGCGCACGCAATTGTCGTGCGAGCGCGGCGTCGCGCGTGCGATTGACTTCGCTCGCCAGTTCGAACAGCACAGACACCGCGACAGGCGTGTTGAAGTCATCATTCATCGCAACCTGGAAGCGTTGCGCGTGCGCTTCGTTCCAGTCGAGTTCGGCATCGTCCGGCGTCACGTCTTTCAATGCGGTGTAAAGGCGCGTCAGCGCGCTGCGCGCATCGTCGAGGTGCATATCGCTATAGTTCAGCGGCGAACGGTAGTGCGCACGGGCAATGAAAAACCGCACCACCTCGGCGTCGAAATTCGCGAGCACTTCGCGGATCGTGAAGAAGTTGCCGAGCGACTTCGACATCTTCTCATTGTCGATCTGCACGTAGCCGTTGTGCATCCAGTAATTCACAAATGTTTGACCGGTCGCACCTTCGCTCTGCGCGATTTCATTTTCGTGGTGCGGAAACTGCAGGTCCTGGCCGCCGCCGTGAATGTCGAAGGTATCGCCGAGCAACGTGCAGCCCATCGCCGAGCATTCAATATGCCAGCCCGGACGGCCGCGACCGTACTGCGAATCCCAGCCGGTGTCGGCAGGCTCTTCCGGTTTGGCCTGCTTCCACAGCACGAAGTCGAGCAGATCCTGCTTCGCTTCGTTGGCCGCGACGCGTTCGCCCGCGCGCAGGTCTTCGAGCGACTTGCCCGACAGCTTTCCGTAGTTCGCAAACTTCCGCACCGCGTAGTTCACGTCGCCATCCGTTGCCTGATATGCGTAGCCGTTCGCTTCCAGCTTCCCGATCATGCCGAGCATCTGCGGAATGAAATCGGTCGCGCGCGGTTCGATGTCGGGCCGCTCGATACCGAGGGCGTCCGCATCTTCATGCAGCGCGGCGATGAAACGATCGGTAAGCGACTTGATTGTCTCGCCGTTTTCCACTGCGCGTCGAATGATCTTGTCGTCGATATCGGTGATGTTGCGCACATATGTGACGCGATAACCGAGCGTACGCAGCCACCGCTGCACGATATCGAACACCACCATGACACGCGCGTGGCCGACGTGACAGTAGTCGTACACCGTCATCCCGCAGACGTACATACGTACGACGCCTGGCTCAAGCGGCACGAAAGATTGCTTGTCACGCGCGAGCGTGTTGTAGATGCGCAGAGATTCCATAGAGACGATGCGTGGGCCGAAAGAAATCCGCATTGTGTTACGTGCATGCTGCGCGCCTTCGCGGTTCACGCGGGGAACGGCATGTACAGCAAAACCGGTACACCTGGTGCGGCGGTCAGGCTGCATTCAAGGCGGAGACGACCACGAGTGGCGAAAAGACAGTCTGTGGTTCGACGGAACGCGCAGACCTTTTGTTAGAATGGGTCGGAGTATAACACCCTGACCTTAGCCTATGAAACCTTCCAGCGGCCGCGCGCGACGCGCTGCGACCCTCGCCGCATCAACCCTTTGCGGCGTCGCCTTCATGGTACTGGCGGGACCCGCCGTGCATGCGCAGGTCACGGCCGTGGCCGACGGCACGCCGCAGATCGACTCGGCCATCGCCCAGAAAGACTGGGCCGGCGCACTGAAGCAACTCGACGAGCGCATCGCCGCGAATCCGCGCGACGTGCAGGCGAAGTTCAAGCGCGGCACGGTGCTTGCGCGCCTGAACCGCGACGACGAAGCCATCGCCGCCTTCACTGAACTCACCCAGGCATTCCCGGAACTGCCGGAACCCTACAACAATCTTGCTGCGCTCTTTGCGAAAGAAGGCCGTCTGCCTGAAGCGCGCGCCGCCCTCGAAACCGCCACGCGGGTCAATCCGAACTATGGCCTCGCGTGGGAGAATCTCGGTGACGTGTACCTTCGCCTCGCAGCCGAATCGTATCGGCGGGCGCAGTCGACAGGACACGTGAGCGCCACGACACAGCAGCGCCTCGCCGATATCCAGAAAATCGTTTCGCCGCCGAAGAACGGCAAGCCAGCGCCCAAACCCGTGGCTGCTGTCGACGGCTCCACTACGCGCGCCATCCCGAACGTGACGGAAAGCCCGAACTTCCAGTTCGGTGGCGCAACCGGCTCACTGGCGACTCCGCCGTACACCGCGCCCTCGAAATAGACGCGCAATCCGCGAACCCGTTTTTTCCACCCAGAGGATTTTCATGAAATGGTTGATGTTGGCGCTCGGCAGCGCCTCCCTGATCGCGAACGCGCCCGTTTTTGCCCAGTCCGCGCCACAGGCCGCGCATCCGTCCGTCCTCTTCAAGACATCGGAAGGCGACATCCGCGTCGAGTTGTATCCTGAGAAAGCGCCGAAGACGGTCGCGAACTTCCTCGACTACGTGAAATCCGGCCAGTACAGCGGCACGATCTTCCATCGTGTAATTCCAGGTTTCATGATCCAGGGCGGCGGCTACACAACCAGCTTCGCCGAGAAGCCGACGCGCGCGCCGATTCCGCTCGAGAGCCGCACTGGCCTGAAGAACACCACTGGCACGATTGCGATGGCACGCACGAGCGATCCGAATTCGGCAACCGCACAGTTCTTCATCAACACCGTCGACAACGCCGGCCTCGATTACCCGAATCCGGACGGCAACGGTTATGCCGTGTTCGGCAAGGTCACGTCGGGCATGGATGTCGTGAAGAAGATCGAAGGTACGCCCACGACGAACCGCGGCCCGATGGGCGACGTGCCGCAAAAACAGATCGTGATCGAGTCGGCAACCATCGTCAGCAAATAAGCGCGCCCCGGCGCGGACCGGTCGTTTCGCCATCCGCGCCCTCCACTCACCTGTCAGTCAAAAGGATCCATCATGGTCGAACTGCATACGAACCACGGCGTCATCAAGATCGAACTGGACGCCGAAAAAGCGCCGAAGTCGGTTGAGAACTTTCTCAACTATGTGAAGGCCGGTCATTATGACAACACGGTGTTCCACCGTGTCATCGACGGCTTCATGATCCAGGGCGGCGGTTTCGAGCCGGGCATGAAGCAGAAGCCGACCGATGCACCGATCACGAATGAAGCGAATAATGGCCTGAAGAACGTCAAGGGCTCGCTCGCGATGGCACGCACGAACGACCCGCACTCGGCAACCGCCCAGTTCTTCATCAACGTGAACGACAACGACTTCCTGAACCACTCGTCGCCGACGCCGCAGGGCTGGGGCTACGCGGTGTTCGGCAAGGTCGTCGAAGGTCTCGACGTCATCGACGCCATCCGGAAGGTGAAGACGGGTTCGAAGGGCTTCCATCAGGATGTGCCCGTCGACGACGTAATCATCGAAAAAGCGATTATTGTCGAGTAATCATAGTATCGAATCACCCGGTTGTTCCGCCGGCCGCCCAGGTTTGCTGAACAACCGGTGAGGCAAAATCAACTACCCGGATAACGCTGCACCATAACAGGCACCTTCAATGCTGCAAGAAACGCCGCTGCGAAGCGTCGCTGCGGGCGTGCCTGGCGAGGGCAAACGCCCACACGCCGCGCGCCCGTTTTTTTTCCTCTCCGATCTTCATCTGAGCGAGGCGATTCCGCGCACGGTCGCCGCGTTCGAGCACTTCATCCGGTTCACGGCTGAGCAGGCCGATTCGGTTTTCATTCTCGGCGACCTGTTCGAGTACTGGATCGGCGACGACATGCTGGCCGAGCCGTTCGTCGCGCGCATGACCGCGCTGCTGCATACCCTGTCGGAACGCGGTATCGCGCTCTACATCATGCACGGCAACCGGGACTTTCTGCTCGGCAAACGCTTCATGAAAGCGGCCGGCGCAATCTGGCTGCCCGACCCCTATGTGATCACGGCTTTTGGCACGCGCGTCGCGGTCGCACACGGCGATGGGCTTTGCACGGCCGATCGTGGGTATCAGCTGTTTCGCCGGTTTGCGCGCAACCGCGCCATGCAGTTGCTGTTTCTGGCGTGGCCGTACAGATGGCGCCGCGCGTTGGCCGAACGGATGCGTTCAGCCAGCGAGGAAGGTCGCATGCGCCCGGTATCGCCAAAGTATGACGTGACCCGCGAGGGCGTGGCAAAGCTGTTCAGGAAGACTCGCACGGCGACGATGATTCACGGTCATACGCACCGCCCCGCACGCCACAAGGAAACTGACGGCACGCGCTGGGTGCTGCCGGACTGGGACCTCGATCATGGCGAGCGACGCGGCGGCTATCTACGCATCGACGCCGAGGGCATCAAGACCTTGCCGCTGGACTGGAGTCCGCTCTTCCGCTCCGGGGGATAAAACGCGGGTACGCAGAATATGCGCCGTCAACGCGACGACACACCCACAGGGCACCGACCCAGCCGGCGCGCTCAACTCTCCGTAACCTTCCCTTCAATCGCCGCTGACAGCCTGCGCAGATCGACCAGCGCCGCATCCGCGCCGTGCAGCGCGTCGAGGCTCGCCCCGAGGCGCTCGAGCGCGGCGACCACTTCGTCGATACGTTGCGTCTGGGTCGCCGCATGATCGATCAAACCGTGAATCGCCAGCGATACCGGATCGTCCGCATTCGGCGTGATGCCGTACGCGCAAAAGGCGGTGCGCCCGGGTACCGGCTTTGCTGCTTCGCCGCTCGCTGCAGCCGGCGCGATGATCCGCGCGGGATTGCCGACCGCCGTGCCGCCCGCCGGCACCGGCTTGACGACCACGGCATTCGAGCCGATCTTCGCTTCTGCGCCGATCGTGAAACCACCCAGCACCTTCGCACCCGCACCGACGATCACGCCACGTTCGAGCGTCGGGTGCCGTTTTGCGCCGCGCGTGAGCGACGTGCCGCCGAGCGTCACGCCCTGGTAGATCGTGCAGTCATCGCCGATCTCGGCCGTCTCTCCCACGACGACGCCCATGCCGTGATCGATGAACACGCGCCGCCCGACAGTTGCACCCGGATGAATCTCGATGCCGGTTAGAAAGCGCGCCATCTGAGAGACGAACCGCGCGATCCAGCGATGCTTCGCCTGCCAGCACGCGTGCGCAAAGCGGTGCAGCACGAGCGCGTGCAGACCCGGATAACACGTGAGGACTTCCCAGGCGCTGCGGGCGGCGGGGTCGCGCTCGCGGATCGTGGCGATGTCTTCGCGAAGTCTCGTGAACATGGCAATCAGGCTGACGTGGGGGTAAACCGTCGCGGCCGGACACCGGCATCGACGGGCTGCTTGCAAAAACGCGGTTTCGCAGCTTTGCTTATGACGTTTGAGGGATTGTAGGTGGATTGCGCAAAAGCTGCCTGGATGCCCTCGTTCCCGGCAAGGTCGTCGCAGGCGGCAGGCGCACGACGCACCGCGAAGGCCCGCGACGGCAGCAATGGCCGCCAGAGGCCCTACTTTTCCTGGGGCTTCACCTTCAGCAGGATGTGTTTGGCGATGCCGCGCACGATGTTGACTTCCTCACGCTCCAGCCCCGAGCGCGCGAACAGCCGTCGCAGCCGCGACATCAGTTTCTTCGGGTTGCCCGGATCGAGAAAATCCAGGGCGATCAGCGCGTTTTCCAGATGAACGTACATACGCTCGATCTCGTCGCTGGCAGCGCGCGCACTGGCAGGAGCGCCCGTCTGGAAGCCGCTGCCGCTATCGATGTGGTCAAGATAGGCCATCCGCAGTTCATACGACAGCACCTGTACAGCTTGGGCCAGGTTCAGCGAACTGTACGCAGGATTGGCAGGAATATGCGCGAGAACGCTGCAGCGCTCGACGTCTTCGTTCGCCAGGCCCGTGCGCTCGTTGCCGAACACGAGCGCGATCTCGCCGTGTGCGGCGTGTTCGCGTGCCTGCGCTCCGGCTTCGCGCGGGGCGAGTTGGGGCGGCCCGTATTCGCGCGCGCGTGCCGTCAGCGCAATCGACCAGTGCACGCCGTTCAGCGCATCGGCGAGTGAAGGAACGACGTGAGCCGACGCGAGCACGTCGTCGGCACCGCTCGCCATGGCGACGGCTTCCGGATCGTTCTGCACATTCGGGACGCGCGGCGCGACCAGCACGAGGCGCGAAAACCCCATTGTTTTCAGCGCCCGCGCCGCGGCACCGACGTTGCCCGGATGACTGGGCTCGACCAGCACGAAGCGCGTCGACGTGAAACCGCCGCGCACCGGCCCGGTGCATTCGGCAGACGTGTCGCGGGAAGAAAGAGAAGACGGATACGGTGATTCGGTCACGGATAACAATTGACGAACTGAAGAATCAATATGGTAGCCCCAACCGCCACCGGGTGATCCGGTTTTGTAAGGCAGCGCGAAAGGTGGCCGCGGCCGTTCGCCGCCGGAGCGGGCCAGACTCGGGTAAAATCAGGAGTTTCGCGCCGTCTTCGAACGTGCGCCCCGCTCTTCTTCAATTCGTCTCCGTCGACGGAACGCGTGCCTGATCCCGCTCAACGCGTACGTTCCGGTTGTTTACAGCTATTACCGGGCAGCCGCAGCGGCCGTCCGGCACAAGGATTCCGGCTCATGCATCCCATGCTCAATATCGCTGTCAAGGCCGCGCGACGCGGTGGACAGATCATCAACCGCGCATCGCTCGATCTCGACCTCGTCCAGGTCAGCAAGAAGCAGCACAACGATTTCGTCACGGAGGTCGACAAAGCGTCCGAAGCCGCGATCATCGATACGCTGAAGACCGCCTACCCCGATCACGCGATCCTCGCCGAAGAATCCGGCGAATCCGACAACGAGTCGGAATTCCTGTGGATCATCGATCCGCTCGACGGCACCACGAACTTCATCCACGGCTTCCAGTACTACTGCGTGTCGATCGCGCTGGCGCACAAGGGCATTGTTACGCAGGCCGTCGTCTACGACCCGACCCGCAACGATCTGTTCACCGCCTCGCGTGGCCGTGGTGCTTTCCTGAACGATCGACGCATCCGCGTCGGCCGCCGCGACCGTCTTGCGGACGGCCTGATCGGCACCGGCTTCCCGTTCAGGGAAAAAGACGGCCTCAAGGAATACGGACGCCTCTTCGACGACATGACCGTCGCCTGCGCAGGCCTGCGGCGCCCGGGTGCGGCCGCGCTCGATCTGGCCAACGTCGCGGCAGGCCGCATGGACGGCTTCTTCGAACAGGGTCTCAAGGCATGGGACATGGCAGCAGGCAGCCTGCTGATCACCGAAGCCGGCGGCCTCGTCGGCAATTACACGGGTGACTCGGAGTTCCTGCACGTCGGGGAAATCGTCGCGGGCAATCCGAAGATTTACGCGCAGATGGTGCCGATCCTCACCAAATACAGCCGCACAAAGCAGAAGACGGCCTGATGCTCGAACTAAAAAAGCGGCTCCGGCCGCTTTTTTGTTGTGGCTGCGTCCCCCAGTGGATGTCTCGCGGTGTCGGATGAAAGCATGGAAGGTGTATAGCCCGACGCGGCTCACGCGTTAAAGGGATAGACTGCGCCCTTCAGTCCTTCACCGCCGTCCCGCTCTCGAAGCTGCTCGTTGGGCGCTCCGCTCCGCTTCATGAAAAAAGGCTTCTACACCATCATTGCGGCACAGTTTGTGTCGTCCCTGGCCGATAACGCGCTGCTGATCGCCGCGATTGCGTTGCTCGCCGCGATCCGGTCGCCGGCCTGGATCACGCCGCTTTTGCAAATCTTTTTTACAATCTCGTACGTGCTGCTCGCGCCGTTCGTAGGCGCCTTCGCCGACGCGCTGCAAAAGCGCCACGTGATGTTCGTCTCCAACGCGCTGAAGGCGATTGGCTGCCTGATGATGATTGTGGGCGTCCATCCGATGATCGCGTATGGCGTCGTCGGTTTCGGCGCCGCCGCGTATTCGCCGGCGAAGTACGGCATCCTGACGGAACTGCTGCCGGCCGAAAAACTTGTCGCCGCGAATGCGTGGCTCGAATCGGCAACCGTGCTGTCGACGATCGTCGGCACGATGCTTGGCGGCGTCCTCATCAGCACCTATGCGACGAGGTTCGTCGCCCATGCTCACCTGCCGCTGATCCACTCGGCCGCCGATCTTGCGATGCTCGCCGTGATGATCACCTACGCGATCGCCGCGGCGATCAACGTCGGCATTCCCGATACCGGCGCGCGTTATCCGAACCGTCTTGTCGAGCCGGGCAAACTCGTCGGCGATTTTGCGCAGTGCTTCAACGTGCTGTGGGCCGACAAGCTGGCCCAGATCGCGCTCTGGGTCACGACGCTCATGTGGGGCGGCGCTGTCACGCTGCAACTGCTGGTGCTCAAATGGGCCGACGCGAACCTCGGCCTGTCGCTATCGAAAGCGGCGGTGATGCAGGGCGTCACAGGGCTGGGTATCGCGGTGGGCGCGGCGGCTGCGGCGGCATGGATCCCGTTGCGTAGTTCGCTGCGCGTGCTGCCAATCGGCATCGTGACTGGCGCAGTGGCGATCGCCATGGCGTTCTACAGCAAAGGGCTGTTCCCGGCCGGCATGGGCATCAAGATCGGGCCGTTCGTCGCGCCTGTCTATATCGTGCTCGCCTATCCACTGATGATCCTGCTCGGCGCCCTCTCGGGCTTCTTCATCGTGCCGATGAACGCGATCCTGCAGCACCGCGGCGCGACACTGCTTTCCGCCGGGCATTCGATCGCTGTCCAGAACTTCAACCAGAATCTGGCCGTGCTACTGATGCTCGGTGCCTACGCAGTGATGCTGACGGCAAAGATACCCGTGCAGTGGATCATCGTCGTGTTCGGCACCTTCATCACGTTCATGATGTGGCTGGCAAAACGCCGCGGCGCAGTGAACGCGCGCACGGTGGACATGCGCGCGCTGGTCGAAGAATAGCGCGGCGCTTCGGTAGCGCGCGCCCTGGCAATGCGGCCAGGCCATCCGGCCAGGTTCACACACGGCGCAGGCGAGTTAAACTCACGCCCTGAACACCAACGCAAGACATTCTGGATGGACACTCCAATCGCAGCAGCTAAAGAAACTGTCGAAACTGTCGAAAGCGTCGACACAACCGCACAGCACACGCCAATGATGCAGCAGTATCTGCGCATCAAGTCGGAGCATCCGGGCACGCTCGTGTTCTACCGGATGGGCGACTTCTACGAGCTGTTTTTCGAGGACGCGGAAAAAGCCGCGCGCCTCCTCGATCTCACGCTGACGCAGCGCGGTGCATCGGCCGGCAATCCGATCAAGATGGCCGGCGTGCCGCATCACGCCGTCGAACAATATCTCGCGAAGCTTGTGAAGCTCGGCGAGTCGGTGGCGATCTGCGAACAGGTTGGCGATCCGGCAACATCAAAAGGTCCCGTCGAGCGCAAAGTGATGCGGGTCGTGACGCCGGGTACGCTGACCGATGCCGCACTGCTTTCGGACAAGAACGATGTCTATCTGCTGGCGATGTGCGTCGGGCACAACCGGCGAGGTGTTGCCACCACCATCGGGCTCGCCTGGCTCAATCTGGCAAGCGGCGCGCTCCGTCTGACGGAAGTCGCGCCGGATCAAGTGACCGCCGCGCTTGAACGCATCCGCCCTGCGGAAATCCTCGTTGCCGATCCGCCTGCGGGCCGGGAGGACCGGTCTCCCGCAGCCGGCTCCGGTGCGCTCACGCATGTGCCGGCATGGCACTTCGATGTCGCATCGGGCACGCAGCGCCTGTGCGACCAGTTGGACGTCGCGAGCCTCGACGGCTTTGGCGCACACTCGCTGACCAGCGCCTGCGGCGCGGCTGGCGCGCTGCTCCTCTACGCGGCAGCGACACAAGGTCAGCAACTGCGCCATGTACGCAGCCTGAAGATCGAATCCGAGTCCGAATTCATTGGGCTCGACCCGTCCACACGTCGCAACCTTGAATTGACGGAAACGCTACGCGGCACCGAATCGCCAACCCTTTGCTCACTGCTCGACACCTGCTGCACGACGATGGGCAGCCGGCTGCTGCGTCACTGGCTGCACCATCCTCCGCGCGATACCGCGCTCGCGCAGGCCCGCCAGCAGGCGACAGGCGCGTTGCTCGACGCACCTGTCAGTGCGAGTCTCGATTCGTTGCGCAGCGCGCTGCGCCAGATCTCGGACATCGAGCGGATTACGGGGCGCCTCGCATTGTTGTCGGCGCGTCCGCGCGATCTGTCGAGCCTGCGCGATACGTTTATCGCGCTGCCCGAACTGCGCACGCAGCTGGCACCATTGACTGCTGGCGCGGCGTCGCTTGCGCGCATCCACCTTTCGCTCGAACCGCCGGAGGAATGTGTTGAGCTGCTCAGCCGCGCCGTCGCGCCGGAGCCGGCTGCGATGGTGCGCGACGGCGGCGTGATTGCGCGTGGCTATGACGCGGAACTCGACGAGCTACGTGATATCTCCGAAAACTGCGGCCAGTTCCTGATTGACCTGGAAACGCGTGAACGTGCGCGCACTGGCATCACGAATCTGCGCGTCGAATACAACAAGGTTCACGGCTTCTACATCGAGGTCACGCGCGGCCAGACGGACAAGGTGCCAGACGACTACCGCCGCCGTCAGACACTGAAGAATGCCGAGCGCTACATCACGCCTGAACTGAAGACCTTCGAGGACAAGGCGCTGTCCGCACAGGAACGCGCACTGGCGCGCGAGCGCGCACTGTATGACACGCTGCTTCAGTCGCTGCTGCCGTTTATCGCGGACTGCCAGCGCGTGGCTGGCGCCCTGGCGGAACTGGATCTGCTCGCGGCATTCGCGGAACGTGCACGCGCGCTCGACTGGGTCGCGCCGGCGTTCTCTGAAACAGCCGGTATCGAAATCGAGCAGGGACGCCATCCGGTCGTCGAAGCCCAGGTCGAGCAGTTCATCGCCAACGACTGCACGCTTTCGCCCGAACGCAGACTGCTGCTGATCACCGGCCCGAACATGGGGGGTAAGTCGACGTTCATGCGGCAGACTGCCCTGATCGCGCTGATGGCCTACGTCGGCAGCTATGTCCCGGCGCGACGCGCGCGATTCGGTCCGATCGATCGGATCTTCACGCGCATCGGAGCCGCTGACGACCTTGCTGGCGGACGCTCGACGTTCATGGTGGAAATGACGGAAGCCGCGGCTATCCTGAACGATGCGACGCCGCAGAGCCTCGTGTTGATGGATGAAATCGGCCGTGGCACGTCGACATTCGACGGGCTCGCACTCGCATGGGCGATTGCACGGCATCTGCTCGCGCACAACGGTTGCCAAACGCTGTTCGCCACGCACTACTTCGAACTGACGCAGTTGCCTGGCGAGTTTCCGCAGGCGGCGAACGTGCATCTGTCGGCTGTCGAACATGGACATGGCATCGTATTCCTGCATGCCGTCGAAGAAGGACCGGCCAACCAGAGCTACGGTCTGCAGGTAGCGCAACTGGCAGGCGTGCCGGGCGCGGTGATCCGGGCAGCACGCAAGCATCTTGCGTATCTGGAGCAGCAGTCCGTCACGCAGGGCACGCCGCAACTCGACCTGTTCGCTGCGCCCCAGTTACTGGAAGATGTGGAAGACGAGCCGGCAACGCCCGAGGCCGCAGCGCCAAACCCGGCACTCGAGCGCCTGCGCTCCATAGATGTGGATAATCTACGGCCGCGTGATGCGCTCGACCTGCTGTACGAACTGCAAGACCTGGCCGGCGCAACGGATGCGGATCGTTGATCGCACCCGGTATCCGCAGCGGCCGCGCCATGCCGGTGCGGTGCTGATCGTTGCGCTGGCGTTGACGCTGGCGAATGCGTCGCCGGCTGCGCATGCGGCGGGCTCCCGATACACATTCGCGGTTGTCAGCGGCACGCTCGACAGTCCCGCGGACGAAGCACACACTCAACGTCTGCTGGAAACCATTGGCCGCGAGCGCGATGTCTCGTTCATCGTCTACGACGGCAATCTGAAGGGGCCTAAGGAACCGTGCCGCGACTCACTGTACGAGAGTCGACAGACGTTGCTCGAAGCGGCCCGCCCGGCGCTGATCTTTGTCCCCGGCCAGCACGACTGGGCCGATTGCGGCACCGCCCAGGCGGGCGGCTACGACCCGGTCGAGCGTCTCGACCTGCTACGGCAGACGCTTTTCTCCGACGCTTCGTCGATGGGCCAGAATCCGGTTCCGCTCACGCGCGAAAGCGAGGTTTCGCGCTTTCATCCGTATCGCGAGAACGTTCGCTGGCAAGTCGGCGATACAGTGTTCGTCGCGCTCAACGCGCCGTCGCCGAACAACCACTATCTGAACGCCGGCGGTCGCAATGGCGAATTCGAAGACCGCGTTGTCGCCAATGCGTTCTGGCTGGAGCATGCAGCGGAATATGCCAAACGGCGCGAGGCGCGTGCGGTCGTGGTGTTCATTCAGGGCGATTTCGATCCCGAACGCTACGAACGGCCTGAGCGATTCTCGTGGTTGCGCTTTGCGCGCAACCAGCGCCGCGACGGCTTTCTGGAATTGAAACGAAGTCTCGTGAAGCTCGCGCAGACCTTTCGCGGGCCGATCCTCGTCATTCACGCCGATGACGAGCGGTCGCCCGGCGGCTTCCTGATCGATCAACCGCTGCGCAATGACAAGGGTGTTGAGGTCACGAACCTGACCCGCGTCGCATTCGCGCCGCACGACCGGTTGAATCAGTGGATTGAGGTTGAAGCGGACATGGCGCGGCGGCCGCCATTTCGGGTGACCGTGCGCGACGTGCCGAAAAACATGCCGCTTCCGTCGGCCCTGCCGCCAGCACCGATGCACGAGGAGCCGACACCTTCGATGCCTGAGGTGCCGTCGTTGTCGCCGGGTTCCGACCTGCCACCGGTACAGCAGCCGGCGCCGGCCGGGACGGATGCTTCACCCGCTCCTGCCGGCGCATCCGCCAGTTCAGTGCAGCGTGGGCCCTGACTTGCCTTCGTCGGCATCGTCATCATCTTCATCGAGAACTTCGAGGCCATCTGCGCCGTGCGCGTGCTCGTGCTGGATTTCGTCTTCGGTTGCTTCGCGCACTTCCTTTACCGACAGCGCGAAGCGCAGGGACATGCCCGCGAGCGGATGGTTGCCGTCGAGCACCACCTTGTCTTCGGCGACATCGGTCACCGTGTAAATGAGCGAATCGAGGTCTTCGTCCCCCTCTTCAGGTGTGCCTTCGAACTGCATGCCGACTTCGAGCGGCTCAGGAAAGCGGTCGCGCGGCTCGATCTTGACGAGTTCGGGATCGTACTCGCCAAAGGCATCGGCTGGCTCGAGCTGGATCTGGGTTTCGAAGCCCGGCTCATGACCGTCGAGCTCTTCCTCGATCTTGGGGAACGTGCCATCATAGCCGCCGTGCAGATAGACCATCGGCTCGTCGCTTTCTTCAATCAGATTGCCCTGCGCATCCGACAGCTTGTAAGCGACCGACACGACGGTGTTCTTTGCGATTTTCATTCGATTCTCCAGAATACAACTCACATTATACGATGCCCAAGCGGCCCCTTGACCACCCGCCCGGCGCAGCGCCCGCCCGGATTTCGTCTCCGCTTTCGGTGCCGCAGCCGGACACCCCCACGCCGCTCCTGGGCAATCTCACCCCGACGCAATTCATGCGCCGGTACTGGCAGAAGAAACCCCTGCTGATCCGTCAGGCGATCCCGGATGTCGTCCCGCCACTCGCCCGCGACGAACTCTTCGAGCTTGCCGGCGAGGACGAGGTCGAGGCACGCCTCATCACCCATTTTCGCCACAGGTGGCAGCTGGAACACGGCCCGTTCGCCGCGGATGAACTGCCATCCGTCAGGCAACGCGCATGGACGCTGCTCGTGCAGGGCGTCGATCTGCACGACGATCGCGCCCGCGCGTTGCTCGACCGTTTCCGCTTCGTGCCCGACGCCCGCCTCGACGATCTGATGATTTCCTATGCGAGCGACGGCGGCGGTGTCGGTGCTCATTTCGACTCCTACGACGTGTTCCTGTTGCAGGTTCATGGCATGCGCCGCTGGCGCATCGGCGCACAACGCGACCTGTCGCTGCGGCCGGGCTTGCCCTTGAAAGTTTTACAAAACTTTGAACCGGAAGAAGAATGGTTGCTGGAACCGGGCGACATGCTCTATCTGCCACCGCACATTGCACACGATGGCGTCGCCGAAGGTGAATGCATGACCTGTTCGATCGGCTTTCGCGCGCCTTCGGCGCAGGAGTTGACAGGCCAGTTCCTATACCATCTGGCCGAACGCGGCGATGCGCCGGGCGGCGCCGCAGAGTTGTACCGGGATCCGCAGCAACCTGCCGTTGCCAACCCTGCCATGCTTCCTTCGGCACTGGTAGAGCGGGTTGGCGCCATCCTTGCGAAGGTCGAGTGGAGCGAACGCGATATCTCAACTTTTCTCGGCTCGTATCTGAGTGAGCCGAAACCGAGCGTTGTGTTCGATCCACCTGCCCGGCCGTTGAGTGAGCCCCGATTCATCCAGCGTGCCAGGCAATCCGGCATCAGGCTTGATCGCAAGTCGATTCTGTTGTACGACGCCCGCTTTTACTTCCTGAATGGAGAAGAAAACCGGCTTGCAGGAGTGAAAAAGTGGCTGGTTGAACTCGCGGACCAGCGCCATCTGAGTGCGAAACGCTTTGTAACACTCTCAGACGATTCATCGGTGACAGCACTGCTACACGAGTGGTATTGTGCGGGCTGGATACAGGTAGGCGAGCTTGCATAGGTCCGTCTATGTGTTATACCCTGCCGTGAAATTTTGTATGAGAAAGACAACGTATTGACCCCGGATTTATCGACGGTCGATACGAAAGTGCCTATAATTTCCGCCCAAGCCGTAGGGAAGATTCACGCTCATGAAGTGCGTCTCCACCAGCGGCCCGGGTCGGTGTTGGAGCACATTACCGGTAATATTTTGCGCTGTTGCTTACCTTTAACCATAAAAGGACGTGATCATGAAGAAATCCCTCCTCGTAGCATCCCTGTTGGCGGCTGTGGCACTGGCTGCATGCAACAAGAGCAGCGATCAAGCAGCTGCTCCGGCTAGCGATGCTGCTGCTGCATCGGCACCTGCAGCTGCTGCTTCGGAGGCTCCTGCAGCCGCTACCCCGGCTTCCCCGACTGAGGCAGCTTCCCCGGCTGAGGCAGCTTCCCCGGCCATGGCAGCCTCCCCGGCCGAAGCAGCATCCCCGGCAGCGGCCGCAAGCCAATAAGCTGCGATGGCACGGCGTTCACTCGGGCTCGCTCCCGTCGGTGAACGTCGACGCGGAACACCGGAACGCCTGTGGTAACCCACAGCGTCCGGCGGGTAGCGAAAAAAAGCCACGAATTTCCATTCGTGGCTTTTTCGTTTGGTTTGTTATGCGGCACGCATCTCGCACGCACAATAGATCGTTGCACCGCGTCGACCCGGCGCAACCATCAAACACCTTCAAGTCCTCTCCACGCTCTCCTCGAAGAAGGCTCTCACGACCTCTATCTCGCGCGTCCGCTTGAACGGCGGCAGACTTTGCCAGATGCGCCGGCCGTATGGTTTGTCGACGAGTCTTGTATCGCAGATCATCAGCACGCCGCGATCCGTCTCAGCGCGAATCAGGCGTCCTGCGCCCTGCTTCAGCGTAATCACCGCCTGTGGCAATTGATGAACGGCGAACGGGCTTAGCCCTTTCTTCGTCAGTGCCTCGAGGCGGGCGGACAACACCGGATCGTCAGGCGGAGCGAAGGGCAGCTTGTCGATCACCACCAGCGACAGTGCATCACCGCGCACATCCACGCCTTCCCAGAAACTCTGGCTGCCAACCAGGATCGCATTGCCATACGAACGGAAACGCTCCAGCAGTTCCGTGCGGCTCGCGTCGCCCTGCACGAGCAACGGATAGTTCCAGCCACGCGACTCGATCGTTTCGCGCAGTCGAGTGGCGATACGATCGACTGCGCGCAACGTCGTGCACAGCATGAACACGCCGCCACCCGACGCTTCGATCGCGGGCAAGGCGGCGTCGAAGACGGCGTCGGTGAAGGCCGGGGATGACGGTTGCGGCAGATTGCGCGGCACATACAGGAGGCCCTGGGAGCCGTAATCGAATGGGCTTGGCAAAGTCATCGAGCGACGCGAGTTCAGACCCATCTGCGCCGCGTAGTGCGTGAAGTCGCCTCGCACCGACAGGGTCGCCGACGTGAAGATCCATGTGCGCGGCACACCGGCACGCTGCTTCGCAAAGATCGGTGCCACCGACAGCGGCGTCTCATGCAACTGCACAGTGTGCGAGAACACTTCGATCCAGCGGACCTTTTCGTCAGGATCGATCGCGGCTTCCGTCTTGTCATCGCTGGCTGCATCGCGCTCGACTTCGGTCGGCGGCGTGGTCCAGCCCGCCAGAATGCCCTGCAGCTCCCGCGCACGGCGCAAACAGGCGCCGATGGACTCGGCGCGTTCCGCATGACCGGCAAGCGCCGTCGCGAGCGCATCCAGTTCGGTTTCCAGTGCTTCGAGCGCCGGGAACAGCGGATGATCGTCGGGCAGTTGCCCAATCGACAGCCTTACCGAGTCTTCCCTGAACGCAAGACGCACGTCGCGCGCAGCACGCTCGAGCGCGCCACCAAGCTTCACCCACTCCACGGCGTCGCGCGCATGGCCAAGACCTTCGGCGACCGAGTCGCGCGCGAGTTCGAGGAACTGGGTGGTCGACAGCGTCTCGCCGAAAAAAAGCGTCGCCGTTTCGGGTAACTGATGCGCCTCATCGAAGATGATCGTGTTCGCCATCGGCAGCAGTTCGGCCATCCCCGTATCGCGCAACATGATGTCCGCGAAAAAGAGATGGTGGTTGACGACGACGATATCGGCCTGCTGAGCCTCACGGCGCGCCTGCATCACGAAACAGTCCTTGTAATGCGGACACTCCTGGCCGAGACAGTTCTCACGCGTCGAGGTGACCATCGACCAGACCTGCGCCGTTTCAGGCACGCTGGCAAGTTCAGCCTTGTCACCGGTGCGCGTGATCTTTGCGAAACGGATGATGTCCTGCAGATACGACGTTTCCTGCCGCGAAGGCAGACGACCGTTGTCCGCGGTGCGCTGCAGGTAGTAGTGGCAGAGGTAGTTCGCGCGCCCCTTGAGCATAGCGACCGATACCGGCACTGCCAGCGCATCGCGCACCGTCGGGATATCGCGCTGGAACAACTGATCCTGCAGGTGCTTCGTACCGGTCGAGACGATGACCTTGCCACCCCACAGCATCGCCGGCACGAGGTACGCATAGGTCTTGCCGGTACCCGTTCCCGCTTCGACGATCAGCGTGTTCTCGCTGCCGTCGAGTCCGCTGGCGTCGTCGCCGGCCGCATCCGCGTCGGCGGCGGCCCGGGTATCGCTGCCCGGGGACCCGTGCAGCCGGCGCGCGGGACGCTTCTGCGACTCGAACATCGCGGGCTCGGGCATCGCCCGCCCTGACGCCTCCATCGCAGCCGCAACGGCACGTGCCATTTCGATCTGCGACGCCCGCGAACGATAGCCGTCAATCTGCCGGGCAAGCAGCCCATCGGCGGAAAAGATGTCATCGAGCTCGGTGACGCGCTTCGGATTCAGCGCGGGCGCGCTGGCGCCAGCAGCGCGTTTGTCGCGTACCGGTACGTCATCGCCCGAGGGCGTAAGGGAAGAGGAAACAAGCGGTGAATTCAAAGCAAGCAATTCCTGCAAAGTCCGGTGCGCAACGGCCGACCCCGGCACCTGCCAGGTCGCGACCTCAGGCGCGCGTATCCGGTTCGAGCTGCAACTGCAGCAAGATTATGGTGTCCTTGACCTTGAGCTTGCGCTTTTTCAGGCGCTGTATCTCGAGGTCATCGATTCCGGGTTCCTCCGAAATCCTGTCGATCAGGCGATCAAGCCCACTGTGCTCCGATTCCAGCTGCAGAATGCGGTCGCGAAGTGTGTCCGCGTTGATGACGTGATAGTGATCGCGCATGCTCGCCTCCTCTCCCGAAGTGGCGAGGGCCGCTTCGTTCAGCCGCTGCGCCTGAGGTTGGTGTCCGGCTTAAAACGCGTTACTGACCCTGCTGCTGCATCTGCTGTTGCTTCAACTGCTCCTGCTGTTCCTGCTGCTTTTGCCGGGCCTTCTCAGCGGCCTGCTGCTGGCGCGCCTCGACATCCGCCTTGTGCTGCGCGGCTTCCGTTTGCTTCTGCTGATAGCGCTGCTCGTTTTCGACGCGCTGCTGCGCCTTTTGCGCACCCTGCTGTCGGGCCTCTTCGAGCTTACGCTGGTAATCTGACTGCTTCTGATCGTAAGCCCGCTGGTTCGCAGCCGCCTGCGGCGCGCTGATGCCGCGCTGCGCCTGGTCGATCGCATGCTGGCGCTGCTTCTCCTGGAACGCCTGTTCGTTCGCGGCGCGCTGCGGGGCCTCCGCATTGCGCTGTGCTTCGTCCAGCGCATGCTGACGCTGCTTGTCCTCGAACGCCTGGGCGTTACGCGCTTCATCGGCCGCGCGCTGCGGCGCCTCGACCTCATTCTGTGCGCGCCGGATGGCGGCCTGCTGGTCGCGCTGCTGGGCACGCTGCACGCGTTGCTCGTCGTCGAGCGCAAGCTGCTGTTTGCGGATGTCCGCCGCAACTTCGCGCATGGCGTCGCGAGCCCTGTTGAGGCAGTGATTCACGAAGAAGCGGCTATAGCACTCATGCTGGGCGACAGCAAAGCGGTAATTGTTCTCGTCGCTACGAGCATTGAGCGCCTTTTGGCGTGCGTCGAAATCGTCGCCGGCATGGTCCGCCGACGAGTCCGGGGTCGAGGATGAATCCTGGTTTCCGGAGGCGCCGGCAGTTGCATCGGTACGGGTAGCCGAAGCGCCCGATGTCACCTGTGCCGGCTTCTGGGCCGCGCTAGCGGCAGTATCCTGCGCGTATGCTGGGGAACAAGCCGAAAAGGCCGCAAACGCCGCCGCAGCAATACATGCGGTGAAACACGCAGAAAGAGGACGAATGCGCCGGCCAGCCGGTCGACGGGAAGGCGCGGCAAACGGAAAGCGGGAGATCGGCAACGTCGTAGATGGGCAACGGAACATGACCGAAATTCTATCACCCTGCGCCTGAGCGCTCGGGCATTTATGGCAAAATGCCCCGCTTCAGCAACCGGTTGCCGAGAGGCGCGTCTCGCGTGCCGCTTCAAGTGGCCCTGATTGAAACCTGCAGGAATACGACCACCTTATGACGGAAACCGTAGCACTCAAGATCGTACAGCGCATCGCCGCCGAACTGACTGTCCAGCCGCGCCAGGTCGCGGCCGCGGTACAACTTCTCGATGAAGGATCGACTGTTCCGTTTATCGCCCGGTACCGGAAGGAAGTGACTGGCAACCTCGACGACACGCAGTTGCGTACGCTCGAGGAACGTCTCCTGTATCTGCGCGAACTGGAAGACCGGCGCGCGACGATCGTGGCCAGCATCGACGAACAGGGCAAGCTAACCGACGAACTGCGCACCGCAATCGAAGGTGCCGACAGCAAGCAGGTGCTCGAAGACCTGTATCTCCCGTACAAACCGAAGCGTCGCACGCGCGCCCAGATCGCCCGCGAAGCTGGCCTCGAGCCGCTCGCGCAGGCTCTGCTCGCCGATCCGGCGCTCGACCCGCAGACCGAAGCCGCCGCTTACGTCGACGCCGAAAAAGGTGTCGCCGATGTGAAGGCGGCGCTCGACGGCGCACGCGACATCCTCTCGGAGCAATTCGGCGAAACCGCCGAAATCCTCGGCAAGCTGCGCGACTACCTGTTCAACCAGGGCGTGGTGTCGTCGAAGGTGATCGAGGGCAAGGAAGGCGCGGAAGAGGAAAAATTCCGCGACTACTACGATTACTCGGAAACCATCCGGACGGTGCCGTCGCATCGCGCGCTCGCCCTCTTCCGCGGCCGCAATGCCGGCGTGCTGATGATCAGGCTGGGGCTCGGCGAGGAGTTCGACGCCCTGGTGCCGCATCCGGGCGAAGCCATGATCGCACGTCATTTCGGCATCGCGAACCAGAACCGCCCGGCCGACAAATGGCTCTCCGACGTGTGCCGCTGGTGCTGGCGCGTGAAGCTTCAGCCGCACATCGAAAACGAACTGCTGACGAATCTGCGCGACGAAGCCGAGCATGAAGCGATCCGCGTTTTCGCACGCAATCTGAAGGATCTGCTGCTGGCCGCGCCTGCCGGTCCGAAGGCCGTGATCGGCCTCGACCCGGGCCTGCGCACCGGCGTGAAGGTTGCCGTGGTCGATCGCACCGGCAAGCTGCTCGCCACCGATACGATCTATCCGCACGAGCCGCGCCGGGACTGGGACGGCTCGCTCGCGAAGCTCGCGCGTATCGCAGCGCAGACGCAGGCGGAACTGATCAGCATCGGCAATGGTACCGCGTCGCGCGAGACGGACAAGCTTGCCAGCGAACTGATCGCGCGCCACCCCGAGTTCAAGCTGCAGAAGATCGTCGTGTCGGAAGCGGGCGCGTCGGTGTATTCGGCGTCCGAACTCGCTGCGAAGGAATTCCCGGAACTGGACGTGTCGCTGCGCGGTGCGGTATCGATTGCGCGGCGTCTGCAGGATCCGCTTGCGGAACTGGTGAAGATCGAGCCGAAGGCGATCGGCGTTGGGCAGTATCAGCATGACGTGAACCAGCGTGAACTGGCGCGCTCGCTCGACGCGGTCGTCGAGGATTGCGTGAACGCGGTTGGCGTCGATGCGAATACGGCGTCCGTCGCGCTGCTCGCCCGCGTGTCCGGCCTGAACGCGACACTGGCGCGCAACATCGTCGACTATCGCGATGCGAACGGTCCGTTCCCGTCGCGTGAGCATCTGCGCAAGGTACCCCGTCTTGGCGACAAGACGTTCGAACAGGCGGCCGGGTTCCTGCGCATCAACGGCGGCGAGAATCCGCTCGACCGATCTTCGGTGCACCCGGAAGCGTATCCGGTCGTCGAACGCATGCTGGCGAAGATCAGAAGGCACGTCGGCGAAGTGCTCGGCAATCGTGAAGCGCTGGCACGATTGTCGCCGGCGGAATTCGTCGACGAACGCTTCGGCTTGCCGACCGTGCGCGACATTCTCGCCGAGCTTGAAAAGCCGGGTCGCGATCCCCGCCCCGAGTTCAAGACGGCGACGTTCCGTGAAGGCGTCGAGAAGGTTTCCGACCTGTCGCCCGGTATGGTGCTCGAAGGCGTCGTGACGAACGTCGCGGCGTTCGGCGCGTTCGTCGACATCGGCGTGCATCAGGACGGCCTCGTGCACGTGTCGGCGATGTCGACGAAGTTCATCAAGGACCCTCACGAAGTCGTCAAGGCCGGTCAGGTGGTCAAGGTCAAGGTGCAGGAAGTCGACGTGAAACGCCAGCGCATTTCGCTGACGATGCGCCTCGACGACGACTTCACCGCCAGCCCGGCACCACGAGGCGGTGGGCAGCAGGATCGCGGCACGAGCCGCCCAGGCGGCGGCGGTGGCCGCCCGCAACAGCGCTCACGCGACGCAGAACCGGCCGGCGCGATGGCCGCTGCGTTCGCCAAGCTTAAGCAGCGCTAGGCCGAACTTTGAGCATGCGGCGCGCGCAGGTCCTTGAATTGCCGCGGTTACGCGTGTCGGGGGGAGTCGGTTACTGGGTACAGACAGGGCTGATGTTCAGCAGGCGGAAGGCCTTTTCCTGAACGGGTGTGGGCCGCGTGATCATCACGATCTTTGCGTCCGGGTTCAGAGATGTGTGGCAGACGTTGTAGGCGAGCGTGGCCAGATCATCGAGCAGCGTGCGGAAGCTATGGACGGGCAAGCCGTCCTCGCCAAGCCGCGTGGCATCCTTTGCTTTTGCCTGGTCCGAACGTCGTGCCTTGGCCACGGGCGAGGGCCGGGTTGCGCGTGCGAGCTCGATGTATTCATCGTCAAACAGCATCGGCTTCAAGGTCTCGCGCATGTGCCATTCGACGTAGTAGGCGAGCATGCACAGGAAGACGTGCGCCCGTACACGCTCGGCGTTCCAGTGGAATATGGGGCGCACGTTCAGATCGACTGTCTTGAGCGACCGGAAGGCACGCTCCACGACCGCCAGGCCCTTGTACGCCGAGACAGCCGCTTCGGCCGGCAGGTCCTGTTCGGGCACGCTGGTGCGCACCACATACAGGCCGTCGAGCGCCGCTTCCTGCCGGATCTGACCGGCCTTGCGCGTCCAGGTGAAGCCCTCGTCGGTGAAGCTCAGCTCGAAGTGCTTGGCCATCTTGTAGTGGTCGATGACGCGGCCCACGCGCAGGGCAATGGCATCGGCGCCCTTGAGGCGGTTGCGGGCACGCGTGGTCGCCTCGGCGATCTTCGTCAGCTCGGCTTCAGTGGCCTGCAGCAAGTCCTCGCGTTTGCGGGTCCGCTGCTCGGCCAGCAGCGGATTGCGGCACACGATGAGCCGCTCACCGGGGAACGCCTCACTGGTCAGCTCCAGCAGGTTGCGCTCGTCAAACAGCGAGGGCTGGAAAGGCCCCTTCTCCTGGGCAAGCGCGCTCACCTGCGGCGCGCGCAGGCTGCTCACCCAGTCCAGCCCCGCCGGGCGCAATACCGTGTCGATGCGCGCCTGCGTGAGCATGCCCCGGTCGCCCACCCAGGCGATCTTGCCGATGCCATAGCGGTCCCGCAGTTTCTCCACCTGCGAGGCCACGGTAGCCGGATCGGCGGTGTTGCCGGCAAACACCTCGACGGCCACCGGACAGCCTTCAGGAGTGCAAACCAGCCCGAACACGATCTGCGGATCGTCGCGCTTGCCATCGCGGCTGTAGCCGCGCGCGGCAAGCTCGCAGCAGTCTCCGGTCACCCACGTGGACGTGAGGTCATAGAGCACCAGCATGCTGCCGGCCAGATGCTTGCGCGCCAGCCGCTTCTCGATGTCTTCCTGGGCCTCGCCCAGCCAGTCGAGCGCGGTATAGACCTGTCCGAGGTCAACCTCGCCCAGCTTCAGCAGCCGCGACAGCGAGTGGGTCGCGGTCTCGTCGCGCAACATGCGATGGGTGGCCAGCTTCGAAGCGGGAGACACCACCCGCGCCACCAGCAGCGCCATGAGCATCGCGCGCAGCGCGGCCGGTGCAGCCGCAAACCACTGCTCGGCGCCGCAGGCACGCGCCGCGCCCAGCACCGCGGCCACATGTCCGTGCGGCAGGCTGCGCTCGATCACGAAGGCCTCTTCAGCCGAGGGCACTGCGACGCCACCGCGCAGCAGCACCTTCAGTCCTTCGATGACCTCGGCGGGCAGCGATGAGAGGTTGGCCAGGGTGCGCTTCTTCACCTTGTTGCCGTCGCGGAAGGACTCGCGCAACAGGATGGCGGGCGGTGAGTTGCGGTTGGGGACGTGTTCGATATACATGAACACTGATTAAAGCAAATAATCACCGAAAGTCAATATAAAAATACTAACTTACATGGCTACATGATAGTCCCAGAAAATAGCCGAAACCCTGCACTGATGCGGATTCCGGCTATTTGAGAAGTCAAAGCTCGGGCTAGGCAACGCGGCGACGCTTCTGCAAACAAAAAAACCCACGCAGTTCACACTGCGTGGGCTTTTTGTTGTGCGCCAGCTTTGAGCCAGGCGCAAACCGTGCGATGACATGCAGAACGCTCAGATCTCGATTTTGGTCCCGAGTTCGACGACACGATTGGCCGGAATACTAAAGAAATCGGTCGGCTTCGCGGCGTTCTGATGCATCCAGGCGAACACGCGCTCACGCCACACCGACATGCCCGGCAATTGCGTGGGCACGACCGTTTCGCGGGCGAGGAAGAACGACGTGTCCATCATTTCGAACGTCATGTCGTGCGTACGGCCAACGTCGAGCAGCACGGCCTTCACATCAGGCGTCTCATTGAAACCGTATGCGGCACTCACGAGATACAGCCCACCGCCGAAATCTTTCACCGTCACGCGCTCCTCGTCTTTTACGTATGGAATGTCACGCGTGATGAAGGTCAGGAAAATCGTGCGCTCGTGCAGCACCTTGTTGTGCTTCAGATTGTGCAGCAGACTCACCGGCACCAGCGAATCGCTGCCGGTCAGATAGATCGCGGTGCCTGACACGCGGTGCGGCGGGTGTGCGAGCAGGCCCTGCAGGAACGGCATCAGCGGGATACCGTCGGCGGCCGTGCGCTCCTTCACGATCATGCGGCCCTTGAACCAGGTCATCAGCAGGAAGAACAGCAGCGCACCGATGCCGAGTGGCAGCCAGCCGCCCTCCTCGACCTTCAGCAGATTTGCGCCGAAAAACCCGAGATCGACCGTCATGAAGGCCGCGATGATCAGTGCAACCAGAATCTTGTTCCAGTTCCACACCTTCACCATCACGACGCAGGCAAGCACGGTGGTGATGACCATCGTCGCTGTGACCGCGATACCGTACGCGGCCGCGAGGTTGTCCGAACTCTTGAAGGCAAGCACGATGCACAGGATGATGAAAAGCAGCATCCAGTTCACGACCGGCACATAGATCTGGCCGATCGCCAACTCCGACGTGTGGAGGATCTTCATCCGCGGCACGTAGCCAAGCTGGATGGCCTGGCTCGTCAGCGAATACGCGCCGGAGATCACCGCCTGCGACGCGATCACCGTCGCCACCGTCGACAGAATGACGAGTGGTAGCAACGCCCAATCCGGTGCGAGCAGGAAGAACGGATTTTCGATCGTTTTCGGGTCGTGCATCAGAAGCGCGCCCTGGCCAAAATAGTTCAGCACCAGCGACGGCATCACGAGCGCATACCAGGCCATGCGAATCGGCTTTGCGCCGAAGTGGCCCATATCGGCGTACAAGGCTTCGGCGCCGGTCAGCACGAGCACGACGGAGCCCAGCACCACGTAGGCCTGCAGGACATGCGCCGACATGAATCTGAATGCGTAAGCGGGATTCAATGCAGCAATCACCCCGGGCGACTGCGCAATATGCGTCACGCCGAGCACGGCAAGCGTCACGAACCACAGCACCATGATCGGCCCGAACAGCCGCCCCACCGTGGCGGTGCCGTGCCGCTGGATCCAGAACAGCAGCACGAGGACGACCATCGTAAGCGGCAACACCAGATGCGACAGCTTGGGCGCAGCAACCTCGAGCCCTTCGACCGCCGAGATCACGGAAATCGCCGGTGTGATCACGGCATCGCCGTAGAACATACAGGCGCCGAAGATACCGAGCATCATCAGGAGACCCGCCGCCTTGCTGCGCGGATCGAATGATCGTAGCGACAGCGCCATCAACGCGAGTACGCCGCCTTCGCCGTTGTTGTCGGCGCGCATCACGAAGAGCACGTACTTGATCGAGACCACGATGATGATCGCCCAGAACATCAGGGAGATGACACCGAGAATCGACGCGTCATTGAGCGGGATCCCATGCGACGGGGAGAACGCTTCCTTGAGCGAATACAGCGGGCTGGTGCCAATGTCGCCGAAGACGACACCGATTGCCGCAATTGCGAGCGAGGGCAAAGGCTGCCGGTGCCCGTGGTTGGTATCTGTCATAAACGCGAAGAATCCGTTCCTGATCGGAAAAACGAGCGCTATTCTAAACTGGCAGTCGAGACCGACCGTCTGGCGTGTTGTGGATACACCACGAGGACAGTCCGCGCAGTGTAGCATCGCACCCGGGGCAAGTCTGCCCGTATCGGGACGTTTCACGCCTGCCCATGAAAAAACGGAGCCTGTCAAGGCTCCGTTTTCAATCCATCAAACATTCAGCTGGACGCGATTGCATTCATCACGCTTTCGGCGTGGAATCCTGCGCGGTTCCGCGCTTGATCCAGGCACCGAGATTGTGCGGACGAACCGTATCCCATTCCTCGAAAGGCTGGTGAATCCACGGATTTGTCGGCAGATACTGCACGTGATAGTCGGGCGTCACCTTTGAACAGCCCTTGTACCAGAGCACCGCGGAACGCACCGCCGTAATGGCCGGATAGCGCTCCTTCAGATGCTGCTGGACACGCGCCAGCGTCACACCCGAATCGACGAGATCGTCGACCAGCAGCACGTTGCCCGACAGCTCGCCGCGCGTCATCGTGATGTACTGCGCGATGTCGAGCTCGCCCTGCTCCGTGCCCGCGGCTTCGCGATACGAACTCGTCGCGAGAATCGCCAGCGGCAGGTCGTAAATACGCGACAGCTGGTCACCGACGCGCAGACCGCCGCGTGCAAGACACAGGATCTTGTCGAACTTCCAGCCAGATTCGTGCACAGCGAGTGCCAGAAGCTCGATGAGACGATGGTACTCATCCCAGCCGACCCAAAGATTCTTGTCGTCGTTGCGCGGATCTTTCATCGCAATCATGGGCACACCCTGCGTCATGACTTAAACCTTGAACGGATGACGAAGGAGAATGGTTTCGTCGCGGTCCGGACCCGTCGACACCATGTCGATCGGCACGCCGGCCACTTCCTGCACGCGCGTCAGGTAGGCGCGCGCGTTGGCAGGCAGCTTGTCCCATTCCTTGATGCCTACGGTGCTTTCCTTCCAGCCGCCGAACGTCTCGTAAACCGGTTCGCAGCGCGCCACTTCCGACGCACCGCGCGGCAGGATGTCAGCTTCCTTGCCATCTATCCTGTAGCCCACGCACAGCTTTACTTCATCGACACCGTCAAGCACGTCGAGCTTCGTCATGCACAGACCCGACACACCGTTGATCTGGATCGAGCGACGTAGCGCGGCCGCGTCGAGCCAGCCCGTGCGACGCGGACGGCCCGTGACCGAGCCGAATTCCTTGCCAACGGTAGCCAGCGTCAGACCGATCTGTTCCTGGCGGCTCGCGTTGTCCGCGTCGTACAGTTCGCTCGGGAACGGACCCGAACCGACACGCGTGCAGTACGCCTTCGTGATGCCGAGAATGTAGTTCAACTTTTGCGGACCGACACCCGCCCCCGCCGTGGCCGCACCGGCCACGCAATTGCTGGAGGTCACGAACGGATAGGTGCCGTGATCGATGTCGAGCAGCGTGCCCTGCGCACCTTCGAACAGCAGGTTGTGACCGGCGTGGTTCTCGTCGTAGAGACGACGCGAGACGTCCGTGACCATCGGCTTCAGACGGTCCGCGTAACTCAACATCATGTCGAGTGTCTGCTGGAAATCGACGGCTGCAGCGCCGAGATAGCCGGTCAGCACAAAATTGTGAAAGTCGAGATTTTCCCGCAGACGCTCCGCGAACGCTGCCGGCTCGAACAGGTCCTGCACGCGCAGACCACGGCGCGCCACCTTGTCTTCATACGCCGGGCCGATACCGCGACCAGTCGTGCCGATCTTGCTAGCGCCGCGACGTGCTTCGCGCGCCTGGTCGATCGCAATGTGGTACGGAAGAATCAGGGTGGTGGCTTCGGAAATGAAGAGGCGCTTCTGAACGTCGACGCCAGCGGCTTCGAGTTCGCCGATTTCCTTGAACAGCGCTTCCGGCGACAACACGACGCCATTACCGATGTAGCACGCGACGCCGGGATGCATGATGCCCGACGGAATCAGACGCAAGATGGTTTTCTTGCCGCCGATGATGAGCGTATGACCGGCATTGTGACCACCCTGGAAGCGAACGACGCCTTGAGCGTGGTCCGTCAGCCAGTCGACGATCTTGCCCTTGCCCTCATCACCCCACTGGGTCCCCACGACGACGACGTTACGCCCGGGGTTCACATTCACTGCGCTGGCAGACATGTTGTTTCGTAAGCTGGTTAAAAACGTATTCTACCGATAATCGCGGAAGGTTCCGGATTTTTTCCGTTTCCGCTCAACGGTATGGACGTTATTCTGGGTATTTCAACATGGGCGCGACGAGTGTGTCCGGATTGCCGCGCCCGGCTTTGCGGCACTCAGGAACGGGCTTCGACGACCCAGGCACCGTTGCGCTCGACCAGTACGCGGTCGCACGCGAATTCATCGAGATCGTGGTCGTGGCCCGGCAACGCCTGAATCACGACTTCGCCAGCATCGCGCAATGCGGCAACGCTCGCACGGAGCGCGTCGTCATGCTGCCAGGGCGCCAGAATGGCGCTGCTGCGTGCTTCGACCGGCGAAATACGCGCGACTTCGCGCAGATCGAGCGAAAATCCGGTCGCGGCACGCGCCCGCCCGTAGGCCTGGCCAACGTGGTCGTAACGGCCGCCGCGCGCCACCGCATTCGGCACACCGTCAACGTAGGCCGAGAACATCACGCCGCTGTGATAGGCATAGCCGCGCAGGTCGGCCAGATCGATCATGACTTCCGCGCCGTCGACCTGTGCCGCGAGAAACGCGAGATCGTCAAGTGCGCGGGCGATTTCGGGCATGTCCGGCAAGCGCGCACGCGCATCGGCGAGCACTGTCGCGTCGCCGTACAGCGTCGGCAGGACCCGCAAGGCGTCGCGCGTGACGGGCGCGAGATCCGCCGTCAGTTCCGCGAGGCGCGGCACATCCTTGCCTGCGAGCGCCTCGTACAGTGTTTCGCCAAGCGAAGCCGCAGCCGGATCCTTGCCGGTCAGCGCCGCCAGCACGCCCGCGTGACAGAGGTCGAGCCGCACCTTCGCGAGCCCGGACAGACGCAGCGCGTCGAGCATAAGCTGCTGGATTTCAAGATCCGCCTCGAGACCGGCGTGACCATAGATTTCCGCCCCGATCTGGACCTGTTCGCGGGTTGCGTGCAAGCCGCGTGGGCGCGTATGCAGCACGTTGCCTGCGTAACAAAGGCGCGTCACGCCCTGACGGTTCAGCAGATGCGCGTCGATCCGCGCGACCTGCGGCGTGATGTCGGCCCGCAGCCCGAGCGTACGGCCCGACAACTGGTCTACGAGCTTGAACGTACGCAGGTTCAGATCGCTGCCACCGCTCGTCAGTAGCGACTCGAGATATTCGAGAAGGGGCGGCATGACCATTTCGTAGCCGTACGCACGAAAGCGGTCCAGCAGCCGGCGGCGCAACTCTTCAATCTTGCGGGCCTCCGACGGCAGCACATCGGCAATATTCTCGGGAAGTAACCAGGTCGACATCGATACAGTCCTACGACGTTGAACACGGCGCCTGGGCGCGCCGAAAAATGACGGTGAATCGCGGATAAAACACGTGCCCTCGCAGGAACGCATTGCGCAGCATGGCGCCGATGGCGGCCAGTAAGCCGTAGCCTGCCCGGGTCGCCCTCAGGTCGAATCAGCTCGCTATCAGGCTGCAATCAGGTTGCAATCAGCAGCAGAATGAGGCCGAGCACCATCACGATCAGACCGCCGATCCGGATGTGGTGCGGCGGCCGCTCCGCTATTCTACGAAACGTGTCGCGCCAGGCGCTCGGAAAAACGAAGGGGAACATCCCCTCGATGATCAGCATCAGTGCGATCGCGAGCAGTAACGAACCAGCTATATCCATTCGAATGACGGCGCCACGACGCCAGCAGGCGTGCAGCGCTCAGGTAATCAGCGTTTGCGCGGGGTCGCGGCGGCGTCCGGCGGATTGCCGCCAGTCGGACTACGCATGAAGCGGAAGAACTCGCTGCTGGAATCGACCACGATCACGTCGTTCGCCTTGAAGCTGTTCCGGTAGGCCTGCATGCTCTGATAGAACTCATAAAACTGCGGATCGCGGCCGAACGCCTCGGCTGCAATCGACGCGGCCTTGCCATCGCCCTCCCCCTTGATCGTCTGCGCTTCCCGGTAGGCGTCCGCGATGAGACCCTCCTGCTGCCGGGCGGCGTCCGCCTTGATCTGATCGGCTTCGGCCGCACCCTGCGCCCGCTCCTGACTCGCCACCTGCTCACGTGCCGCGATCATCCGCTTGAAGACCGATTCGGCCATCGCCGCGGGAAAGTCGACCCGCGTCAGCTGGATGGCGACCACATCGACGCCGAGCGCAGCCGTGTTTTTCTGCATGTCCATACGCGCCGCTGCTGCGATGTCCTGCTGCTTCGCGAGCGCGTCGGGAAGTGCGAACTTCGCAAAGGCGTCGCCGAGCGCGCTACGCGACAGCGAGGCCAGCCGGTCAGGCAGGCCCTGGGTATCGCCCTTCGTCTCAGCGAACAGCTTCAGCGGATCGGCGACGCGATAGCGGATGACCGGATTCACCAGCACGTCGATCTTGTCCGACGTCACGTAGCGATCGGCATCCGGCGCGTCGAACGACTGGATCCGGGTGTCGACGAGCGTGGCCGTCTGCAATGGAGGTGGCAGCTTGAAATGCAGCCCGGGACCCACCAGAACGGGCGCGGTGTCACCATGAGCGGAGACCACAGCCATATGTCGCTGATCGACGACATAAAGCATCGACGAGGCCGCAAACAGCACGACCACAATTGCAACAACGAGCGCAACGATTCGATTCATGTTCGCGCTCCTTATTGCAGCTCTTCGTCGCGGCCGCGACTACGGAATGTATCGCGCGAGCGGAACGTATCGCTTGCCGCAGCGGCTTCGCTGGCCGCGCTCGCCACCGGGGCGCCTGACGCGGGCGCAACCGCGGCCGCGCCGCTCGCGGATTGCGGCGCTGCTGCCGAACCGGCTGGCGCACCGGCTGCGGCTGCCTCCGTCCCGCGCTGGCGAGTCTGGTCGATCAGCTTGTCGAGAGACAGGCTCAGCGTATTATTGCCGGACTTGCTGTCTACAAAGAGCTTCGTCGTGTTCGAGTAGATATGCTGCATTGCGTCCAGATACATGCGTGTACGGATCACCGCGGGCGCCTTCGAGTATTGCTCGTAGACCTGTTTGAACCGTTCCGCGTCGCCCTGCGCCTGGGCAATGACACGGTCGCTGTACGCCTTCGCGTCGTCGATCAAGCGCGCCGCATTGGCCTGCGCACGCGGCAACAGCTCGTTGACATAGGCCTGCGCGTCGCGCTTCGCGCGCTCGCGATCCTGACGCGCCTTCGCGGCGTCATCGAATGCCGACTGAACCTGCTCCGGCGGTGTCACGCCCTGGATCGTCACACCGGTCACGGCGAGACCCGTATGGAATTCATCAAGCGAATGCTGGATGGAGTCGTTGAGCTGCTGACGGATTACTTCGCGATCCTGATAGAGGATGTCGTCCATACTACGAGCGCCCACGATCTCGCGCACCGCCGCCTGCGCGGCCTGCGTGACCGCGAGGTCGGGATCGACGCTGCGGAACAGATAGTCGGTGGGCTTTCGCACCTGGTACTGCACGGCGAAACGCACATCAACGATATCGCCATCGTGCGTGAGCATCGATGCATCCTTCACGTTGGCCATGCGCACGACATTGTTGCGGCCGATTTCCACCGACCGCACCTGCCCGATGTTGACCATCTCGTGGGATTCAAACGGATAGGGCAAGCGCCAGTGCACACCCTGACCCGAGGTATCGCGATACCTGCCGAACTGTGAGACGACTGCGGCCTGGCCTTCCTGGACGACAAACACACCGCTGCCCAGCCAGATTGCGATCAGCACGCCAATCACAATACCGACACCGATACGCGCGCCGCGGCCGTTGTCCGGACGACGGTCACTGCCGCCCGAGCCACCGCTCTTGCGCCCGAACACGCGGCTCAGCCGCTGGTTGAATTCACGCCACATTTCGTCGAGATCAGGTGGACCCTCACCGTCCTTTCCATTCTGCGGACGGTTCGGCTCGTTCGGACGCTGCCGGTCGCCATTGCCGTCTCCCCGGCCCCAGCGCGGATCGTTCATCGAAAGCGTGGCGCGCAGCCGCAGCCAGGTACTCCGCTTGTTGTAATCGTTCACCTGTGTTTGTTCACCAGAGTAGACAGCGGGTCAATGCAACTCGGCACGGGTCAGTGCCCGAGTTCTGGAACCTTGCGGTCGTCGGTTGGCGCTACCAGCCGGTCTTCTTCCGGCAATGGACGCCCACCGTTGGAAAGATATTCGGCAGTAGCGATTTCAGCGATGGCAGCGCGCAGCGTGTCTAGCCCCTGCCCTGTGCGCGCGCTCAAAAAGACGCGCGAAATATTACCATACTCATCCCGCTCGACCGCGTCGCCACGGGCCGCCAGTTCAGCCACGGCGTCAATCTTGTTGAAGACCAGCACCTGCCGGATCGCGTCAGCACCAATCTCGTGCAGTACTTCGTTCACCTGGTCGATCTGATCGAGCCGCACGGCGCTCGACGCGTCGACCACATGCAGCAGCAGGTCAGCGTGAATGGTTTCCTCGAGCGTTGCCCGGAATGCGGCGACCAGCTGGTGAGGCAGTTCGCGAATAAACCCGACCGTATCCGACACCACTACCTGACCAACCTCATCGCCGAGGTAGAGACGGCGCGATGTCGTGTCAAGCGTGGCAAACAACTGGTCGGCGGCGTACGCCTGAGCCTTTGTCAGCGCGTTGAAGAGCGTCGATTTGCCGGCATTCGTATAGCCGACGAGCGATACCGACATGGTACGGTTGCGCTCACGCTGGCGACGTTGCGTGCCATGCTGGCGACGCAGCTTCTCGAGCCGCGACTTGAGCGCCTTGATCCGCTCGCCGATCAACCGACGGTCGGTTTCCAGCTGCGTTTCACCAGGGCCGCGCAGACCGATACCGCCCTTCTGCCGTTCAAGGTGAGTCCACGCGCGTATGAGCCGCGTAGCGAGGTATTGGAGTTGCGCGAGTTCGACCTGCAGCTTGCCTTCGTGGCTGCGGGCGCGCTGCGCAAAAATATCGAGAATCAGACTGGTGCGGTCGATCACGCGCCTGTTAAGCGCCTGCTCCAGATTGCGTTGCTGCGCGGGCGCCAGCGCGTGATTGAAGATGACAATTTCGATGTCGTTCGCCTCACATGCAAGGCGCAATTCATCGGCCTTGCCGCTACCGACGAACATCTTCGCGTCGGGGCTGGACCGGCGTCCGGTGAGGGTGACTACGGGATTCGCGCCCGCGCTTTGCGCGAGCAGACTGAGTTCTTCGAGACTGGCTTCGAAATCGATCTTACCGAAGTCGACGCCGACAAGCGCTGCGTTGGTCAAATTAGAGGGTGTCAAAATGAAGCGGCCGGGAGTGATCGCCAACGGGCGACGCTACGCCGGCCGCGACGAGGGGTTAGGACTGTTCAGAATCCGGGTGGAAATTCACCGGACGGGCAGGCACGACCGTCGAGATTGCGTGCTTGTAGACCATCTGGGTAACCGTATTCCGGAGCAACACGACGTACTGGTCGAACGATTCGATGTTCCCTTGAAGCTTGATGCCGTTGACCAGATAGATCGAGACCGGCACGTGCTCTTTACGCAGTGCGTTCAAAAACGGGTCTTGTAACAATTGCCCTTTGTTGCTCATAGCAAACTCCGTATTTTTTTGCAGGTTGACTTAATTGACGACGAAGAAAAAGAAATCCACCGTCAACCGCTACACTATAGCCGATTTTCGTTTTTGCGCGAGCGGCCTGGCCATCAGGCCAAACCCAGCACACACACGGGTTTCAGCCTTTATCCGCGTAAGGGTTCGTCGACGATCTGAACTCTATGCGCAATGGAGTCCCGGTCAGCCCGAAAGTTTCCCTGAAGCGGTTTTCAAGGTAGCGCTTATACGTTTCGGTGATCGCGTCGAGCGCGTTGCCATGGATCACGATAATCGGCGGGTTTTGTCCTCCCTGGTGCGCGTAACGCAGCTTAGGCCGCACCGGCCCGCGACGGCGCGGCTGCTGGAATTCAACAGCGTCGATCAGTGCGCGGGTCAGTTTGGGCGTCGGAAGCTTTGCCATTGCGGCGGCGTAAGCGTCATCGACCGAACGCATCAGCGGGCCGATCCCCGTTTTCTCCGCTGCCGAAATGAAATGGAATTTCGCGAAGTCGAGGAATTTTAGCTTGCGCTCCAGATCCGCTTTCGTGCGCTCACGCACATGCGAGTCGAGCCCGTCCCACTTGTTCACCCCGACCACGAGCGCACGCCCCTGCTCGACGACGAAGCCGGCAATGTGAGCGTCCTGCTCCGAAATGTCCTGGCGCGCGTCCAGCAGCAGGATCACGACGTTGGCATCCGAAATCGACTGCAGCGTCTTGACCACCGAGAATTTTTCTATCGCCTCGAACACCTTGCCGCGGCGCCGCAGACCCGCCGTGTCGATCAGCGTGTAGTTCTTGCCCTGCCGCTCGAAATCCACGTAGATCGAATCGCGCGTCGTCCCGGGCATATCGAATGCAATCACGCGGTCTTCGCCGACCAGTGTATTGATGAGCGTCGACTTTCCGACGTTCGGGCGACCAACGATCGCGATCTTGACGCCGTGCGCGTTCTTGTCCTCATCCTCTTCTTCCGGCTGACCGGCATACGCGACGCCGAGCGCCTCGTTGATCATTTCCGTGACGCCGTCGCCGTGCGCCGCTGAAATGGCGCGCGGGTCGCCCAGACCGAGTTCGTAGAAGTCGGCGGCGACCGCGCTGTACTTCATCCCTTCGGCCTTGTTGACGACGAGGAAGATCGGCCGGCCGGTCTTGCGCAGGTAATCGGCAATCGACTTGTCCTGCGGGGCGAGCCCGTTGCGTCCGTCGACGATGAACACGACAACGTCGGATTCTTCGACCGCCTGGCGGGTCTGCCGCGCCATCTCGTGCAGGATGCCGTCCTTCGCGACCGGCTCGAAGCCGCCGGTATCGACAACCAGATAAGGCCGCTCGCCCGTGCGCCCTTCGCCATAGTGACGATCGCGCGTGAGGCCCGGCAAATCGGCGACGAGCGCGTCACGCGAACGCGTGAGACGGTTGAACAGCGTGGATTTCCCCACATTGGGGCGCCCAACGAGGGCAATTACGGGTTTCATCAGATGTTGTTCACGGTGAAACGCAGGGTCGAGACACTCGACGGGCCGTGCGGCGACGCCAGATGGCTGCCTGTCGGCTGCGTTTGACAAAAATTATCACGAAATCGGCCACGCCCGGATGCAATGCGGTAAATGCGATGGGGTAACACGCATCCCGGCAGACGAAAGGTCGGCTGGCTGGCGCGGCCTGAGCGTCCGTAGATCCAGCGTTGCGGACGGCGCTTACGCCATTGGGTGCGTCGCGTCTCCTGACCGCGCACCACTCTGGATTCGACCGCCGGACCAGCCGGGCCGGCAGCCTGTACCTCTCTTCACCACTTCTGTCCTGAGCACGGGGCATTCCCGTGCATCAGAAACACGTGCGGCCGGCGAAGCCGGCCTGCACATCGATCGGACTAAACGAAACTGCGCGAAACCGCGTGAAACAACGCTTCCTGCGGCCCGTCAGCGCGGGCGGAAGCCGTACAGGTCGCCGTCGCGCGTCTGCACGACGAGCGTGTCGCCCGCCAGCACGGGGGCAGCCGTAATGGCGCTGCCGTCCGTCTTCATCCGTGCGACAAATGCCCCGTTGTCGCGCGACAGGAAGTGCACATAGCCTTCGAAATCGCCGACCACTGCTGCATGCCCCAGCAAGAAAGGCACACCTACGTCGCGACTTTTCAGCTGTTCGTTGCGCCACAGCGGATGACCGTTCGTCGCATCGAAAGCCTGCACAATCGACCAGTCATCGCCGGCAACGACCACGTTCTCATCCTGAGCAAGACCGCTCGTGCTCGAGAAATTCTTTTCCCACACCGCCCGGCCCGAATTCGCGTCGAAACAGCCAAGCTGTCCCTGGAACGTCACAGCACACGTCTGGGAGCCGACCAGCGTCGGCGCGCCGGTGACGTCGTTGATCCGTTCAACTTCGGTGACGCCCTTCGGATACGACACCGGTGCCTGCCAGTAGTTGTCACCCGTCTGCAGGTTGATTGCGGCAAATGAGCCGCCCGGGAAGCCGGCCAGCACCGCCGCATCGCCTGCGAAAGTCATGCCAGACGATACTCGCAGGTTGAGCGGCATTGGACGGTTGCGGTAGACCCACTTCTGCTCGCCCGTCTGCGCGTTGAACGCTGTGATCTGACCGTCGACCGTACGCACGATCACGAGCCCGTTGCCAACGAGCGGCGGCGAAATGATTTCTCCCGGCGCCGTGCCTTTCCACAGCAACTTGCCTTCGGGTCCGAGCACGTAGACACCACCCTTGAGCGCGCCCACGGCAGTCAGATTGCCGTCGCTGCCGACACCGGCCGACAGGTCGCTGTCGACCTTCGTGCGCCAGAGGTCCTTGCCCGTCTTGCCATCGATCTTGGCGACCGAGCCGTTCGCGCCAGCCGCGTACACCGCGTCACCGACTGCGACGGGTGAGAACAGATAGCGGCCAGCTTTGCCAACGCTCGCCGTCCACGTCTGCTGCACGTCGAGCACAGGTTTGAACTCGGTGAGCGGCGTCGGCACGCGGCGCTCGTCTTTCGTGGATGAGCAAGCCGCCATCATGAGGACGGTCATCGCACAGGCAACGGGCACAGCGTAACGTTTCAGCAGATTCATCGGTGGACGAAGCATTTATCGAGGATTAATCAAATGGAACCGGTCAATTGCGCAAAACGCGGATCACCCGCCCAGTGCGTCCAGCTTGAACTGGATCAACTGACGCATCGACGTATCGTTTTTCGGCAGCGTATCGAGCGCGAGCTTGTAGGCTGCGCGTGCATCGTCGCGCTTGCCCTGTGCCGCAAGCAGATCGCCGCGGCCATCCGCAACGACGCCCTTGAAAGCGTCCGACTGCGGTTCCGCGAGCAACGCGAGGCCTGCATCATAGGCCTTTTCATCGAGCATCAGCGATGCAAGTCGCAACTTCGCGACCTGCTTGAACTCGTCGTCCTTCGCGTGATCGATGACCCACTGCAACTGGATCTTCGCGGCAGGCTCGTCGCCGGCCGCATAGAGCGCCTTCGCGGTGGCCAGCGCCGTCATCTGCGCGTACGCGGTGCCGCTGTACTTGTCTTCCATGTCGCCCGCGACACGGGTGGTCTTCGCCTTGTCGCCGGAAGCCACCGCCTGCTGAACCTGGTCGTACAGCACGGCGGCTTCAGCCGCCTGACGACGTTGCCAGAAGTTCCAGCCGTTCCAGGCTGCGCCGGCAACGAGCACTACCAGTACGATCCACGTGGTTGCATTGCCCCACTGCGCCCACCATGCCTTTAAGCTTTCAATCGATTCTTGTTCGTCGTGGTAACTCATCGCCAGGCGATTCCTTCTTCATTAATACCTTGTGTGCGTCGATTTGTGTCGAGCGCACCGCACGATCAGTCGTCGCCGTCTTCGGCGGATGCAACCATCGCATTGATTAGAAATTCGGTCAAGTCTTCGGCCGGCACGTTCTGTTGCTCGCTCTTACCACCTTCCGAGCCGACATTGCGCAGCGGTTTCACGCCGACTGTACCGTTCGCGATCTCGTCTTCGCCGAGGATCACCGCGAACGCTGCGCCGCTCGAATCGGCCCGCTTCATCTGCGACTTGAAGCTGGCGGCCTGGCCGTCCGGGCTGCAATGCAGGATCACGTCGAGGCCTGTATCGCGCAGACGCTCGGCGATGATGAACGCCTGATCGCGGGACGCTTCGCCCTGATGCACAACGTACACATCGCAGCCCTCGTCCTCAGGAACCAGCTTGTCTTCCTTCAGCAGTTCGAGAATGCGCTCGACGCCCATCGCCCAGCCACAGGCCGCCGTCGGCTTGCCGCCGAGCTGTTCGATCAGCGGATCATAACGACCGCCCGCGGCGACAGTACCTTGCGCGCCGAGCTTGTCGGTGATCCATTCGAACACGGTCAGATTGTAGTAATCGAGACCCCGCACGAGACGCGGATTAATCCTGAAAGGAATGTTGTTCGCCTTCAGGATGCGTTGCAGCCCTTCGAAGTGCGCGAGCGAAGCTTCGCCGAGAAAATCGATCAGCTTCGGCGCGTTCTGCGCAATCTCCTGCAGCACCGGATTCTTGGTATCCAGCACCCGCAGAGGATTCGTGTAGAGACGACGCTTCGCGTCTTCGTCAAGCACGTCCAAGTGCTCCTCGAGATACGCGATCAGCTCGACACGATGCGCGGCGCGCTCTTCAGCGAGACCGAGCGAGTTGATTTCGAGCTTGATGCCCGTCAAGCCGAGATCGTCCCACAATCGCTGGCACATCAGGATGATTTCCGCGTCCGCATCCGGGCCGGCGAAGCCGAGCGCCTCGACACCGACCTGGTGGAACTGGCGATAACGCCCACGCTGCGGACGCTCGTGACGGAACATCGGGCCAACGTACCACAACCGCTTCGGACCGTCGTAAAGCATGTTGTGCTCGATCGACGCGCGCACGACCGCAGCCGTGTTTTCCGGACGCAGCGTCAGGTTCTCGCCGTTCAACGCATCGGTGAAGCTGTACATTTCTTTCTCGACGATATCGGTTACCTCGCCGATACCGCGCGTGAACAGCTGCGTGTGCTCGACGATCGGCGTGCGGATGTTCTGGTATCCATACGAACGAAGCATCGACTTCACGGTCGACTCGAAAAACTCCCATAGCCCGGCATCCTGCGGAAGGATGTCGTTCATGCCCTTCACGCCCGACAATTTTTCGAGCTTCTTCTTCGATTCAGTCATCTGTCTTCGATTGACGATTTAGTTGAGCACAGTCGCGCGGCCATAGCGGCGCTCGACGTAGTCGCTCACGATTTGCTGGAATTCTTCCGCGATACGCTCGCCACGCAGCGTCTTGACCTTCTCGCCGTCGATGAACACCGGTGCAGCCGGATTCTCGCCCGAACCCGGCAGGCTGATGCCGATGTTCGCCTGCTTCGATTCGCCAGGACCGTTGACGATGCAACCCATCACCGCGACGTGCATCTTCTCGACACCAGGATACTGATCGCGCCAAACCGGCATCTGTGTGCGCAGATACGTCTGGATCTGCGAAGCGAGTTCCTGGAACAGCGTGCTGGTCGTACGGCCGCAGCCCGGGCACGCGATGACCATCGGCGTGAACGAGCGCAGCCCCATCGTCTGCAGGATTTCCTGGCCGACGATCACTTCACCGGTACGCGACGCACCCGGTTCTGGCGTGAGCGAAATTCGGATCGTGTCACCGATACCCTGTTGAAGCAGCACCGACAGCGCAGCCGTCGATGCGACGATACCCTTCGAGCCCATGCCCGCTTCGGTCAGGCCGAGGTGCAGCGCGAACTCGCAACGACGGGCAAGCTCACGATACACGGCGATCAGGTCCTGAACGCCGCTTACCTTGCACGACAGAATGATCCTGTTTCGACCGAGCCCGAGTTCGACCGCGCGCTCCGCCGAGCCGATCGCCGACTGGATCAGCGCCTCGTACATCACGCTCTGTGCTTCCCACGGCTGTGCGCGCGCGGCGTTCTCGTCCATCATCTTCGCGAGCAGATCCTGGTCGAGACTGCCCCAGTTGACGCCGATCCGCACCGGTTTGTCGTACCTGATCGCGGTTTCGATCATCTGCGCGAACTGCGTGTCGCGTTTCGCGCCATGCCCGACGTTGCCCGGATTGATCCGGTACTTCGACAACGCCTCAGCGCACGAGGGGTAGTCTCGCAGCAACAGGTGACCGTTGTAGTGAAAATCGCCGACGAGCGGCACCGACACACCCATCCGGTCAAGCTGTTCACGCACGGCCGGCACTGCAGCGGCAGCCTCCGGTGTGTTGACCGTGATACGCACGAGTTCGGAGCCAGCCTGCGCGAGTTCCTTGATCTGAATAGCCGTTCCAATCGCATCAGCGGTATCGGTGTTGGTCATCGACTGGACGCGCACTGGCGAGTCTCCGCCGATCGTGACGAGCTGGCCGCCCCAGCGCACGTCGACTGCATGCGACGAGCGACGCGGTGCGTGTCCACCGAAAACTGGCTCGGACGAAGTGATCTGACTGCTGGATAGGGATTGAGCTTCGGAGTGCATCGAAAAACCCATTTACGCCGCAGGCGTCCTGCACGGAGCACGACACCAGAATTGAAAAAGCGTCGCGGCTAAACGCCGCGACGCGTACCCTGTCAAGGCAATGCGAAGCGTGCCACATTACCCTTCGCTGACGCGTATTTGGCCGGATTGACCGGCTGGCCATCGAGCGACAGGGAATCGAGTCCGGCCTTGTTGCCAACCGTCACCTTGAACGGCGCTTCGCCAGCAACTTCCTTCGATTCGCCTGCGTGGACGATGCCGGAGAACACCTCCTTGCCGTCCTTCTGCCGCACGCTGAACCAGCTGTCCTGCATCACCTTGATGCCAACCGTCGCCCGGCCGCCGACAGATGCCTCGGTGACTTCCGATGCAGCGGCATCGGGCGCCTTCTCCTTCACGGCGACGGCGGGCGCAGATGCTGGCGCTGGCGCCGGTGCCACCGGCACGGCGGCCGTGGGCAACGGAGCCGGCATCGGCGTTTCGGACGCACCTTGTTCCGCCACCGCCGGCGCTTCGGATGCGGGAGTGTCCTGCCCGGCCACCACAGCGGACGCTGCGGTCTGGTCCTGCGCAACTGCGCCCGATGCGCCCGTTGCACCACCCGCTGCGCCATTCGCACCGGCCTTCAGCCGCGCAAGCCACGCCGATGAATCGCCACCGTTCGTGCGCCACATAGTGAGCGCAATCACCGCCACGACAACTGCGGCGACGCCCCACAGCCAGGAGCGGGAGCGCGGCCCGCTGTCGCCCAGCGACAGCGATACCCGACCACGCGGCAAATCCCTGCCAGACGATGCCGGCATCGAGAGATCCGGCTCCGGCACGCCTTTTACACGCCGCAAAGCCTGGGAAAACGGAGCGGGATCGACACCGAGCATCTTTGCGTAGCTTCGCACCACGCCAAGCGCGAACGTCGTATCAGGAAGCTGGCTGACGTCGCCTGCCTCAAGCGCGCGCAGCTTGACCGGCGAAACCTTGAGGCGTGTAGAAACGTCTTCGATCATCCAACCCTTCGATTCGCGTAGCTGTGTCAATCGCGCCCCAACCGCCGCCAGCGAGTCCAGTCCGGGCTGCGTCGCAACCGGCGCCACGGCTGGTGCCGAACGGACAGCATTCGTCTCTGTGCCATGCGGCTGCGGGTGCTGCGGCTCACTCATCCCAAATCCTTTCGCGTCGATTCTTTTTTACTCTTGCGATCCACGCAGGCGCATGCCTCGTCTAGATTCGCAGACCGTTTATAACAAAATGCGCGGCGTTCTGTGCCGCTTCCGATCGATTTTGCAAACTTTCTTTTCAATTCGTCATGGCCTGTCGAGCATGACAAGACAGTCCACCACGCTTACACGGCACGAACCTCGATCACTTTCGCCGCCTTCCCGGTGCGCTCAGCGAGACGGGTGCGGTCCTTGACCGCGCCAGCCAACTGACCGCAGGCAGCATCAATATCATCGCCGCGTGTCTTGCGCACCGTGGTGACGACGCCCGTGTCGATCAGCACCTGCGCAAACCGCTTGATCCGTTCCTGCGTCGAGCGGAGAAGCCCGGATTCCGGGAACGGATTAAACGGAATCAGATTGAACTTGCATGGCACGTCGCGCGTGACGGCGAGCAATTCGCGCGCATGTGCTTCGGTATCGTTCACACCGTCAAGCATGCAATATTCGAAAGTAATGAAATCTCGCGGCGCGACCTTCAGATAGCGCTGACAGGCCGCCATCAATTCGCGTAGCGGATACTTTTTGTTCAGCGGCACCAGTTCGTCACGCAACGCGTCGTTCGGTGCGTGCAACGACACCGCAAGTGCCACCGGCAGATCCGCACCGAGCCGGTCCATCATCGGCACGACGCCAGACGTGGACAGCGTCACACGGCGGCGCGACAGACCATACGCGTTATCGTCGAGCATCAGGCGCATGGCCGGCACGACGGCATCGTAATTGAGCAACGGCTCGCCCATGCCCATCATCACGACATTCGTGACGACGCGCTCGCCCTTGCCTTCGCCACCCGCCGCACGGCCGCCGGCCATGCCGAGCGACGCTCGCAGCGCAAATTCGGCCATGCGCAGCTGGCCGATGATTTCGGCGGTCGTGAGATTGCGGGAGAAACCCTGTTTGCCCGTCGAACAGAAACGGCAGTTGACCGCACACCCGGCCTGCGACGACACGCACAACGTGCCCCGCGATTCTTCGGGGATGAAGACGGTTTCGACCGCGTTGCCGTTACCGACGTCGATCAGCCACTTGCGTGTTCCGTCGGCGGAGATGTGGTCGCTCGCGATATCGGGCATCGAAATCGTGGCGCGACCCTTGAGCTTTTCGCGCAGCGACTTTGCGAGATCGGTCATGCCGTCGAAGTCGGCAGCATTGTACTGGTGAATCCAGCGCTGCAACTGTTTGGCGCGAAACGGCTTTTCGCCGAGGCTGTCGCAGTATGCGACGAGCCCCTGGGCGTCGAGATCGAGAAGGTTGACGGTTGGACTGCTCGTCATATCGAATCCTGCCATATCAGTGCGAAACTACGTTCATGCAACAAGCCACATGAACGCCATGCCGTTCGCGCCCGTTCCTGCTGCTTCTAACCTGCTAACTGGTCGGTCGATCAGCGCGCGTAGACGTTGAGTGCCGGGAAGAAAAATGCGATTTCGACAGCGGCCGTTTCAGCTGCGTCCGAACCGTGGACGGCGTTGGCATCGATGCTGTCGGCAAAGTCGGCGCGAATCGTGCCTTTGTCGGCCTTCTTCGGATCCGTTGCGCCCATCAGGTCGCGGTTCATCAGAATCGCGTTTTCGCCTTCCAGGACCTGAACCATCACCGGGCCCGAGATCATGAACTCGACGAGGTCCCTGAAGAACGGACGCGCGGCGTGGACGGCGTAGAACTTCTCAGCGTCGGCACGCGACAGGTGAACCATGCGTGCGGCAGCGATCTTGAGGCCAGCGTTTTCGAAACGGCTGTAGATCTGGCCGATCACATTCTTTGCCACTGCGTCCGGCTTGATAATCGACAGGGTGCGTTCGAGCGCCATAAAAACTCCAGAAAATTAAGAGGTTACAGATTCAAATGAATCCGCTATTGTAGCATGTTCCAGTGTATGATTGCGATTGAACCCTTACAGCACTGAAAGCATCTAACGAAGAGCCCGAAACCGCACCTTTGTCCCCATCTGGCGAGCTATTGAAACTCCGCTTTGCCGGGATAATATTAGGTGTGCACGGGCCCGTGGCCGGATCAAAAAGAAACCGGCTGGCGTTGCACAACCACCGCGCATCACAGCGTTTGACGCAAGGAGAAAGCATGAACGATTCCCCCTATAACTTCGGCCGCAGCGGCACGATAAGCACAGTCGAAACCCGTAACCGCGTCCTGCGGAACACCTACTGGCTGCTCGCGCTGTCCATGGTGCCGACGGTGCTCGGCGCATGGGTGGGCGTCGCAACCGGGTTTTCGCTGTTTGCCGCCACCAGCCCCGCGATGAGTCTGCTGGCGTTCTTCGCGATCGCTTTCGGCTTCATGTTCGCGATCGAGCGCACGAAAAACAGCAGCGCCGGCGTGTTCGTGCTGCTCGGCTTTACGTTCTTCATGGGCCTGATGCTGTCGCGGCTCCTGAGCTTCATTCTCGGCTTCTCGAATGGGCCGTCGCTGATCATGCTCGCGTTTGGTGGCACTGGTGTGATCTTCGCTGCCATGGCGACGGTTGCCACGGTCAGCAAACGTGACTTCTCCGGCCTTGGAAAATGGCTTTTCATGGGCGTGATCGTGCTGCTGCTGGCTATGGTCGCAAACATGTTCCTGCAACTGCCGGCGCTGATGCTCACCGTTTCGGTCCTCGCGATCGCAATCTTTTCGGCTTACATGCTGTTCGACGTGCAGCGCGTCGTGAACGGCGGCGAGACGAACTACATTTCGGCCACGCTCGCGATCTACCTCGATCTGTATAACGTGTTCACGAACCTACTGGCATTGCTCGGCATTTTTGGCGGCAACAGGAACTAGGAACCGTCGCCGCAGCAAGCAGTTTGGGCCTGGCTTCCGCCCGGTCCAAGCTGGTCCAGACTGATCCCAGTGAATAGTGCAAAGACGCCCATGACAAACGTCATGGGCGTCTTTTTATCTGCGCAATCGGCTGCTTTCTTCCGGACCGGCCGGACGAAGCAGGCGTATTGCGAAACTCAAAGACATAACCAGTCAAACCCGTCATCCTGCGATGCCACCACCACTTCGGTCGCGGCAGCTCCCAGCGCGCCGGCCATTGCGGCCTTCGCGAGTTCGGGCAAATTGTTTTGCTGACTCAGATGCGCAGCAACCAGGTGATTCAGTTTCGACCGGTCGAGCGACGCGAGAATCTCGGCCGCCGCATCGTTATTCAGGTGCCCGTGATCGCCGCCGATGCGCGCCTTCAGCGAAGGCGGATAACGGCTAGCAGCCAGCATCTGGACATCGTGGTTGCATTCGAGCATGAGTGCATCGCAGCCGCTCAATACTGAGCTGATATGCGAGGTCGACGTTCCAACGTCGGTCAGTACGCCAAGCCGGCTCGCGCCGTCGGAAAACACGAATTGCAGCGGCTCGCGAGCGTCGTGCGGGACCGTGTAAGGCAGCACACTGAGATCGCCGATGGCGACCGCCTCATCACCCCAGAGCACATGGAGATCGATGCAGGCTTCGTCTGCGCCGACGGCGCGCGCCGTGCCCCAACTGGTATGCAGCGGAATCGACCACTTTCGGGCCAGCGTCAATGCGCTGCCGATGTGGTCGCCGTGCTCGTGGGTAATGAGGATGGCGTCGAGACTGTCGACACCCAGGCCGAGGCGCGCGAGGCGCCGTTCGACCTCTTTCGCCGAGAACCCGCAGTCGAGCAGCACGCGCGTCGTGGTCGTTCCGCTTTGCGCCTCGACCAGCAGCGCGTTGCCCTCGCTGCCACTTCCCAGACTGGCGAACCTCACGGTTCGCCTAGTTCAGCTGTGCATGCAGCAGCGACACGATGCGCTGCGCGTCCGACGACGTATCCACCTGGCCGTTCGCGTCGAGTACCGCGACCTGGGTCAGTGAGTCACTCTTCGAGCGCACATTCACGAGGAATTCCTGACCCGGTTTCTTCGAGCTGTTACCGCTATAGAACAGCTTGCCGAAGATACCTTCCCTCTTCAATTCCTGCATCGAATCCGCATAGCGAACGTAATAGATGCCCTTCTCGCGGTCGCGATTATCGACGGTGAAGTTGGTACGGTCGAGCGCGAGGCCCACGCGCAGCCATGCGCGGTCGAACGACTCAGGCAGATCCAGCGTCGCGGCGCCGTCAGCCGTGTCGATCTTCGCTGGCGCTGTCGCGGGACGTGCCTCTGTCAGGAGCTGCTTTGCCTGGGCATCGGTCAGGCCGAACTTCTGCATTAGCTTCGCCAGAAACACCGCTTCGAGCGTCGGGTTGCGCGGACGCTCTTCCCAGCGCGAGGACGTCTTGTCCTGCCCCGTCAGCATTTCTTCCATCGCACTGTGCGTGATCGAGATATCGGTCGCATTGTCCGAGGCGCGCGTGACGAGCGTGCGGAAACGGTCGCGCGTACCGGACGAATAAGCGAAGTCGATCACCTTGCCAATCGTGCGGCGGAACCAGTCGTCCGGGATGTTGGCGCGATTCTCGGCCCAGTCGGTCGACATGATGCCGGTAGTCGGCGCGTTGGTCGCGAGCGAGAAGCCATTTTCTTCCCAGAACTCCTGCAACTGAGGCCAGAGCTGGTCAGGCGTACGGCCGTCCACTACGAGCCAGCGGCGGTCACCGTCGCGCTCGATGTGCATGCCGAACGGATCCTGCGCGCTAGGCACGCCTTCGGTCGAATTGCCCGCCGGCGTCACTGCGCGCTGCGGCGCACCGCCGAGCGCAGCGCCGACCGGCGGCGCTGCATAGCGCTCATCCACCTTCGCGGTCGACAGGTCGCTCGGAATCGCCAGCGGCGGTGCGCTGCCGGCGCCCTTGTAGTTGACCTTGTCGGACGAAAACCAGTCGTTCAGCGTGTCGCAGCCGGCGAGCGTACTCAGGGCAAGCGCTAGCGCCGCCATGCGGGTTGCGTGGAGGGAGAGTGCAGAACGTTTCATGAAGTCCTTCGTGATGCTGGAACGCGTTGCCTGGTTCAGTGCCGGGAACGTGGGCGATATCGACGTCGGTTAATGGAATGCCGGTGCTGGAGGCTGAAGGTGGTTCAGCCCAGCAGACCTGACTCGCGCAGCGCGGCACGCACAACATCGTGGTAACGCGCGTCGAGCGGAGTGAGCGGCAAGCGGATGCCGCCCTGAATACGACCCAGTTGCTGCAGCGCCCACTTCACCGGAATCGGGTTCGATTCGATGAAAAGGTTCTTGTGCAAGGAAAGCAGCTTCAAATGGATTTCACGGGCGGTTTTCGCGTCGGCCGCCAATGCGGCCTTGCACAGCTCGCTCATTGCACGCGGCGCCACGTTTGCCGTCACGGAAATGTTGCCATGGCCGCCAAGCAGCATCAGCGCGATTGCCGTGGGATCGTCACCGCTGTAGATACCGAAATGGGCAGGCGCGGACTTGATCAGATGCGCGGCGCGATCGATGTTGCCGGTCGCTTCCTTCACGCCCACGATGCCCGGCACCTGGGCGAGGCGCAGGATCGTCTCGTTGGACATGTCGGCGACCGTACGGCCCGGCACGTTGTACAGAATCACCGGCAGATCGACCGTTTCCGCGATCTTCGCAAAGTGACGGTAAATGCCTTCCTGCGTCGGCTTGTTGTAATAGGGCACGACCTGCAGCGTCGCGTCGGCGCCGACTTTCTTCGCCCGCTCGGTCAACTCGATCGCTTCGGTCGTGGAGTTGCCGCCCGAACCGGCGATCACGGGAATGCGCCCGGCCGCGTGCTCGACGGCGGTCTTGACCATCAGTACGTGCTCTTCGACCGACAACGTCGCCGATTCGCCGCTCGTCCCCACGACGACCAGAGCGTTCGTGCCCTCTTCAATATGCCAGTCGATCAGTTTGCGAAACGCCGGCAGATCGAGGCTGCCGTCTTCGAGCATCGGGGTGACGATCGCCGGAATGCTGCCACGAATCTGAATGCCGTCTTGATTGCCGTTAGTCATGAAACGCCATGAATTTGATCAGTAAACCGCGATTGTAGCGGATTAGCCAGCCAGATCGTAACGCGGCGGGGATAGAGCCTTTTCCCCGCCAGCAGACCGGTCAGTTTCGAGAATTGCGCAGATACGCTGGACGTACGCCGGACGAGGCTGCGCGAGAAAACCATCCTGAAATGCGACCACCCGCAGACGGCCACGGACCACGTCGAGCAGTTCCCCGGGCGCCAGCAGAAACGCAGGTCGCGAAGGCTTGCCCACCGTCTCGTTGCCCTGCGCGAAGGTTTCGTAAATCAGCACACCGGAGGGCGCGAGCGCGTCCAGCAGACGTGGAAACAACGGACGATGCAGGTAGTTCGTGACCACCACCGCCGCAAATTTCGCGTCGGCGGGAAGCGGCCACGCCCCTTCTTCTATATCGGCAGTGAGCGTCGTGATACGGGGCTCGTCGCGCATCGCGGCGAGCGCATCCGCGTCGCGATCGATCGCCGTCACCGGATGCCCATGCGAATCAAACCAGCGCGCATGGCGCCCCGCTCCCGACGCCACATCCAGCACCGCACCGCCCGACGTCACCAGATGCGTCCACCGACGCACCCAGCGCGACGGCTCAGCAAGCGTCGAATGCGACGACGGCACATTGGAAGAAGCGTAATCGCCCATACGCAGTTAGCCGAAACCGCCTCAACTGTACGACAGGCCCATCGCCTCGCGCACATCGCGCATCGCTTCCGACGCGAAACGGCGCGCCTTGTCGCAGCCATCGGCGACGATGGCGCGCAGGAGCGAGGGGTCGTCCATGTACTTCTGTGCGCGCTCGAGCATCGGCTGCTGTTCGCGCAAGATGCCTTCGATGACAGGTTGCTTGCATTCGAGGCAGCCAATGCCGGCCGAGCGACAGCCCTTCTGCACCCACTCGTGAGTCGTTTCGTCGGTATAGACCTGGTGCAGTTGCCAGACCGGGCACTTGTCCGGGTCACCCGGATCGGTGCGGCGCACACGGGCCGGATCGGTCGGCATCGTGCGGACTTTCTTCGTGATCGTCTCGGCGTCTTCACGCAGGCCGATCGTGTTGCCGTACGACTTTGACATCTTCTGCCCGTCGAGGCCCGGCATCCGCGACGCTTCGGTCAGCAGCACCTGCGGTTCGACGAGAATGATCTTGCGCGCGCCTTCGAGATAGCCGAACAGCCGCTCGCGATCACTCATCGACAGGCTCTGCGATTCCTGCAGCATCGCGCGCGCCTGTTCGAGGGCTTCGTCGTCGCCTTCCTGCTGGTAGGCGTTGCGCAGCTCGTGGTACAGCTTCGAGCGCTTGCCGCCGAGTTTCTTCGCGGCTTCGAGCGCCTTCTCCTCGAAGCCCGGCTCGCGGCCGTACAGGTAATTGAAGCGGCGTGCGATTTCGCGCGTCATTTCGACGTGCGGCACCTGGTCTTCACCAACCGGCACGAGCGACGCGCGATACAGCAGGATGTCCGCCGCCATCAGGACCGGATAGCCGAGAAAACCGTAGGTTGACAGATCCTTGTCCTTCAGCTTCTCCATCTGCTCCTTATAGGTCGGCACACGTTCGAGCCAGCCAAGCGGGGTGCTCATGCCAAGCAGCAGCGAGAGTTCCGCATGCTCGGGAACGCGGCTCTGGATGAAGAGCGTCGCCTGCGCCGGATCGATACCCGAAGCGAGCCAGTCGATCAGCACTTCCCAGACGTTCTTTTCGATCACATCGGGCGTTTCGTAGTGCGTCGTCAGCGCGTGCCAGTCGACGACGCAAAAGAAGCACGGGTATTCGGACTGCAGCCGCACCCAGTTTTTCAGCACACCGTGATAGTGGCCGAGGTGCAGCGACCCGGTGGGCCGCATGCCGGAGAAGATACGGTCTGGGAACATGGTTGTATTAGAGAAGCGAAACGAGAGGAGTCAGGATAGCCGTCACGACGTCGTAACCGAGATTGACGAGCGGGCGCAGCCAGTACTTCGTCAGCGTGCCCGTCATCACAAGCGCCATCACGATGAAAAAGCCGTACGGTTCGATGCGCGACAGCGCAATCGACTGGCGTGCCGGCAGCAGCGCGGTGAGCACACGGCCACCATCGAGCGGTGGCAGCGGAAAGAGGTTGAGCACGCCCAGCACGAGATTGATGCCGACGCCGGCCGCGGCCATTCGCGTAAAAAACGGTTCGTCGACGTTCATGGCGGTGAGCACCACGCTCAACACACCCCACACGAGCGCCTGAACGAAATTGCAGACAGGGCCGGCGAGCGCGACCCACAGACTGCCCCAGCGCGGGTTGCGCAGGTTGCCAAAGGCGACGGGAACCGGCTTCGCATAGCCGAACATGAACGCCCCGCTCGTCGCGAAGTACAGCAGCAACGGGATGGCGATGGTGCCGAGCGGATCGATATGCCGCATCGGATTGAACGAAACGCGACCTAGCACGTAGGCCGTGTTGTCGCCCAGAAGGCGCGCGACATAGCCGTGTGCGGCCTCATGCAGCGTGATGGCGAAAATCACCGGCAACGCGTATACGACAATGGTCTGTATCAAGGAAGAATCCATAACTCGCTATTGTATCAATGCGCGGAGCCGCGACCGACGGCTTTCTATGCCGGCTGTTCGAGCCCGAAGGGTTCAAGGCTGCCGCGTCCGGGACGTACGAGCACGGGTTCATTGCCGGTCAGGTCGATCACCGTCGACGGTTCGCACGGGCACGCGCCTCCATCGATCACGAGTTCGATCTGTTTTTCGAGGCGTGCCCGGATTTCCTCCGGATCGTTCAGCGGCCGCGTTTCGCCCGGCATGATCAACGTCGAACCGAGCAGCGGCTCGCCAAGTTCCTCGAGAATCGCGAGTGTAATCGCGTGGTCCGGCACGCGCAGACCGATCGTCTTGCGCGCCGGATGAGAGAGACGCCGCGGCACTTCTTTCGTCGCCTGCAGCACGAAAACATAGGGGCCCGGCGTCACCGACCGGATGAGCCGGTACTGCCGGTTGTCGACCATGGCGAAGTTGGACAGCTCCGACAGATCGCGCACGAGCAGCGACAGCAGTTGTTTATCATCGAGGCCGCGAATCCGGCGAAGACGTTCCGCCGCGTCCTTGTCGTCCAACTGACACGCGAGCGCATAGCTCGAATCGGTCGGCAGCGCGACGATGCCACCGTCCTTGATGATCTGCACCGCCTGCTTGATGAGACGCGGCTGCGGATTATCGGGATGGAGCCGAAAGAATTGGGACATGTCGGGTGATCAAGGTATCGGATTATCGGGCACGACAAACGCGGTCAGCGACAGCGCACGCAGCCCGCGTGCCGCAATCGCGGCGGGTCACAGCCAGCGTTCCCAGACGGGCTTGAGATCGGACGGCAGGGGCGGCAAGCTGCCGAGTTCGGTACGCCCTTCCCCGGCCGCATGAAAATCCGACCCGCGCGAAGCCTCAAAACCGAAACGGCGCGCCACGTCCGCGTATTCGCGATACTGGTCCGGTGTGTGGCTGCCGGTGACGACTTCGATCGCCTTGCCTCCAAGGTCGATAAACTCGCCAAAGAACGCGTCGAACTCGACTGGCGTGTAGTTGTACCTGCCGGGGTGCGCGACGATCGCCTCGCCACCGGCAATCTGGATCCATCTGACCGCATCCGACAGCTTCGACCAGCGATGCGGTACGTAACCCGGCTTGCCGTCACCGAGGTAGCGGTTGAAGACATCCTGGGTCGATTCCGCGTAGCCGCTTTCCACCATGTAGCGCGCGAAATGGGTACGGGAGATCATGTCGGGATTGGAGACGTAACGCAACGCGCCGGCGTAGGCGTCCGGAATACCGAGCTTGCCGAGTTGCTCGCCGATGGCTTCAGCGCGTGCCGCCCGGCCGTCACGCGTGCGCGCAAGCCCCTCGATAAGCGTCGTGCATTCCGGATCGATATGCAGACCGACGATGTGCACCGTGCGCGATGCCCATGTCACGGAGATTTCGACGCCGCACAGATAGCGCATGCCGAGTTCCTGCGCCGCGGCCCGGGCTTCGGCCTGCCCACCCACCTCGTCGTGATCCGTCAACGACCACAACGTCACGCCGCCAGCGTGCGCGCGGCGCGCGACCACGGCGGGCGCAAACTGGCCGTCGGAGACGGTGGAATGGCAGTGTAGATCGGCGTTCATCGTTGACTTGAAAGGATTCTGCGATCATTTTACTGCAACGCTGTAGTTCGACGCACCGATCCATCGCCATTAGCGCAGATGCGCAAAAATTATGCGCAAAATGCCTCGATCAGCGCGGCGACCTGCGCTGGCTGATCGTGATGCACCATATGGCCTGCGTCATCGACGATCTCTTCGCGCCAGTCCGAAAACGCCTGAAAGCGGGCCTTGAATTCCCCGAGCGGGATGTCGCCGGCAATCTGTGCGAGCGTCGGGGACGCCGCTGCTTCGACGTGGAGCACCTTCGCCGTCACCTTGCGCCAGACGGCCATCACTTCGTCCAGCCTGTACAGCATCGGTCCACGCATCTTGTGAGCCGGATCAGCGAGAAGCACGAAGCGGCCATCGTCGTCCCGCTTCGACCAGTGCTGCGCGAGGAAACGGGCGCGCGAGGGGGCGAGCCGTTCGTTGTTGCGGATCAGGCGGGCCGCGACTTCATCGAGCGACGCGTAGTGCTTTAGCGTCGGCGGATTCTTCATCTCGTCCAGCCAGCTACGCAGTCGCCGCGGCGATTGTTCGGCGCGCGAAGGCGCGAGACCAAACCCTTCCAGGTCGACGACCCGTCGCACACGCTCCGGCCGCACGCCCGCATAAAGACCGACGACGTTCGCTCCCATGCTGTGCCCCACCAGATTGACTTCCCCGGACGGGGCGTAATGGTCGAGCAACGCGTCGAGGTCAGACAGATAGTCATGGAACACGTAGTGGCCCCCGCCCTGCTGCGCGACTGGCCAGTCGGACAGGCCAAAGCCCCGGACATCCGGCGCGATGACCTGCCAGTCGCCGCTGAGTGCGTCGACCACGAACTGGAACGACGCCGCCACATCCATCCAGCCATGCAACATGAAGAGCGTTGGCGCGTCCGGGTTTCCCCAACGCCGCACGTGGAGGCGCACGCCACGCACAGATACGAAGTCGGACTGCGAGGTTTTCATGAGCGCGACCCAAAAAAGAATGATCGTTCGATTATAACGGGGCAGGATGATGACCGCGCGCACACCATGTGGAGTGGTCGCACCACTTGGGTCCGGAATCCGGGTCGCTTCAATTCACAACCAACAGGATCGCGTACAACTGACGCCGTATGAACTCGCGCCGGCTTAACCCGCGCGGCTTCAGGTGCGGGGATTTCCGGCGGTTCACTGTCAACAGACGAGGCCCACCTGACCAGAAGGCGCGGTCAATCCGGTTTCGGCAAGGTCCCCGATTCGAGTCCGGCCAGCGCGGCCAGCTCGGCTTCATCAAAACCGGCGTCGCGTCGTGCTTCGAAATTGAATGGGCCACGCAGCTTCGGTGCGTGGTACTGCTCGGCGAGACGCGTGTAAGTCAGGTGAGGATCGAGCACCTGCTGACTGCAGAGATACCGGAACCAGTGGTTGCCGATCAGCACATGGCCGATCTCATCGCGCAGGATGACGTCGAGAATCGCCGCCGACGCGTGATCGCCCGCCTGCTTTAACCGCGCCCGGATCGGCGGCGACGCGTCGAGTCCACGCGCCTCGAGTGTCCTTGGCACGAGCGCCATTCGTGCGAGAACGTCGCCCCGCGTACGATCGCACATGTCCCACAAGCCGTCGTGCGCGGGAAAATCGCCGTAGGCGTGACTGAATTCCGCCAGTCGCGCGCAGAGCAGCGAAAAATGATGGGCCTCCTCCGCCGCGACTTTCAGCCAGTCCGAATAGAACGCGGCAGGCATGCCGGGAAAGCGCCAGACCGCGTCGAGCGCGAGATTGATAGCGTTGAATTCAATGTGGGCCAGCGCGTGCAACAGCACCGCTCGCCCTTCGTCCGACTGCATGCTGCGACGCCCCAGCCGTTTCGGTTCCACCAGTTCGGGCTGCACGGGGCGGCCCGGCAGACCCACCGGTTCATCGATCGGGCGTTCCGGCACGCACTGCAGATCGCCGTCGCGTACCTGCACGTATAGCGCCCGCGCCGCGTCGGCCTTGAGCGACGGGACGCGCTCACGCAGGACAGCGAGCGCCTCGAAGCGGGCGCAGACATCGATGGACGAAACAGTCGGCGAAGAGGAGACGGCAGGATTCATGACAGCAAGACGCGAAATATCCGTGAAACAACCGGCAAGGAAACGGCAAAGTGTCGGGCGAGCCAAAACGCTCCCCGTGCGCAACCGTTTACAATACGCGATTCGACCACGCAGCGCGCCTCGCGCACTGCAGCTGCGCCGTCCTTCGACGGCGCGGCGCTACCCGACACAGAGGAGACACTGTGGCAATTTACAAGCTTGGCGATGCCGCCCCGACCATCCATGAAAGCGTGTTCGTCGCGGACACGGCGACCATCATCGGTAAAGTCGAAGTCGCGGAGAACGCGAGCGTCTGGTTCGGCGCCGCGATCCGCGGCGACAACGAACCGATTTCGATCGGCGCGGGCAGCAATATCCAGGAAGGCGCGGTTCTCCACACCGACCCCGGTTACCCGATGACGATCGAAGCCAACGTCACGATCGGCCACCAGGCCATGATCCACGGCTGCACGATCAAGGAGGGCGCACTGATCGGGATTCAGGCAGTGGTCTTGAATGGAGCGGTAATCGGCCGCAACTGTCTGGTTGGCGCCGGTGCCGTGGTTACCGAAGGCAAGGTGTTTCCGGACAATTCACTGATTCTGGGCGCGCCGGCGAAAGCCGTCCGCGAGCTGACGGAAGCGGACATTGCAGGCATGCAGCGCGGCACGGCGAGTTACGTCGAGCGGCGCGAATATTTCAAGGCGCAGCTGGTGCGCATCGGCTAGGAGCCGCTGCGCACGGCGCGCCGGCGCAGCATTGAGCTTGCGCCATTCGACCGAGGAAAAGTTGTGAACGACCAGTTGCAAAAATTCATGTTCAGTGCAGCGCCGGTGCGCGGCGAAATCGTTTCGCTGCGCAATACGTGGCAGGAAGTGCTGACACGTCGCGCTTACCCGGCGCCGGTGCGCAACGTGCTCGGCGAGATGATGGCTGCCTGCGCGCTGCTGTCGGCGAACCTGAAGTTCGACGGCACCCTCATCATGCAGATTTTCGGCGACGGCCCGGTCAAGATGCTGGTCGTGCAGTGCAGCTCGGACCTGTCGATGCGGGCCACGGCGAAGTTCTCCGGTGATGTCGCGAGCACGATCGGCGAGGACACCACGCTCATCGAACTGCTGAACGCAGGCGGCAACGGCCGCTGCGTGATCACGCTCGATCCGCGCGAAAAGCAGCCCGGCCAGCAGCCTTACCAGGGCATCGTGCCGCTGAATGGCGTGGACGGTCCGCTGAAATCGATGGCCGAAGTGCTCGAACATTACATGCATCACTCCGAGCAGCTCGACACCCGTCTGTGGCTCGCCGCGAATTCGGAGCGCGCAGTGGGCATGCTGCTGCAGAAACTGCCGGGTGACGGCGGAATCGTGCCGCATCCGGGCGAGCTCGATACGGATACGTGGGAACGGGTGTGCACGCTCGGCGGCACGCTTTCCCAGGACGAGTTACTGAAGGAAGAACCGGAAACGGTGTTCCGGCGTCTCTTCTGGCAGGAGAACGTACAGCACTTCATGCCGACACCCGCACGCTTCGAGTGCAGCTGCTCGCGCGGCAAGGTTGGCGCGATGCTGAAGATGCTCGGCCGCGAGGAAGTCGACAGCGTGATCGAGGAACGCGGGCACGTAGAAATTCACTGCGAGTTCTGCAATCAGCGGTACGAATTCGACCCCGTTGATGTAGCGCAACTCTTTGTTGCCAGCGGGCTCTCAGAAGGAGTCATGCCGGCGGCCGAGCAACGGCACTGACACACGCCCCGTGTGACACATGCTTGCGACGGCGCCGCCGCCCGCTGCGAGCAGGACTGGCGGCGCGACGTCTCTGATCATTGGCGACGCCCCTGTAGACCGACGGCCCCAGGCGTCCTGCCGATGGAGGTTGAAATGAGTACTCCGCTGCGTCGTTCCTTGCGTTCCATCACGGCGCTCTCGATCATTACCGGAAGTGCCGCGCTGACCGGCTGCGTGATGGACCCGCCCGGCCCTGCACCGATCTACAGTCGTCTGCCCCCCGATCAATCCGGTGTGCCGAACGGCGTCCGGCCGCTGACACCGGAAGAACGCCGGCGTTACGACGCAATCGACAAGCAGGTGCTCACGGAACAGAATCAGGCCCTGGCTGCCGAAGCCGCTGCACAAGCCTGGTCGCGTTATTACGCGCCGCCCGTCACCGTATATGGCGGCTACTACAGCGGCGGATGGGGACCCGGCTGGAGCGGTGGCATCGGCTACGGCTACGCTCCGGGATGGGGCTACGGCTGGTAAGGCCCACGTCTGCCAGGCGGGCCGTCAAAAGCGAAAATGGCGCGGCTTTCACCGCGCCATTTTTGTTTCTCGCCAGCAAGGCGAAAAGACGCTTCCTGCGCTACACACGCATCAGCCCGCGCCCTTGTCTTTTGGATTCTTCTTCGCGTGCTTCTTGTCCGGCTTCGCCCGCGACTCAGGATTCGGAACCACACGCACCGGTGCGGCCGACACCTCGCCACGCGTCGACGTCGTGGCCGCCAGCGTATTCGAGGTCGGCAATGGTGCGTTAGGCGACACGAACTGCACGAACACTTCGCCGTCCTTCACCATGCCCATCTCGTAACGCGCACGCTCTTCGACCGCGGCCGTGCCATTCTGCAGATCCTGCACTTCGCCTTCGATACGCTCGTTACGCAGCTTCGCGTCTCCGTTCTTCTTCTGCTGATCAGCGAGTTCCTGCTGCAATTCATGCACGCGCAACCAGCCGCCGTGCCCCCACCAGAGCGGGTACTGGATCAGCGCCAGCAGGACAATCAAAACGACAGTGACAAGCCGCATGAAGAGTGCACAAATAATACGCGCCGCCCTGCGCTATACGCAGGGCGGCGGGCTGATTCAGAAATGACGAGTGACCGCTTCAAAGGCCAATACGCGCTCAGTGCACAATAGACGCGCGATCAGCGCAGATTGTAGAACGCCGACTTGCCCGGGTAGCTGGCGATATCGCCGAGATCTTCCTCGATACGCAGCAACTGGTTGTACTTCGAGATACGGTCGCTGCGCGACAGCGAGCCCGTCTTGATCTGGCCGGCGTTCAGGCCGACTGCGATATCGGCGATCGTCGAATCTTCAGTTTCGCCCGAACGGTGCGAGATCACCGCCGTGTAACCTGCGCGCTTCGCCATTTCGATTGCTGCGAAGGTTTCCGTCAGCGTGCCGATCTGGTTGATCTTGATCAGGATCGAGTTGGCAATGCCCTTCTCGATGCCTTCCTTCAGGATGCGCGTGTTCGTCACGAACAGGTCGTCGCCAACCAGCTGGATCTTCTTGCCGAGCTTGTCGGTCAGGAGCTTCCAGCCTTCCCAGTCGCTTTCGTGCATGCCGTCTTCGATCGACACGATCGGGAACTTGTCCGCGAGCGTGGCGAGGTAGTCGGTGAATTCCGCCGACGACAGTTGCAGACCTTCGCCCGCCAGCTGGTACTTGCCGTCGTGATAGAACTCGCTCGCGGCACAGTCCAGTGCGAGCAGCACGTCTTCGCCCGCGCGATAGCCGGCTTTTTCGATCGCCTGCAGAATCGTGGACAGGCATTCGTCGTTGCTGCCGAAGTTCGGCGCGAAACCGCCCTCGTCACCGACGGCCGTGCTCATGCCACGGTCGGAGAGGATCTTCTTCAGTGCGTGGAACACTTCCGCGCCGCAACGCAGCGCTTCGCGGAACGTCGGCTGGCTGACCGGAACGATCATGAATTCCTGGATGTCCAGGCTGTTGTTGGCGTGGGCGCCGCCGTTGACGATGTTCATCATCGGCACCGGCAGCTGCATGGCGCCCGAGCCGCCGAAGTAGCGGTACAGCGGCAGGCCGGCTTCTTCGGCAGCCGCCTTCGCGACGGCCATCGAAACAGCCAGCATCGCGTTCGCGCCGAGGCGCGACTTGTTGTCGGTGCCGTCGAGTTCCAGCAGCGTCTTGTCGAGGAAGGCTTGCTCGGAAGCGTCGAGGCCCATGATGGCTTCAGAGATTTCGGTGTTGATGTGCTCAACCGCCTTCAACACACCCTTGCCGCCGTAACGGCCGGTTTCGCCGTCGCGCAGCTCGATGGCTTCGCGCGAACCCGTCGATGCGCCCGACGGCACTGCCGCGCGGCCCATCGTGCCCGATTCCAGCAGCACATCGCATTCGACAGTGGGGTTGCCTCGCGAATCGAGAATCTCGCGACCGATGATATCTACGATAGCACTCATGATTTCCTCAAGAAATGACGTTGGATTCTTACGGTGAAACTGCGTCCGGCACACGGAAAAGCCGCTCGCGCCCGCACGCTTTCTACGACCATCGGGTCCGCCACAGATTCATTCGCACGGCGCCGCCTGACACCGTGCGAACGCCTGCATCAGTTGAAATCGCTTTCGAGGAACGGCCCGCGCTTGACGGCCTGATCGAGCGTCAAGAGCGTCTCGAGCAGATCGGCCATGCGATTGAGCGGCACGGCATTCGGACCGTCCGACTTTGCCTGCGCCGGATTCGGGTGCGTTTCCATGAAGAGACCGGCGACGCCCGTCGCAACCGCAGCGCGTGCCAGCACCGGCACGAATTCGCGCTGACCGCCCGAGCTCGTGCCCTGCCCGCCCGGCAACTGCACCGAGTGGGTGGCGTCGAACACGACCGGCGCGCCGGTTTCGCGCATGATCGCGAGCGAGCGCATGTCCGAAACCAGGTTGTTATAACCAAACGACACGCCGCGTTCGCAGGCCATGAAACGGTCTTCCGACAGGCCGGCTTCACGTGCCGCGTCGCGGGCCTTGTCGATCACGTTCTTCATGTCGTGTGGCGCGAGAAACTGGCCCTTCTTGATGTTGACCGGCTTCCCCGAACGCGCGCACGCGTGGATGAAATCGGTCTGACGGCACAGGAACGCCGGCGTCTGCAGCACGTCCACGACCGATGCCACCGCCGCGATGTCATGCTCGCTGTGAACGTCGGTGAGCACCGGCAAGCCAAGCTGCTTCTTCACTTCGGACAGGATGCGCAGGCCTTCGTCCATGCCCAGACCGCGGAACGACTTGCCGCTGCTGCGATTGGCCTTGTCGTACGACGATTTGTAGATGAACGGAATCTTGAGCTTCGCGCAGATTTCCTTGAGCTTGCCGGCCGTGTCGATCGTCATCTGTTCGGATTCGACGACACAGGTGCCCGCGATCAGGAAAAACGGCTTGTCCAGGCCGACTTCGAAATCGCCCAGTTTCATGCTTTCTCCTCGACGCTCGACGCCTGAAGATGGTGAGCGAGCGCTGCCTCCACAAACGACTTGAAAAGCGGATGACCATCACGCGGCGTGGACGTGAATTCCGGGTGGAACTGAACGCCGACGAACCACGGGTGCATGTCGCGCGGCAGCTCCATCATTTCCGGCAGATCTTCGCTCGGGGTATGGGCGCTGATGATAAGGCCGCAGGCCTCGAGCTGGGGTACGAAGCGGTTATTGACTTCATAACGGTGGCGGTGACGTTCGTTCACGTCCTTGCCATAGATCTCCGCGGCCATCGTGCCGGGCTTGATCGGACAGCGTTGCGAGCCGAGACGCATCGTGCCGCCGAGATCCGACTCTTCGTCGCGTTTCTCGACGCGGCCTTCGCGGTCGTACCATTCGGTGATCAGCGCGACCACACGGTTCTCGGTCGACGGATCGAACTCCGTGCTGTTGGCATTTTTCAGACCGACGACGTCGCGCGCGAATTCTATGACGGCCAGCTGCATACCGAGGCAGATGCCGAGGTACGGCACCTTCGCTTCACGCGCATAGCGGATCGCCGCAATCTTGCCTTCGGTGCCGCGACGGCCGAAGCCGCCAGGCACCAGCACGGCGTCGAGGTGCCTCAGACTTTCCACGCCCTGCGTTTCGACCTCTTCCGAGTCGATGTATTCGATGTTGACCTTCGTCGACGTGTGGATCGACGCATGACGCAGCGCCTCGATCAGCGACTTGTACGACTCGGTCAGTTCGACATACTTGCCGACCATGCCGATCGTGACTTCGTTCTTCGGGTGCTCGAGCCTCTCGACCAGATCCGACCACATCGACAGATCGGCGGGCTTCGGCGTGAGCTTAAGCTCGTTGCAGACGATCTCATCCATACCCTGGTCGTGAAGCATCTGCGGAATCTTGTAGATGCTGTCGGCGTCCCACACCGAAATCACCGCGTCTTCCGGCACGTTCGAGAACATCGAGATCTTCGCGCGCTCGTCGTCCGGAATGGGGCGGTCCGCACGGCACAACAGCACGTGCGGCGAGATGCCGATTTCACGCAGCTTCTGCACGCTATGTTGCGTGGGCTTGGTTTTCAGTTCACCCGCGGTAGCCACCCAGGGCACCAGCGTCAGGTGCACGAAGCACGAACTGTTGCGGCCCATGCGCAGGCTCATCTGGCGCGCGGCTTCGAGGAACGGCAGCGATTCGATGTCGCCGACCGTGCCGCCCACTTCGACAATTGCGACGTCCGGCTCACCGCACGTCGCGGAAGCCGCGCCGCGTTCGATGAACGCCTGGATCTCGTTCGTGATGTGCGGGATGACCTGCACCGTCTTGCCCAGATAGTCGCCGCGGCGCTCCTTGCGGATCACCGATTCGTAAATCTGGCCAGTAGTGAAGTTGTTGGCCTTGCGCATCTTCGTGCTGATGAAGCGCTCATAGTGGCCAAGATCGAGGTCAGTCTCCGCTCCGTCTTCCGTCACGAACACTTCGCCGTGCTGAAACGGGCTCATCGTGCCGGGGTCGACGTTGATGTAAGGATCGAGCTTGAGGAGGGTGACTTTGAGGCCGCGCGATTCGAGAATCGCGGCGAGGGAAGCGGCGGCAATACCCTTGCCGAGGGAGGAAACTACGCCGCCGGTGACGAAAACATATTTGGTCATCGCTGGATGCTCGCGGGAAAAACGGATTATACCGTAAAGCAGGGCCCCAACCCAGCAATATGCCAGCAAGATGCGCCGCTTCGACGTCGATCCCGCACCGTTTTCCAGGCCAGCGGCGGCGCGCCAACGCCCACGCCCGGATCGTCCGCAACCGAAGCGAATTTCGTCGTGAGGGGCGGTCGGAACTCAGCCCCGGCGCTCCAGCTCCCGCAACATGCGCTGCACGGCGCGCGCGGTTTCGAGCGGCTTTTCCATCGGATACAGGTGACTGCCCTCGAGCCACTCGAGGTGCCCTCCGGCGGCCCGGCGCGTTGCGTCGAGACCGGCCTGGCGAATCTCTTTCGACTGCGTGCCCGCGATGAAGCCGACCGGCACAGGCGCACCGCGCGCGAGACGCGCGCCAAGCGTGTGCGGCAAGGTCTTGTAGATCAGATATTCGATGCGGCGATCGAACGCCAACGAGCGGCCGCCGTCGGGCGAGGTTTGCGGAATGCCGAAGTCGATATAGTCGGACAGCATGCGTTCGTCCCAGCGCGCGAACGCCGGCTTTGAGTAAAAATGGCGCCACGCTTCGTCGCGGCTCGCCCAGTGCGTGCGACGCGTGCGCGTTGCGGCAGCCGGCGACAGGCGCTCGTCGAGCCCGGTCCACTGCGACACGCGCAGCATGCTGCTGCGCCAGCCCGCGATGACGGGCGAATCGAGCATCACTACGCCCCTCACCCACTGCGGCTTCTTCAGCGCGGCCATCATCGACAGATAGCCGCCTAGCGAATGGCCCACGAGCCACACCGGCTGCTCGTAACGGCTGCCGATATCGGCGAGCAGTTCCTCGACGAGATGCGGCCAGTCGCGCGTAACCGGAAAGCGTGAGTCGTGCCCCAGGCGCTCGACGAAGCGCAGTTCGTAATCGTCCGCGAGTTCGGCGAAGATGGTCCGGTAGGTCGATGCAGGAAAACCGTTCGCGTGCGAGAAGTGGATGATGTTTTTCAAGCGCCGTCGTCTCCTTTTCTGCTTGTGCTGACCGCGTTTAGCCCGCCGCCTTGCCTGTCCCTCACAACCGGGACGGCAAAGCACTTCGCCGGTCACATGTCCATCCAGTAGCGCCGGTGCGTGTCGCGATACCGCTCTATCGATAGCGCCTTGCCGGCCACCTCGATCCGGGCTGCGCCATCGGCGTCGCTGCGCGACAGCTCGATATGACGCGCGAGATATCGCGCATACACGCCCGGGTTCGGGTGATGAAAACGGTTGCGATAGCCTACCTGAAATATCGCGACAAGCGGGTCGACAGAGTCGAGGAACGGCTCGGTAGACGATGTCTTGCTGCCGTGATGCGACACGATCAACACCTGTGCGCGTAACGCGCCCGGATCGCGGGCAAGCAGAATGCGCTCGACGGGCGCCTCGATGTCGGCAGCAAGCAATGCCGACTCGCCAGGTTGAACCACAGCCGCCGACCTGTCCGATATGCCCTGCCCCCTGCCCGACGCATCGCCCGTCGCGCTGACGCGCAGCACACAGCAATGATCGTTGGGCTTGCCCTTCAACGGCCCCGCATCGGGCCACAGAACCGTGAAGTCGACGCCGTCCCAATGCCAGCGCTGGCCGGCCGCACACGGTAGCGTGCTGACGCCTGCGCCGCGCGCACTCGTCCACAAGGGATGCGACGGCTCGAGTGCGGCGAGCAACTGACGCACCTCGATCCCCGCGAGCACGGCTGGCGCGCCGCCTGCATGATCCGAATCCGCATGACTGATCACCAGCGCATCCAGACGTTTCACGCCGTTCGCGTACAGATAGGGCAGGACGATGCGCTCGCCCGCATGGGTCGACTCCGGACCTGGGCCCGCATCGAACAGCAATGAATGATGCGCGGTCTCGATGAGGATCGACGAACCCTGACCAATGTCGAGTGCGGTCAGGCGGAAGGTACCGGGAGCAGGCACAGCCAGCGGCGGCAACAGCAGCGGCAGCCACGTCAGCGGCGCCGCCCAGCGCAGCGGCCAGCCCCGGGGCGCCAGGCACCACGCGACGCCGACAGCCGCCGCAGCCAGCGCCCAGCCGTCCGGCTGCGGCAGGCGCCAGAGCATCCATGCGGGACCCGATAGCGCTTGCAGTCCGGCTACCAGAACATCGAGCAGCGCATTGGCCGCGCGAAACGCAACGCCATCGAGTGGCGCCGGCAGCGCGATGCCCGCGAGCACCATCGGCGTCACAAAGAGGCTCGCCCACGGAATCGCGAACGCGTTAGCCAGCGGGCCGACCAGCGGAATCTGCGCGAACCAGTAAACGGTCAGCGGCGCGAGAGCGAGCGTGACCGCAAACTGCACATGCGCGCCACTGCGCAGACGCCCGCTCAGCGCCCGCCGACACCGACGCATGGCAGCCTGAATCCGGGCGAAGCCCGACGCCTCGATGTCACCGGCCTGTCGCTCGCGATCGCGGTCGCGAATGCGCAATCGTCCCGATGTCGCAAACAGGATCGCCGCCACCGCGCAGAACGACAGCCAGAAACCCGCGGACACGACGGCCCACGGATCGATCAACAACACCAGCCCGACTGCCCATGCCAGCACAATCGACGGCGCCACGCTGCGCCCGCTGATGAACGCCGCCGAAGCGACGACGAGCATCCACAGCGCCCGCTGGGCCGGGACATTGAAACCGGCGAGCGCGGCATAGCCAGCCGCGAACAGCACGCCCCCGAGAGTCGCGACTTTCTGTGCAGGAATTAACAGCGGCCAGTCGCGACCGACAAAACACGAGCGCCGCCACAGACTGCCCACAATCCAGGCCGCCAATCCAGCAACGAAACCAATGTGCAGCCCGGATATCGCGACCAGATGGCTCGTGCCGGTATTGCGCATGAGCAGCCAGTCAGTGGCACTGACGGCATCCTGCGCGCCCACCGCGAGCGCGACGACGATGCCGGCATGGGGCGCATCGCCCAGCGCCGCTTCGATCCTCGCGCGTATCTGAGCGCGCCAGCGATCGACCGTCACGCCAAGGCCGCGGGCAGTCCCTGGCAATCGCAACGCCGAAGAGGGCGCACTTACATAGCCAGTCCCCCGGACGTTGCGCGCAAGCAAGGAAGCTTCCGCGTCACGCAGGCCAAAGTTGGCGTTGCCGTGCGGACGCTTCAGCCGCACGGACAGCCTCCAGCGCGCACCCGGTTCGAGGACGGGCGGCGGGGTACCTGTGGCAATCCATGAGAGCTGGATCGTGCGGGGAAACCGCTCGATCTGCGCATCGTTCGATTCGACTTCGAAAAGGAAACGCGCGCCTTTCGCCTCACGGGCAGGCAGGCCTTTGACATAGCCCTCGACGACGATGTCACGACTTTCCTGGGCAATCGGCAAAGCCCACGCGAGACGTTGTTCCGCGCGCAAGGCGGCATAGTCAAAGCCGACACATCCCGAAGCCAGCCCAACGGCAAGCCAACCTGCCACCGCCGTCAAACGGGAACGGTTCGTCGAACGCAGCCACACGGCCACACTGACGAGACTACTGGCCACCAGCACAAGCGCCCACCAGCCACCGCGCCCTGGCAATACCGCCTGCTGCTGCAAACACAGGACACCCAACGCAAATCCGCACCACACTGCCCGCATCCGCTCGCCCTCCGAGAGACGCCGGTGCGCGAATCAGGCGCGACGGCGCCGGGCGCGTGTTCCGCCCGGCGCGAACCACATGCATCGATTATCCAGAGGAAAGTGCGAGCCGGGGCAGCGCGGCGTGAGCGTTAGCCGTTGTGCCTAACGCAAGCTCGTTTTCGCTGACGCCGCGCAGTTCGGCGAGGATCGCGCCGATGCGCGGAATCTGATCGGGCGTGTTGCGCTGCCTGTACAACCAGGAGGGAGAGATGTCGGGCGCGTCCGTCTCGACGACGATCGCCTCGATCGGCAACTGAGCGGCAAGGCGCCGGATCTGCAACGCACGCTCGAACGTCAGATTGCCGCCGAAGCCAAGGTGCATGCCGTGATCGATGAACGCCTGCGCCTGCTGGAAACTGCCGTTGAACGCATGCGCGATGCCGCGATGGACAGCGTGCCGCCGCAGGCCTTTGAGCACCTGATCCTGCGATTTGCGAACGTGACAGATCACAGGCAGATCGAATTCGCGCGCGAGTTTCAACTGCTCGCTGAAGAAGAACTGCTGCCGCTCATCGTCGAGACCCGGGACAAAATAGTCGAGACCAATCTCACCGAGGCCGACGAAACGTGGATCATCGAGACTGGCTTCGATCGCGAGGCGCAGCACATCGAGATCGGCGCCGTGCGCGCCCGGCGTGTAAAGCGGATGGATACCCAGCGCGTAAGCGCCGCCTTCGACGCGCTGCGCCAGTTCCCGCACCGTCGCGAAGTTCTCGCGCGCGACACCCGGAATCACGATCCGCGACACCCCTGCCTCACGGGCGGCCGTAGCAACAGTCGCGCGGTCCGCATCGAACTCCGATGCATCGAGATGGCAGTGCGTGTCGATCCACATGAGCGCGCCCCGGCGAGAAGGTCAATGAGAAGTTACACAGGAACCGACGGCTCTTCGTATAGCACACCGTCGCGCAGACGCATCGTGCGGTCACAGCGCGCAGCCAGATCCGGATCGTGGGTGACGATCACGAAGCTCGTATCGAGCGTCTCCGACAGTTCGAGCATCAGATTGAACACCGTATCCGCCGTGGCGCCGTCGAGGTTGCCGGTCGGCTCATCGGCCAGCACGCAGGCCGGCTTCGTCACGAGCGCACGTGCAATGGCCACCCGTTGACGCTCACCGCCCGACAGTTCGCCCGGACGATGCTTCGCCCGATGCGCCATGCCGACGCGCTCCAGCACCGCAAGCGCTTCATGGCGTGCGGCCTCGGTCGTAAGACGCCGGATGCGCAACGGCATCGCGACGTTATCGAGCGCGGAGAACTCAGGCAGCAAATGGTGGAACTGATAGACGAACCCAAGCGCCCGATTGCGCAGGTTGTTGCGTTCGCGCTCCGAGAGCTTCGTGAACGGCTTGCCCATCACGGACACGTGGCCCGCGCTCGGTTCGTCGAGGCCCCCCAGCACATGCAGCAGCGTGCTCTTGCCCGAGCCCGACGCGCCCACAATGGCGAGCTTCTCGCCCCGGCGCACGGAAAGCTGCGTGTTGTTCAGCACCTGGACATTGAGACCGCCCTGCACGAACGCCTTCGATACACCGGTCGCTTCCAGCACGTAGGGATATAGACCGGCTTCGTCGGACATGGCTTGAGGGATGGAAAGATCATTCATAACGCAGCGCCTCCGCCGGACGAACCCTGGCACCGCGCCAGCTCGGATACAGCGTCGCCACCGCCGACAGCGCGAAGGCGATCAGGCCAATGCGGATCACGTCGCCCGGCACGAGCTCGGACGGCAGCTCGCTGATGAAGTACACCGAAGGCGGCAGAAACTGCACACCGAGCAGATGTTCGATCATCGGCACGAGCCATGGAATGCTCCACGCGATCAGGCAGCCGAGCGCGACGCCCGTAGCCGTACCGACAAAACCGATCGTCACGCCCTGCACGACGAAAATCTTCATGATCGAGCCGGGCTGCGCGCCGAGCGTGCGCAGGATGGCGATGTCGGCCTGCTTGTTGGTGACCGTCATCACCAGCGACGACACCAGATTGAATGCCGCCACCGCAATGATCAGCGTGAGAATGATGAACATCATGCGTTTTTCGATCTGTACCGCCGAGAACCAGGTCTTGTTCTGCTGCGTCCAGTCGCGGATGTAGAGGTCACCCGAAAGCGAGCGCGCCAGTTCGTGCGCGACCTCCGGTGCGCGCTGCATATCCTTCAGCCGCAGCCGCACCCCTGTCGGCGCGGGCAGCCGGAACAGCACCTCGGCATCGCGAATATTGATCAGCGCGAGCGTGCTGTCGTACTCGTAGTGCCCCGATTCGAACACGCCGACCACCGTGAACTGCTTCAGACGCGGTAGCATGCCGGCAGGCGTCATCGTGCCTTCGGGCGCCACCAGCGTGACCTTGTCGCCGGTTTGCACGCCGAGGTTGGTCGCCAGA